>JAJKIV010000230.1 GCA_021154285.1 Gemmatimonas sp. | reverse complement strand
GGCAGAGTCCTGACGCACCATTCCAACGCCCCCGCGGGGGCGTTGGAATGGTGCGTCAGGACTCTGACCCCTTACGTACCCCAAATGCAATGAAGGATGCAATTCGACGCTGACCCCAATTCCGCGAAGACGAGCGAGCCTAACGGGACCAGCTTTCAAAGCTGACGATGAAGCCGGCGACCAACGCCGGCGTGGGTGAGCGCGAGCACGCCGGCGGGCCGGCGGGTTCCCACAGTGTGGCGGCTTCGCGCCCCAAGCGCGGTGTCGTACTTCCGCCACCATTTCCGTGACTTGGTCATGGATCTCGTCGCGCAAGACGCGCGAACGCCGGGCCCGGCGCCTCTCTGGACCACCATTGTGATGACGCCGACCAATGACATCGCTCTTACCCATCCCGCGCTGGGCTCGTACTGCGACGGCGGCAGTAGTCGTGTTCGCGGTATCCGCATGTGCTGACTCGCCCACGGCGCCGAGCGGCTCCTCCTCCCAGGCGTCACCGTCGTCTGATGCCGTACAGTTCAACGAAGCCCTGGCCACGGTCGCGTGGAATGAGGTTGCCCGAGGTCTTACCAACAAGTACCCAACCTCCCAGCAAGGCGGCACGCGGCTCTTCGCATACCTCTCGCTCGCGCAGTACGACGCGGTCATCGCGGCGGAAGATGGAAAGGACAACGGCGAGCACCCGTCACCTGCCGCGGCAGTAGCTGGTGCGTCCGCCGCGGTGTTGGCCGCGCAGTATCCGGCCGAAGCGGCGGCGCTCGACGCCCTGGTCCTGGCGCAGGCCAACGCGCCGACGTGGCCCGGGGACGCACAAAAAAGCTTCGCCGCCGGCGAGGCGATTGGGCGGGCGATCGGCCAGCAGATCCTAACGAGTGCAGCGGGCGACGGCTTCACGTCGGCGCAGGGCGGCACGATCCCGGTCTGCCCCGGGTGCTGGTTCAGCGCCACGCCACCTGTGTTTCCGCGACTTGCGGAGATGCGTCCGTTCTCCCCTGACGACCGCGAGCCAGTTCCGACCGCCCCCACCGCCGGCGTTCGGGTCGCCGGCGTTTCTCGCCGCGCTTGCGGAGGTTCGGCAGATCGCCGACACGCGCACGGCGGAGCAGACCGCGATCGCGAAGTTCTGGGCGCTGCCGGGTGGCTACATCGTGGCTCAGGCTTACAACAACCAGGTCGCGACGGGTCTCATCACCGAGTTTCATCTCGATGAGCGGCGTGCCGCGCATGCCCTCGCTCTCCTCAACATGGCCGTCATGGATGCGTTCATCGCATGCCACGACGCGAAGTACACATACTGGTTGCTGCGCCCGTCGATGGCGGATCCGGGCATCAAGCCGGCGATCGGATTGCCGAACCACCCGTCGTATCCGTCCAACCACGCGTGTGTCACTGGTGCGTCGATGGCGGTGCTCGGCGCGCTGTTCCCGAGTCGCGCTGACGAGCTCTGGGCATTGGCGGAGGAGGCGGGCATCTCCCGGATCTACGGGGGAATCCACTATCGGTTCGACATGGATGCCGGCCTAACGTTGGCGCGACAGGTCTCCGACTGGTCGATCGCCCACGACATCAACGGCCACGTCCCATTCCCGATCAAGTGAGGAGGCCGGCGCTATGACCAATGACCGAGAACGAATGACGCACGACTCATCACTCACGAGTGGTGACGATTGGTCACGATTGTCTTCGCCAGTCCTAGTGATGAGTCGTCGGTCATTCGTTCTCGGTCATCAGTTCTTGGAACCGCTCAATCTCCCGGGATCGCCCCGGCCGCCGGCGGCGCCCCGCCACTCGGCCGCGATGGGATGAAGCGCTTCACGCCGAGCCAGGCGACGAACGCCAGCGCGCCTAACGGGATCAGAACTCCAAGACTCGCGACGAAGCCGGCGACCAGGCCAATGAAGTTCTCCCACGACTGGCGGAATGCCATGAAAATCGGTCCGTTGCCCGCCACGGGAACGATTACCGGGGCACGCTCGTGTACCGCGATCGTGAGCGTGCTGACCGACGCACGGGTCTTGAGATACCGCATCCGCCCCTCGTAGCGCTCGATCTCCTCACGCACGCGCGCGAGCTCGTGCTCCACCGACAGCACGTCCTGCAGCTTCCCGGTTCGGTTGGCGAGGAGGTCGATGATGCGTGCCTCGAGCCGATGGGCATTCTCCACGCGAGCGGCGATGTCCACGTACTCCTCGCCCACGTCTTCGGCGCTGACGTTGACCGACTCGACCCTGCCGATCGGCGAAAGGCCGGCGAGGGCGTCGTCAAACCGCTCCGATGGAATCTTGAGCTCGAGTGAGGCCGACCGCAGCTGGTCTCGCCCGCCCTGGACCGCGGTGTTCGCGACGAAGCCGTTGACGCGCAGCGCCAATGTCCGCACGCGTGCGATCGCGGTATCGAGCGAGTCAACCTCGATGCCGGCGGTGCCAGTGCGAATGACCATCGCGCCGGCGGATGTGGTGGACGAGACCGCGCTGGCCGCAGGCATTGCCGCACCCGTCCCCGTTACGGCGAACGCAGCCTCGGGCTGCTCCGAAGCGAGCTGTTTCTCGTCGGCAGCAACCTTGTTGAGCGTCAAGAGCGCCCGCGCTGGGGCTGCGCCGGCAGGCTCGTTCTGTGGTGCGATCGGCGGCGGGGCGGAGGCAACGGCAGTCATCGCCGTTCTATCGCGAATCGGACTACGCTGCTCGCACGCAATCGCGAGCGCGGCGAGCGAGCCGCCCGCGACCAGCATGCCAGCGGTGCGACGAGTGTGAGATCGAGGCCGAACAGCGAGCTTCTTGTGACGAATCGTTGACGGGCGCATGAGTCGTGGACCGGCAAGGGTCTTGGGCAACGGGCCGCCGGGTAATGCCGCGTGCTCGGAGAGCCGACCCGGTGGTTCGGTGGCTCTCCTGGGAGACGTCGCGACAGCCCGATTCATGCACACGTGGGGATCGGGCTGGGTACTGGGTACATTGCAGCCGATCTCAACGCTCCCTCACCCCCTGGATCGCATGCGCTCGACATTCCGTTGGCTCTCCGCCGGAGCCCTGGGACTCGCAATTCCGTTCGTGGCTCCGCGCGCGCAGGCTGTCGCGCAGTCCGCGCCGATCAGCGGCATTCGGTACGACGTCACGTTCGACTCGCGCACCGCACCCGCGCGGACCCTGCGTGTCGGGATGACGTTCGACGTTGGCGGTCCGGGCATGGTGCTGCTCTCGCTGCCAGCATGGACCCCCGGTGCGTACGAGATCTCGAATTTCGCGCGATGGGTTTCGAACTTCTCCGCCGCGGCGGGAGAGAAGGCGCTGACCTGGGACAAGCTCGATTACGACACGTGGCGCATCCGGCCCGATGGCGCCAAGTCGATCACGGTGACCTTCGATTACCTGGCCGATTCGCTCGACAACGCGATGACGTGGTCACGAGGGAACTTCGCGTTCTTCAACGGAACGAACGTCTTTCTCTATCCCGAGGGTCGGCCGACGGATTTTACCGCGACGGTGACGGTGAAGACGGAGCCATCGTGGCTCGTCACGACCGGCATGAAGCCAGCCGGCGCCGCGCGCACCTACTCGGCGTCGAACTACCACGACCTCGTGGACATGCCGTTCTTCATTGGCGAGTACGACGTGGATAGCACGCAGATCGTGAACAAGTGGGTGCGGATGGCGTCGTGGCCGAAGGGCGCGCTGCAAGGTGCGAATCGTACGACGTTCTGGGACCATCAGAAGAAGATGATTCCCGCGATGGGCGCGGTGTTCAACGACATCCCGTGGGACAACTACACGACGTTCATCGTGTTCGATTCGACGTCGGGCGGCGGCAGCGCGCTCGAGCATCAGAGCTCGCATCTCGGGATCTACACGCCGCTGCTCGTGGAGAGCATCCTGTTCCCGTCGATCACCGCCCACGAGATGATCCACGCGTGGAA
Source organism: Gemmatimonas sp. (assembly GCA_021154285.1). Lineage (GTDB taxonomy): Bacteria > Gemmatimonadota > Gemmatimonadetes > Gemmatimonadales > Gemmatimonadaceae > JAJKIV01. The sequence continues at coordinate 4,882 of JAJKIV010000230.1, read as the reverse complement.
CGTGAAGCGGCTGCGTCCTGCCGACATGGTGCCGTACAAGTACTCGCAGCCGGAGCCGACGCCGTGGCTCTGGGTGAGCGAGGGGATCACGGATTACTACTCGGACGTCGTGCTCGCTCGCTCCGGCGTGACCGACACGGCGGGATTTCTCATCCTGACGCAGGGCAAGATCGAGGAGACGGACGCCACGCCCCCCGTCGCGCTCACGGACGCGTCGCTCTCGACGTGGATCCACCCGACTGACGGCACGGGATACATCTACTACCAGAAAGGATCGCTCGCCGGATTGCTGCTCGACATCATGATCCGCGACGCGAGCGACAACAAGAAGGGGCTCGACGATGTGTTCCGTGAGCTCTACCAAACCGCCTACAAGCAGAAGTGGACGGGCTTCACCAGCGAGCAATGGTGGGGCGCGGTGAGTCGCGCCGCGGGTGGCAAGTCGTTCGACGAGTTCAACGCGAAGTACGTCGATGGTCGCGAGCCGATGCCGTTCGCGACGGTGCTGCCGCTCGGAGGATTCCGCCTCAAGGTCGACACGATCCGTGAGCCGCGCCTGGGCGTGACGAGCGCGCCGGACTCGTCAGGCGTTAGGGTTGCCGAGGTGCAGCCGGGGAGTCCCGCAGAAGCGGCCGGTCTGCGACCGGGAGATTATCTCGACCAGGTGGGCGATATCGCGGTTCGCGACCCGTCGTTCGGCGAGCAGTTTCGCAATCGTTATGCAAAAGCCGAGGGCACCAAAGTTCCGGTAAAGGTCCGGCGCGGAGGACAGTCGCTCGACCTGCAGATCGAAGTCCGGCTCGCGGAGCGGACAGAACGACGACTCATGATCGATCCGGCTGCCTCGGCTAAGGCTGTCCGGATTCGCAACGGAATATTGAAGGGCGTAGGGACTTGAGGGCGCGCGAATCCCTAAGGGCGCGAAATCACTCCCAGACGGCGAACAACGGCGCCTCTCGGTCTTACGCCGTTAGGGATTTCGCGCCTGGCGCAGTCTGTGATTTGCGCGCCCTCTGTGATGTCGCGCCGTCTGTGATTTCGCGCCGTCCGGAAGTCGGCGCCCTTACGCCCCTGCGCCGTTTCCGGCGCTGACGTGATGCTGACATTCCCGTACCCTGCCAGCCAGGACCGAGTTGCCGCCACGCCGTCCGTCGGTGTAGTGTGGCGTCATGTCCGATGCCCGTCTTTTCCGCGGCGTGCGCTCCAGAACCACGTCGCTGGTCGCGATCCTGATGCTGACCGTCGCGCTGGCGGCATTTCTCGCGTTCGAGGCCTGGGACGCGGCGCACCGCCACCGCGTCACCGCCGAGCGCGCCATGACCGACTACGCGAAGTTCGCCGCGCGGGAATTCTCGGCCAGCGCCACGGAGCAGCTGTACTCGACACTGGTGTGGGCGTTCAGCCCGACGGGCACGATCGACGCCCGCGACCTCGACGGGCCGCTCCCCGGTCCGTCGATTCTCGACCACGAGAAATCCTCACACCTTCTTTGCGCACGCGACTCCTCGCGCTACTTCTTCCGCCTCGACATGCGCGACGGCTCCTTCGTGACGAGCGGGGAAGAGCCGGCCACCTCGATGCGGAAGTGGATGCTGGACACCCTACCGAGGAACGCGAAGACGTACAAGTCGGACTGGGTGTACGAGGTCGTGTCGGGCAGCGTCGACGGCCACTCGCGGTCGATCGTCTACCAGCTCAAGCGTGATCGTGCCGGACGACCGGCCGTGGCCTACGGCTTCGAGTTCTGCTTCGCCCAGTTCGCCGTCGACGGGCTGAAGAAGGTGATGCGGCACTACGCGATCCTGCCCCCGTCACTCACCGGCGGCGTGCCTAACGAATCCGTGCCGAACGACTCCATCTTCTCGGCCCGGGTGTTCGACGGTAACGGTCACCTGATCTTCCAGTCGGAGGTGCAGTATCCTCCGACTTACGTAGGCGCGTACAAGATCGACTACTTCGGCGGACTGAAGAGCGTCGTGGCGCTGCGCCCAACACTCGCAAAGGCATTGCTCATCGGCGATTTGCCCAGTGAACGGCTCCCGCTGCTTCTCGGGGCGTTGGCGCTGAGCGTTGCGCTCGCGGCCATCGGCGTCATGCAGCTCCGGCGCGAGAGCGAGCTGGCGCGGCTACGGTCCGACTTCATCGCCAGCGTGTCGCACGAGCTGCGGACGCCGCTCGCGCAGGTGCGCATGTTCGCCGAGACGCTGCTCTTGGGCCGAGTGCGGAGCGATGAAGAGCGGCTGCGGTCGTTGCAGATCGTCGACCAGGAAGCCCGCCGCCTAACGCATCTCGTGGAGAACATTCTGCAGTTCTCTCGCGCCGAGCGGGAAGCGATCCGCCTCGCGCCGGTGCCGAGCGAGCTCGCGTCGCAGGTCAGGGAGGCGGTGGAAGCGTTCGCCCCGGTCGCGCGGTCGCGCCACGTCATGGTGCAAACCGCGTTGGAGAACGACGTCGTGTGCGTCGTCGATCCCGCGGCACTGCGACAGATCCTCCTCAACCTTCTGGACAACGCGGTGAAGTACGGGCCGCTCGGTCAGACGGTGACCATCACCCTGCGGCGCACCGGTGATCGCGTGCGGATCATGGTCGACGACGAAGGCCCGGGGATTCCGGCCGATGAGCGCGACCGCGTGTGGGAACCGTATCAACGGCTCGAGAGCGCGGTGACCGCCGCGGTTGCGGGGAGCGGCATCGGTCTTTCGGTGGTCGCCCAACTCGTTGCAATGCACGGCGGACGCGCGTGGGTGGACTCGGCGCCGGCGAGAGGAGCACGGTTTGTGGTGGAGCTTCCGTCGGGAATCGGGAATCGGGAATCGGGAATCGGAACGGCACACGCCGTGTCCAGCGAGTCCCCGGTTTCTGTCGGTCGGGCAGAGTAACGCACCGCGCAAGCCTCGATTCCCGATTCCCTATTCCCGATTCTCGATGTCTCGAGTGCTGGTCGTAGAAGATAATCCAGACCTCGCTTTCGGCCTTCGCAACAACCTCGAGATCGAGGGCTACGAGGTCCTCGTCGCCGGCGACGGCCCCACGGGCCTAACGCGAGCGCGTGACTGGATGCCGGACCTCATGATCCTCGACCTCATGCTCCCCGGAATGGACGGCTACCGCGTCCTGCGCGCGCTCAGGTCCGAGGGGTTCGAGCGACCCGTGCTCATTCTCACGGCTCGCGGCGAAGAAGCGGACAAAGTCATTGGATTTCGCAACGGCGCCGACGACTACGTCACGAAGCCGTTCGGTGTGCTCGAGCTGCTCGCTCGCATCGAGGCACTCCTGCGGCGCACGACCGGCGCCGCGCGTCCACAGACCACGCCGCCCGCCGAGCGATTCGGCGATGTCGAGGTGGATCGCACGGCGCGAACGGTCACGCGTCAGGGGATCCCGGTCTATCTCGCGCCCATGGAGTTCGAGCTTCTGCTCGCGCTGCTCCAGCGAAAGGGCGCGGTCGCCTCTCGACAGGATCTCATGCGCGAAGTCTGGGGGCATAGCGCTGTCGTGGTGAGCCGAACGGTGGACACCCACATCGCCGAGCTGCGGCGCAAGCTCGAGCACGACCCCGCCGAGCCACGGCATATCCTGACGGTTCGCAAGGCCGGGTATCGGCTGGAACGTTAGCTGGCCAGTCGACTACCCATTCCGCAGCGCGATCACCGGATCCACCGACGTCGCTCGACGAGCCGGGCCAAGGCTGGCGACGAGCCCCACCGCCGCCAGCGTTAGGCACGCGATCGTCAGCGTGACGGGATCCCGCGGGCCGATCCCGAACACCAGCCCCTGCATGAACCGCGTGAGCCACAACGCGCCAACAGCACCGATCCCGAGCCCGACCGCGACCATCGCACCACCCTGACGCAGCACGAGCGCGAGCACTTCGGTGCGCTGGGCGCCGAGCGCAAGCCGCACGCCGATCTCCTGCGTGCGCTGGCTGACCGAGAAGGCGAGCACGCCGCCAATCCCCGCCGCCGCGATCAACACCGCGAGCAGCGCGAACAGCGCCAGCAGCGACGCCGTCAGACGCCGAGGCGCGAGCGAGTCCAGCCGGATGTCCATCAGCGTGCGCACGTTGTCCACCGGCATGTCCGGGTCAATCGCGTGGATCGCCGCCGTCGCTCGCTTCGCCAACAGCATCGGGTCGCTCGTGGTTCGCAGAAGAACACTCTCTCCCGCCGGCGTTTGTGCGAACGCGACATAGAACACATCGATCGGATCCTGGTCGAGCGCGTGATCGCGAACGTCGCCGGCTACGCCCACCACCCGAAGCCACGTGTCTCCCCCATCCGGAGAGATCCGCGCGCCGAGTGGATCGGTGTCGCGCCAGTACCGCTGCGCCAACGACCGGCTGATGACCGCTACCTCCTCCGTGCCCAGTCGATCGTGTTCGTCGAACGTCCGACCCTTCATGAGCGGCACGCCGATCGTGTTGAAGTAGTCGCCACTCACGATCTGCATCTCCGCCTGTGGTGCGACGTCGTTGGGCCCGACGGGGCGCCCCTGGATCAGCATCCCGTGCGACATGCGGCCATCCTCGCCTAACGGGACGGCGGCGGCCAGCGCCACCGCGGAAACGCCAGGCTGTTCCCGCATGGCGGCGACGACGCGCGACGTGACGGCAACGAGGTCCTCGGGCTGTTGGTAGCGCTCCCGGCTGGGCGTGACGCGAAGGCTCAACACCTGCTCGGGCTTGTAGCCTGCGTCGATGCGACTCAGCTCGATCATGCTGCGGACCGACAACCCGGCGGCGGCGAGCAGGACCACCGACACGGCGACCTGCGCGACGACCAGGCCGCGCTCAGCGCGACCTCGGCGCCCGCGGGCCTCGCCACCATGGCCGCGGGCCCGGAGGCCGCTCGCGAGATCGCGAGTTGCTGCCACGAGCGGCAGC
>JAJKIV010000229.1 GCA_021154285.1 Gemmatimonas sp. | reverse complement strand
GACTGCGACAGCTGGAGCGCGAACGCGGTGCCGTTGCCGAGGAAGCTGCGCATCTCGGGTGGAACGTCCCAGCGGTCGCTGCGCACCGACGCTTTGAGCAGCGCCCGCGACGTCAGGCGGTAGCCGAGGCCCGCCTCGCCATTGTACATGTTCGTGGGGTTGGCGACCCAGGCGACGTCGGAGATCGGCTGGATGTACGGGTAGTCGTTGCGCTCGAAGCGGCCAGCGGCGAAGAACCGCGGCGTCAACGTGTACTTCGCCTCGGCGTAGTAGGTCAGTCCACGCACCGTCTTGATCCCGGCCTCACCGTCGGGCACTTCGTAGGTCGAACGCGCGAGCTCTCCGTGGAGCTCGAGGTAACCGCGACTGAGCTGCGCATCGGCCGCGTAAATGCCTTCGCTGTATGCTCGCCACGAGCGGCCCGCGAGCAGCGTGGGCGCGAGGTCGCGGTTGAGATACGGACCCCACGTCGCCGACACGCCAATGCGCGCACCGATCGCCGGCGTGAATCCCGCACCGATCGCCGGGCGCGGCGTGGGTGTCGGCTCAGGCGTGTATCCCTCGTGCTGAACAGGCAGGGAGACGACGGCGGCCCGATAGTCGAACGGTCCGCTCGCGCCCGACGCCTGTACGCCGAGCGGATACTGCAGCGGGTAGCCGTCAGGGATCCCGATGAGCGGGTTCCGTGTCGAGTATCGCCGCGCCGCGAATGTTCCGACGACTGGTTGGATCTTGCCCGCGTCGACCACGAACGCATTCGACTGCGTGTACCGCACTCCGGCCAGCTCGGTGTACCACTCCGTGCCTGACTCGTCGCGCGCGCTGCCGGTTTCCATGGTGCCGGCCGCATAGATGACAACGTGTCGGCCGAGCCCCGCGGCGCCCCAGAGATTCATGCGTCCGAGGAATGACGGCCGCCCGCCGTTGCGGGTGAGGAGGACGGAACCCGAGTCGGTCTTCCACGCCTCGGCGTCAGCGATCCCCTGGATGAGGATGGCACTCTGCGCCTTCGCCGCGGGTGTGGACGCGGTACCGGCGACGGTGATGGCGATACCTAACAACGCGCGCCGACTCGCCGTGACGACGAGCCGGCGTGGCCGGCACGGCACGGTATGAGCCAGCGGGGAGCGTGACATGAGAGAAGGACGGACACGCGCGCCGGCGGGTCACTCCGGCCTCAGGGTCATCCCGGAGCTCGGCTGTGATCGCGATCACACGTTAGGCAGCGCCAATCTTGCTGCTCTACTCCTTGCCTGTTACCATAGCTCGGCCGACGGCGGTTCTCGTACCGGCGTGCGCCACGGTGTCGCACGGCTCAGGGCGTTAGGCCGGGTCGGCTCGACGTGGATTCGTTCCATTTCATTCGGAGGATCTGACGATGGGCGTCTGCCACGACAAGACCACCACGATGCTGCGGACGCAGAACTACAACGTGGTGCGCCATCCGCGCGACGGGATCAACCCGCTGGACCTGCTTGGCGCGTTCAAGGATTCCGTTCATCAGTTGGGCGGGCTCGACAAGCTGATCACCAACCCGCCCCCGAACCCTCCGGTGATCGCGCGCAACCAGGTCGCGGCAGACCTCGAGGGCCAGCAGTCCGATAAGCAGGCAGCCGGCATCGGGCTCAGCTTTCTCAGCAGCATTCTGAGCGCGCTCGGTGGCGATCTGGATGTGAGCGCTCAGTACCAGAACGCTCGTCGCCTGCAGTTCACGTTCACCGACGTCGTGACGGATACGGTCGCGCCGCTCGATGTTGGCGAATACCTGAAGAAGGGCCAGGTGAACGCCGACAACCTCGTGCTCCAACAGTTCGTGCTCGGCCAGGGGACGCTCTACCTGATCACGCAGACGCTCAAGGCGAGGAAGATCTCGGTCAAATCGGAGAACGAGAACGGCACGGAGGTGAAGGTCGACGTGCCGGTGATCAAGGGTATCGCGAGCGGCAAGGTGAATGTCGAGGCGAGCGCCGACCAGTCATCACTGGTTACGTATTCCGGCGACAAGAGCATCGTCTTTGGCTTCCAGGCCTTCCGCGTAGGCGTTGCGGGTGGCGTGCTCTCGCTCGTGCCCGCTGCGCCGGGGTCGGTGTCGTTCGGTGTGACGTTCGATCCCACGAAGGCGAAGAACCCCGGCGACCCTGTGCTCATCGAAGACGAGGAGACGCTGCTCGACTTCTCGACCGACGACTGGGAAACCGAGGCGAAGAAGCGCCTCCGGAGGTGATCCCACAGCGGAGGTGATCCCACAGCGACGCAACTCGTTTCCATGTTCTACGCCGACCTCGAGATCAGGATCGTCGCGCGCGACGTCCAGGAAAAAACAGACGGCTACCGGATCGAGCTGACGCTCGATCAGGGGCAGGAGTTCGGCCCGGGGTTCGCCAAAAAGGCCGACCTGACGGTTTTCGACTCGACAGGCACCGAGACGAAGCAGGCCTACGGCGAGCGCCTCTTCAAGGCATTGTTCGCCGACCCGACCGTCAAGTCCGGGTGGGATCGGGCACGCGGTCAGAGCCCGCAGCGGCGCATCCGTCTCCGCATCGATCCCGAGTTGTCGGAGCTCCATTCCATCGAGTGGGAATTACTCCGCGAACCAGGCGTCGAGTCGCCCCAACTGTCGCTACAGGCTGCAACACCGTTCTCCCGGTATTTGCCTCAGGACTGGCAACCAGGCACGGCGGTTCTCGACCGACCCATCAAAGTGCTCGTCGCGGTCGCCAACCCGTCGGACCTCGCCGCCTGGGGGCTGCAGGCGGTGGACGCGAAAACCGAGTATGCGAGTCTTCTCGCAGCCACCGCGGACATCAAGGACGAGGATGGTGCCGCGGCGATCCGGTTCGATCTGCTCCCACACCCCTGTACGCTCGATGCGATTCGCGACGCCCTGAAGCAGGGTTATCACGTGCTGCACTTCATCGGGCACGGGACCAGCCGGAACGAACAGGACGGGACCGGCACCGAGCGATTACGCACGACGCTGCTGCTGCCTAACGCGGCGAAGAGCGACAAGGTCGAGCAGGTGCCCGATACCGCCATCGCGGAGATGATCAGTCACCAGCTGGGTGACGCCGCGGTCAAGAGTGACGAGCGCCTTCGCCTCGTCTTTCTCGAGAGCTGCGAAACGGCGAAGCGCGACGCGAACGATGCCTACCGCGGCCTCGCGCCTCAACTCGTCAAGGCCGGCGTGGCTGCCGTGGTGGCGATGCAGGACCTCGTGGAGGTGAAAACGGCCCGCCCGTTCGCGGGAACGTTCTATCGGCAGCTCCTGCGACACGGTCAGGTGGACGTGGCGTGCAACGAAGCGCGTGACGCGGTGCGCACGCAGAAGCTGCGCGGCGACGACGTGCCGGTGCTGTTCATGCGCCTGCGCTCCGGCGAGCTGCTTCGGGTGCGAGGGCGCATCACACAGATCGACCGAACCGCTTTCTGGAAGCGTCTGAGCGTCAACATCAACACCGAGCAGTGTGTGCCGTTCCTCGGGCCACGCATCAACAGCGGCATCGTGCCACGCCCTGAGGCGATCGCTCGCTGGTTGGCCGCGGGGAACGGATATGCGCTCGCGGATGCCGACAAGCTCGCGCGCGTCGCGCAATTCGAGGCCTATAAGGATCCCTCCGCGTTCCGTGCGATGTACATGAAGCGGCTCAAGGAGGGCGTCTACCGCTCCGTGGGCCGCACACCCACCGCGGCAGAGATCAAGCAATTCGACAAGCAAACGCTGCGGGCCGTCACCGACGCCGTCGGTTGGGGCGAGGCCTCGAAGAAGGTGGAGGAGTGTCGGATCTACCACGCCCTCGCCGATCTCCAGCTACCGCTCTACGTCACGACGAACGTCGACGACTTCATGCACGAGGCGCTGGCGCATCATCCGTCGCTCAAGCCGGAAGACGTTAGGCGTATCGGGCCGCGTTGGCAGAAGGCGACGGAAGGTGCTCCGCCGCATTCCGTGCTCCAGCCTGAGCCGAGCACCACGACCCCATACGTGCTCCACCTCAACGGCTTCGACGATGAGAGCGACCGGTCGCAGTTCGACCACGTCGCGCTCTCGGAGGACGACCTTCTCGCGAAGTATGTCCGCCTGGCGCGCGATCAGGTGGAGATCATCCCCTCCAACATCGTCACGAAGCTGGCCGAGAGCAGCTGGCTCTTCCTCGGCTACGACATCGACGACTGGGAGTTCCGCGTCGTGGTGCAGGGTCTGCTGCAGCCGATTGCGCAAGCGAGGGCAACGACCAAGCTGCACATTGGCGTGCAGCTCGAGGTCGGGCCGGGTGGAACCGGGATCGATGAGCAGGCGGTGCAACGGTACCTGCAGGGATATCTGGAGCAGCGGTTCAGGATAACGGTCTACTGGGGCAGCCCGGCGCAGTTCGTGGCGGAGCTGAACCGACGACTCCTCGAGGACTGAGAGGCCGCGACATGGCGGAGCTGAACCCGTATGTGGGCCCGCGGCCGTTTGCCGAATCCGAGCACCGGTTCTTTTTCGGCCGCGCCGAGGAGGTCGAGATCCTCACGAGCCTCGCGGTGGCGCGCCGCGCGTCGCTCCTGTTCGCGCAGTCAGGCGCCGGGAAGTCGTCGCTCCTGCGTGCCGGCCTAACGCCGCGCCTGCTCCGCCACCGGCGAATCATCCGGGGGCGCGAGACCTTCCAATCGCTCGTGAGCGGCATCCGCATCGCCCGCGTCGGAAGCGGCCGGGAAGAGACGAATCCGCAGAACATCTTCGTCCAGAGCGCATTGCTCTCGTTGCAATCCGACCCGGCCGCGGCGGTGTCGAACGAGCTCACGCTGAGCAACGCCCTCGGCACGTGGCTCATGCCGAAAGGCCAACAGTCTGCGGGAGACCAGACGCCAGGCGCGAGCCAGGAGATGATCGACGAAGCGCCGCTGCCGTTTCTGCTCGTGTTCGATCAGTTCGAGGAGCTGTTCACCCGGCACACGGCGTTCCGGCACCATCGGGAGCCGTTCTTCAAGCAGGTGACGGACGCGCTGGCGGACCACGACTGTCTCCGTGTGCTGTTCAGCATGCGCGAGGACTACATCGCTGAGCTCACGCCATACGCGCATTTCCTGCCCGACCAGCTTCGCCCGCGCTTCCGGCTGGAGCGCCTGAAAGGCCAGGCCGCGCTCGACGCCGTCACGCGTCCCGCGGACCGCGCGGACGTCGCGCGACCATTCGAGGTGGGCGTTGCCGAGGCGCTCCTCAATAACCTGCAGGCCGGGGGCGCGGACGGCATCGAGCCGATTCTCCTGCAGGTCGTCTGCAAGCGTCTGTGGCAGAACCTTTCGGCGGACGCCGGCTCGATTCGGAACGACGACGTGCAGCAGCACGGCGACGTGGACCGCGCGCTGATGGACTATTACAACGACGCGGTGGAGACGGTGGTGCGCGAGGTCCAGGCCGGCGGCGCGTCGATCAGTCAGCGGCGGGTCCGGCGCTTCTTCAGCGAGGGCCTCTTGACGCCAGCGCGCACGCGCGCGCTCGTCTATCGGGACGACGTGAACGGCGTGACCGCCGGCCTGCCTAACGCTGCCATCGACATCCTCAGCCGGTCGGACGTGAACATCATCCGCGGCGAGGCACGCGGCCAGAGCCGCTGGTACGAGCTGTCGCACGATCGCCTGATCCCGGCGGTGCTCACGGCGAACGAGGAATGGACGCGGAACAACACGACGCCGCTCCAACGGCGCCTCCTCGAGTGGACGAGCCGCGGTCGCCTGGACAAGGATCTCCTGAGTGCGAAGGAGGTGCGTGCGGTCGACGATTGGCAGCGGAACCACCCGGATGATTCGCTCACGCCGCTCGAGAATGAATTCCTGCAGCGCAGCCGGCAGGGGTTGGCCACCGCGCTGGCGCTCGTTCGGGCGAACATCGACGAGCTTGGCTGGGCCGTGCTCTTCGCGGACGACGATCCGCTGCGCGATGCGATCCGTCGCGCGTTAGGTCCGTTGCTCGAGCACCGGAGCCGCCAGACCAAGGCGCGATTTGCGCGATCCGAGTACGCCGTGAAGCCCGGCGAGAAGGCGCAGGAGTTTCTCAAGCGGCACGGGGCGCTGGCGCGCGGCGTCGACGATGCGGACCGTATGCCGTACTACCTCCTCATCGTGGGCGATCCCGAGCGTATTCCGTTCGAGTTCCAGTATGCGCTCGACGCGCAGTACGCGGTCGGGCGGTTGCACTTCGAAGGCGCAACGCGAGAAGAGACGGTCGTCATGTACGCGCGGTACGCGCGGAGCGTCGTCGAGGCGGAAAGCGGTCAATGGGGCATGCCGCGTCAGGCGGTGATCTTCGGCCCGCGCCATGAGCAGGACCCGGCGACCGCGATGCTCGCCCAAAACCTCGTCGCGCCCATGATCCAGGAGCTCAGTCGTCCGGGTCTCACGGTCGAGGAGTGGCGGGTGACGCCTGTCGTCGCGGAGGTCGCCACCAAAGGGCACCTGCTCCGATTGCTCGGCGGCGACCGCCGTCCGGCGCTTCTCGTGGTGGCCGCGCACGGCACGTCGTACCCCAAGGGGCACAAGGATCAGTACGACGAGCAGGGTTCGATCGTGTGTGCAGACTGGCAACCGAACACGGGACCGCTCACCGACAATGAATATCTTGCCGGCCGGGATGTCGCGGATGACGCCAGCCTCCTTGGCATGATCGTGTTCACGGTGGTCGGGTTCAGCGCCGGGACACCGAAGCTCGAAAATCAGGTGAAGAATGAACCGCCGCGCGAGCTGTCCGACCGAGCGTTCATCTCTCGTCTCAGCCAGCGGCTGCTCGGTCATCCGCGAGGCGGAGCCCTCGCCGTCATCGGTCACGTCGATACGTCCTGGTCGGACACGCTCGAGGAGTTCGCGGACGCGCCGGGTGGTGCGAAGCAGTGGAAATCGGAAGGGAGCGATACGTTCGTCGGCACGGTCAGTCGGCTCGTCCGCGGGTTTACGGTCGGGTCAGCGATGGATTTCTTCAATACCCGATATGCGCAGACCGCCGCCGAGCTGGTGGATCAACTGCTCACTCCGACTCCGCAAGGCGGCTTCAACGGGAAGCGCGATCGCCTGATCAACGAGGCGATCGATGTCCGCAATTACATCGTGCTTGGCGACCCGGCGGTGCGGGTGCCGGTCGAGGGGCCCGTACTGGAGCAGCCGGCGTCGATCACCATCGACCCCGCTGAGATCGCCGCGATCGAAGCGAGCCTAACGCCGATCACCGCACCACCGGTTGCGGCGGCACCAGCGGCCCCGGCGGAACGACCTGCCGGTGGTGTGGGTGCCACAGGCGAAACGGCTGTCGTCGGCCCCGAAGCGAACGTGCGTGGCGGGTCTGCACCGCTCGACCTTGCGCCATCGGACGTCGCGATCACGAGCGGAATCGCCGACCAGTTCGTCTTCTTCAACGGCATCGACTTCGGGTCTGGACAGTACGCCTACCCGACGCCGACGCTTCCCGCGCTCGTGCAGTTGATCGTCGCCGGTACAATCGACCTCGACTTGATGCAGCTGGGCAGCCTGACCGACTACCGGTCGAGCGCGACCAGCTACTTCGAGCGCGGAGTCTGACGCATGGCACTCCCTCCGACCTTCGACCCGAATGACCTGAGCCAGGCCGGCTGGGGCGTGATCTTCGCGCCTAACGCGTACCAGAGGGTCCGACCGGTGCTGGAGCCGTTGCTCAAGTGGCGCCGCCAAGAGGCCGGGGAGCTGTATCGCGAGTTCGTGGGCGACGATGGCTATCGCGTGGGCGATAGCGCGGGAAGCTTTCTGTCACGGCACGGCATCGGCCAGGGGCGCGTCGCACCCGAGCGAATGCCGTACTATCTCCTGCTGGTTGGTTCGCCGGCGGACATTCCGTACCGCTTCCAGCAACAGCTCGACCTCAACTACGCCGTCGCGCGACTCCATTTCGATGACATCGTCGGATATCACCACTACGCCGTAAACCTGGTCAAGCTCGAGCTCGACGGCAGCAGTTCCAGGCCCGAGCGACGGATGTCCCTGGTCGCTCCGAAATTCCCGGGCGATGTCCACACGGCGACGACCGTCGAGGAGCTCGTGGTACCAATGGTCGCCGAGCTGCAAGAGCGCGCCAGGGGCTGGAGGATCTCGACCGCCATCGGCGACGACGCGACGAAAGCGAACCTTGGCGCGGTGCTCAATGGCGACGACGATGCCGCGCTGCTGTTTGCCGCGAGCCATGCGGCCATTCTCCCGGACTCGCACCCATTGTTCGCCAAGAGACACGGCGCGCTCGTGTGCGGAGACTGGCCCGGCCCACCTAACGCCAACGCGATCGCGACGGGTGTGTCGCCGGGACCGGGCATCCGGGCGTCGTTCGGCCGGGATGATCTCGACCCTGCCGGGAGAGGCTCCCCGGGGAGGATGGCGATCCTGTGGAGCTCGTTCAGTGCGGGATTCGGCCCGCTCGATCTGCGGCCCGAGGCGTCGCAACGCGCGTCGGTTGCTCCACTGGCGCAAGCGCTGCTCGGTGCCCCATCGGGCGGAATGGCGGCCGTCATGGGGTTCGTCGATCGCATGCTCGGCTTTTCGTCGCCACGGCTCGCAGCCGTGGACCGTTACCGCGAGGCCGTGTCCCGAGCCATCTGGATGCTGCTCACCGGCGCCCGTGTCGGGTTCGCGACGCAGAACTTCGACGAGGCGTACGCCGAGCTGAGTGTGGCGCTGAGCGCCATCCACGAGAAGCGGCGCTACGGGCAGGAGATCGCCCCGTCCGAGCTGGTGGGTCTGTGGGCGGCAACGAACGACATGCGCAACCTCATCCTGCTCGGTGACCCGGCGGTGCGGCTATCCGCGGCCACACCGATGATCGCGTGACGGACGCAACCCTCAGGCAGCGACACCATGCCTAACGGGACACCGGAGAGCGAGTACCACGCGAACGGCATCGATCCGGACGGGAAGTATCTGCAGCCCCCGGTACCCGAAAAGCTTCTCGCCGACGTGGCCGTGGGCGATCCCATCGATCCGGGCGCACTGGCCACGCTCCGTGAGCGGTACGAAACGAAGGACGCCGCAAACTTCGGTGTGATCGGCGACCGGACCTCGCTCGCCGATGTCGGGTGGGGAGTGCTTTTCGCGTACGAGGACACGGATCGCATCCCGGACCTGAAGCGGGCGCTCGCTCCACTCCTCGAGCGGCGCAAGGCCCAGGCGGGCAGTCGGTACTACGAGCTCGATGCCAGCCGCGCGTACCGCGCGGGCGAGAGCAAGACGCAGTTCCTCAAGCGGTTCAACCTCGGGCCGGGCACCGTCGATCCCGCGAAGCTCCCGTACTACCTCCTGATCGTGGGCGACCCACGCCAGATCCCATTTCGCTTCCAGTATCTGCTCGATGTGCAGTTCGCGGTGGGACGCATTCACTTCGATGCCAACAGCGAACAGGAGGCGTTGGACAAGTACGCGCGTTATGCAAAGAGCGTCGTGGAAGCGGAGGAGAAGGCAGAGCAGAAAACACTCGAGCTCCCAAAGAAGGCCGTGCTCTTCGGTCCGCAGAACGAAGGTGACAAGGCCACGGCGCTCAGCGTGCGCGAGCTGATAGTGCCGCTGGCCGAGGAGCTTCGGCACGAGGGCCCAGCCGGTTGGACGATCGTCGACACCGTAGAGGACGATGCCAGCAAGGCAGCGCTGCGTACGCTGCTGGGCGGAAGCTCCGCGCCGGTGTTCCTCTTCACAGCGAGTCATGGGCTCGGCCTCAAACCAGACGACGAGCGACTTTTCACGCACCAGGGAGCGTTGGTATGCAGCAGCTGGGCTGGACCGGGGTCGAAGGTGAACGACGGAGACATCTTCGCCGCCGGCGATGTGGATCCTGAGGGGAGCCTGCTCGGCCGCATCGCGTTCCACTTCGCGTGCTTCGGTGCGGGCACGCCGAAACTGGATGACTTCTCGACCGCGGTCGGCGGGACTGCCATCGCACCCTACGACTTCGTCGCTCGCCTGCCGCAGGCGATGCTCTCGCACCCCGGCGGAGGCGCGCTCGCGGTGGTAGGCCACGTCGATCGCGCGTGGGACTGGTCATTCCATTGGGGCACGGCCGGCGCGCAGCGCGCGGTGTTCCGGAAGACGATCGGCGATCTGCTGGCCGGGTTGCCGGTCGGCGTGGCGCTGGACGAGTTCAGCCTGCGCTACAGCGAGATTTCGACGCTGCTCACCGAGGAGCTCGCGGACGTCAAGGCGGGCAAAACGCGGGACGACGCGTTGCTTGCCGGGTACTGGACCGCGAACAGCGACGCACGCAACTACGTGCTGCTTGGCGACCCGGCGGTGCGGCTGCGCACCACCTGATCGCCAGGCCTAACGCCGGTGACGCGACGTGGCGCTATGCCAGCTCCGGCATGTCCTTCACCCGAAGCTGCACCGCCGGGTCACCGAGAATCAGGAAGTTCCGCGCGTCGTCGCGCGCGACCCAGAACTGCCCGAGCAGCTTGAGCGACACGTCAGCACCGTGCTGCAGGTCCACCTGCAGCTCGGCGAGTCGTGTCGAGAGTGCGGCCCACCGCATGTTGAACGTGTCGGTGGCCTGACCGACGCGGTCTCCGTTGAGCAGACGCGCGAGGACTTCGCGAAATCCCTGAATCTGGCTACCACCCTTGTCCGACTGGAACGAGTACGCCCAGGCGCGTTCTATGTGGGCGATCGCGGCGAGCGCGCCACCATCGTTATGCGCGAGCAGCGCCTGCGGCAGCTTCGACAGAAACGGCTTCGCGGCGATCCGCTTGGGCTCCTTGTTGAGTCGGTCGTAGTTGTCGAGCTCCGGCATGCCGCCGCCGTAACAGGCGAACATGAAGTGAATGAGCCCGTGCACCTTCGCGTCGGCCGGGACATCCGACGCCGCAAACCAGTCGTCCGCGCTAATGGCGCCGCTTCGGTCCCAATCCTGGCACACCAGCGCGCCCTGCTTGTCGATCTGGCGGGCGTCGCCCAGGTCGAACGCCATCCCGTGGCCGCCGCTGAACAGCACGGCGGGGGCGCCGCCAGGAATGTCGCCGCGAAGGATGCGCGTTAGGTCATGCTTCGTGGCGTCGTCGGCAAGGTAGGACTGCAACTTGAACTTCTGGCGCTGACCGACGGGGACGGGTTTGAGACCCGATCCATCGCGCATCGGCACAGCCACCTGTCGATTGAACAACTGCGTCGCCGCGTCGAACTCGTGCTCGGGCGCGAAGATCGCCATCTGGCGCGTAGTGGCGACCGTCGCCGCCTTCTCGTACTCGACGACACTCGCTGCATAACGCCGGAACTCGTCAGGCGTGTCGAACCACAGTCGTCCCACCGCCCAGTAGAGGTCGAGTGTGTACTGGAACTCGAACGGGATCACGTCCGGCGGGGCGACGATGAGCAGGTAGAACGGTACGCCCTGGTTCGGGTCAACGACGTCGAGCCGAGTGCCGCGTCGCTTGAGCCAGTCGAACGCGGTTTCGCCTGGCCGGTAGCCGTCCTGGTCGTAGATGACGACCGGGTTCGCGCCCTGCTCTTTGCGATGATCGATGAGTGGTTGGAGCGCGTCCTTGATCTTCGCGTCGATGTCGGGCGCGAAGATCACGCCCCAGCCGACGTCCGCGAGGTTGTTGCCGTCGAGGCCTTCGCCAACCGCGAAGGCCTGCTGTGCCGCTCCTTCCGCGCGCGCCGCCTGTGCGCTCTCCCGCGGGCCGGGTGGATTTGGCTGACCCACCTCGGCCTGAATCGCATCGTCCGAGAGGTCGTTGAGCGGTTTGCCGGTAGTCGCGGAGACGCCGAGTGCGTGAAGTGCTTCGACTTCGTCAGGCATGTGACCTCCTCACGCGGAGGCCAAGGCCGCCGACCAGATGGCGTGCGCGACTTCCGGCCCGGCGATGTCGCTGTGCGCGCCGCTCGGGCCTTCCTTCTTCGCGATGAACTGCGACGACTCGACGTTGTAGATCCTCCCCTTCTCCAGCGTGTACGCACCGTCGGCCGGAAGCATTTTCAGATCGTTAGCCACCCCGTCGGCGACTCCCTGGATACCGAACGCGCCAATCGCGCCGAACTCGGGCAGCTTCGTTGGGTCGAACGACGCGGAGCCCTTGACCTGCGACGCCAGCGGATAGAACACGCCCACAGCGGAGTCGTTCTTCGACCGCGTGACGATCACGGGACCGCTGACCTTGCGGTCGCTGAGAATGGGATTGAAATAGCCGGCGCCCCCGCCTCCGAAGGGGATAGTGTTGGCGTAGCACCAGAGGGACACGGCTCCCTGCACGAGCGCGACGGATTCCACGGACCTCATGAGTGGTCCTCTCGCGTTAGGTCCGCCGAGCATGCCGGAGACGACGATCGTGCCGAAGCTATGCCCCATGAGGTGGACGCGTACGGGCGTCGCGTTCTGAAGGTCATTGAGAAACGTGTGCATTCCGCCTTCGCCGACCGAGCGCCCGCGCTTCTTCATCGTCCAGTACGAGAGCCCGCGGAGCGGTTCGAGCAGGCTGCCGAGATTGATGCCGCCGAACGCCGCGCCTGCTTCGTTGGCGGCTTCGAACGCCGCCTCGGGGTCGAACGCCTCGCGGTCCGCGTCCGGCGGGCCGGCGACGCCCTCACTGCCGAGGCCTAACGCCTGGTTCAGATCGAGGTAGGCCTGCCGAACCTGCGGCGACAGCTCGTCCGGCGCGAGGTTGGTCCGCGCCTCTTTGATGATGATCTCGAGCGGTCGGCGGATCTCGGGGCGATCACCCAGGCGCTGGAGGTACGACTGCAGCAGCGCGTCGCTCGAGACGGCTACCTGCGGTGCGCCGAACGCACCGCCCCCGAGCTCTTCGTCGCCCCAGGGTTGGCTGGGCCAGTGGAGCCCGATGAACATCGGATCGAAGCCGGGAAACACCGTCGTGGCGCTCTGACGCTCGGGCGCTCTCGCGAACGCACCGATCCAGCGGTTGTACTGGTCGCGCGCGGCTGGGAGATCGCCTTTCCACCCGTGGCAGAAGAAGAAAACGTTCGTGACGCCGTCGCGCTTCGCCTTCTCGATCAGCTGCTGGCTCATGAGCGTTGCGCCGTCGGGCCGCTCCTTTCCGTCGGCATCGAACGCGATCAGTCCGTACTCGGTATCCGTCCCCGGAATTCGCTCGAACCCCATGTGCTGCCTCCCTAGTAGCCACCAGTGTCAGCGATCGCGTGCAGCGCGGCGAATGGCTCCGGACGATTCGGCGCGAGGAACAACGATCGAACCGGATCGGCCGCGACGTCACGAACGAATGCCTCGGTGCGCGCGCGACGAGTCTCGCTATCCATGTTCTTCACGATCCGGTACTTCACTTCCGGCACCGCCAGGTCGATCACGAGCGTCGACCCGCCACGGAACATGAACGTTGGGGTGTCCTCGTTGTCCTTCACCACCTCTTCCGACTGCGTGAGCGCGACGATCAGCTGCGTCACCTGCTTGCCATCGGGTGTCGCGCGGCCCGCGCGGCGCAGCTCGTGTACCTCGAACGTGCGGCCCGGCGCGAGCCCGAGCTCGTGCGCGAACTCCGGCACGACCTGGAACGTCCGCGCGAGCTGCGTGTGCAGCTTGAGCCGACGCTTCCACGTTTCGCGAAAGAGCTGCTGCCGGTTCTTCATGTAGAGACACGCATCGGCGTACCGCTTGAGGCCTTGCACGATCTCGAAGTACTGCTGTTGCACGGCCTGCGGGAAGCTGGACGTGTCGAGCCCCTGCCAGCGCAGCGTATCGACCGAGAGCGTGCGCAGCGTGTTTTGCGACGGGAGCCCGATGTTCAACGGGTAGATGCCACGCCGGCGGAAGCTCTCCACGAACGCGACCCGATAGTTGAGACGATCGTCGCGCACCATGTCGAAGTCGGCCGTGATGATCGCGCGCAGATACTCGAAGAACGTCACGTCCACGGGCGGTAGATAATCCAGCGCCCGGATGCACATGCCGAGGACGTGACTGGCCGACTTCGATGCCTCGTCCGCGAGGCGGTTCACGAGATCCGGATGCACCGCGCCACTCGGCAACACGCCTGTGCCACCCGTGTACAGGCGAATCAGGTCGGCGGTGCGCGTCGTGTAGATGGCGAGGAATGCATCGAACACCGCGCCCACGAGGAGCGCACCACGCTCGTGCGGCGTGACGCGCTTCTCGAGGTCGGCCGGATCAGGCACGAAGCGCTTCCACACGCCGTTCTCCACGTGGCCAATCGCCTCACGCAGGGCGCCGCGCCCGCCGGTGGCCTGGCCGAACTGCACGGCGAGGCTGCCTAACGTCGACTCGGCCTCCAGGTCGCCGCGGGTCTTCGCGATCTCGGCGCCGAGGACCTCGCGCATCGTGAAGTGCTGGAGGAGCGCGACGATGTCCGCGAAGCCCTCGTGGAGCGCGAGCACGTCGACGTTCGTCGGCTCGTTGAAGCGCCGGTACATGCCGTCGAGCACCGCGTGCGTGGTCTCGTGTGCCACGATGTCGTGCGACAGGCACGAGTAGATGCGGCTGCCCGGCATGTGATCGCCGGGCTGGTTCGCGCTCGCCTCGAAGTAGCCGAACAGGAGCGCGATCTTCTCGGGGCTGTAGAACGCGTTCGCCTGACGCAGCGCGTGCGGCTGCACGCGTAGCCGCGGCGTGAAGATGCTGTCGTCGAGCGGATCCTTAGGGTTCGTGCCGTGACGCCAGAGCACGGGACGTCCGAGCGCTCGCTCGAAATACTCGATCGTCGTCATCGCCACGGCGTAGACCATCTGTTGATGGAACTGCGCGTTCCCCTCCGACGGCGACCAGCCGTCCTGGGCGAGAAGGCGAGGGTCGTCGAGATTCACCGGCGTGTACGTCTTGCCGGATGGGTCGGCGTCCGTGACCTCGAGATATTCGCCCGCCGGCCCTTTGGCGAGCGCTTCCCATCGCACGTTCAGCGTCGCTTCGTTGACGGCAGCCGTGTCGAGACGCGTCGCGAAGCTGGGATCCACGGCGTACACGCGAAGCCGGCGATAGACGGGATCGCGAACCGCGGGCTCCGAGTCGCACGCGGGCAGTACGTCGGGCACGATGGGCTTCCGCGCCGGCGCGGGCGGAACGGACTGACCGGTAACGATCGGGTAGCGGGACGCGACGTGCTTGCGGAGCGCGAGCGACGCACCCTCGTCATCGATCACCGCTTCCATGATCTTCACCATCGTCGCGTCATCGACGCGCTCGGCCTGATCCGGATCGGCGACGAGCTCACTCAGCGACTTGTTGAGCAGCCATCGCTGCATGAGCTCGAGGTTGAGCATCTGCTCGCGCGGAGGCGCCTCGGCGAACCCCAATCCCGTGATCACACGGAGAAAGGCAAACGAGTCGCTGTCCGATTTCGTTTGTGGAAGCCCGAGCACGGGGCGCACGGCGAGAGCGGCATTCGCCTGAATGACGCCGTTGCCGAGTCGCGAGCGGTTGTCCGTGGTCTTCGCGGTGGTGAACAGCGCGTTGCGCACCGCTTCGATGCGACGCCAGTCGCGGGGAAGCTCGTTCTTGTACTTCTCGAACCAAAGCGCGACGGCCGCGGCAATCTGCGGCGTTGCTGACGACGTTCCGCCGCCGTTCAGCCGCACGGCGTCGGTGCAGCCGTACCTCGCCCACGGGATGTTCGGCGTGTACGCAGAGAGGGCCGCCTTCATGACGCTGTCGGGGCCGAAATTGCCCTCCATCGTCTTGAGCCCCGGAAATCCCGCGTACGGCTGCCCGTTGGCCATGACGCCGCACGCCGTGATGACGCGACCGAACCGCGCGGGATACACGATGTGCCGCGTGGGCATCCCGTTGAAGTTGTTGCCCGCGGCGGCGACGAGGCACAGACCGGCGAGGTAGGCGCGATCGATGCTCTCTCGCCACGCCTTCGACGGCAGCCCGCCCATGCTCATCGTGGCGACGTCGCACTGGATGTCCACGGCGTAATCGAGCGCGCTCGCGAAGGCGCTCGTTTTCAGCAGCACGACCGTGTCGGCGATGCGAAGCGGGACCACCTCGGCATCGGGTGCGCCGCCGATCCGGACGCCATTCGCGGCGGGGAAGGTCCCGCCGGCCAGGATGCCTAACGTGCCGGTCCCGTGGCCGGAGTTGTCGAGCAGGAACCGCTTGTTGTCGGGGTCCTGGGCGTTGGTTTGCTGCTTGTATCCGTCGACGAAGTTGGCCTCGACCAGGTGATTGATGTACTGCGGCACCGTGGCGTGGGCGGCGTAGTAGCCCGTGTCGATGTGCGCGATGCGCGTCCTCCGCTCCGAGAACTGCACCGCGTTCCGCGCGCTGCCGAGTTGCGAGAACTCGTCGTCCAGGTGCCAGGCAATCTTGTCGGGGCCGACCGCCTGGCCGTTCTCGCCGTTCTGACCGTCGGGTGCGCAGTTCTTCCCTACCGTAACCGTGCTGCCCGGAGCCGGAGCGCCATCCCCATCGTCCGGGAAGGCGCCGTGAACGAGATCGGGCTCGGCGAACATGACATCCGCGTCCGCAACCCCGAGTTGATCCGCGAGACGGGTGTGGGCGAGGTCCCACGGGTTCGCGACATCATTCGCCAGATCGGCGATGAACCATTGTGGTTCCGTGCCGATCCCTAACGCCGGCGCTGCTCCGGGAACGGTGACGCGCAGCGGGCGAAGATTGGCCCGGTCATCGGCCTGAAGCGCGGCGGCCGACGACCGGAGCTTGACCAGTACCTGCATGACTGCCTCTTCTCACTTCGTGTAAACCAATTCGCCGTTCACGTACACGCGCTGCACCCACGTCTTCACGCTCAACGGCGGCCCGTCGAGCACGACGACGTCTGCGTCCTTGCCCACCTCGAGCGAGCCCACGCGATCGGCGACGCCGAGGATCTGGGCGGGCACCAGCGTCACGGCCTTGAGCACCTGGTCGTCCGTCATCCCGTAGCCCGCGGCGAGGGCTGCATCGATGAGCAGCCACTTGCCCGTGCCGGCGGGCGCGAGCGTGCTGAACGCACGGGAGAACGTCGCCAGCGCCGTCGGGATGCCCGCATTCGTCAGGCGACCGGCGAGACGCTCGTCCGGCTTGGGATAGTCCTCCTTGTCGGGAATCTCCTCGTTGCTCACGTACGGGTGGGACACCTGGCCGAGGACGACGGAGACCTTCTTCGCGGCCAGCTCGTCCTTCATGTCCCAGGCGCCGGCGCCGCCGTCGATGATGACATCGAAGTTGAACTCCTGCGCCAGCCGCAGGGCGGTGCGAATGTCGGTCGCGTTGTTTGCCTGGATGCGCGCGGGGATCTCCTTGCGCAGGAGCTTGCCTAACGCCTCCATGCCGAGGTCCTTCGGCAGCGTCGCGTTGCTCGACTTGTTGCGCTGATACTCCTGCGCCTTAATGAACAGCTGCCGCAGCATCGCCGCCTCGGCCATGCGCGTGAACGGGTCCCGGTTGGCCGCGCGGGCGGGCGCTTTGGGCGGGGTGCCGAGCGCGATGTCGATGGCGGCCGGCTCGCGGACGACGAGGGCGTCGAGCGTGGCGCCGGCCGTCTTCAGCACCGCGCCCTGCCCGCCTAACAGCTGGGCGTCGGCCGGCGCGAGATATTGGCTCGTGACGCCACCGGACAACGCTTCCTTGTTGCGGAGCGGTGCCGGCTGTCCCGACCCGAACGTACCGAATGGGTTGTACGCCTCGAACACGCGATTCTGCGGCGTCATCGGGTCGGTTGGCTCGTTCAGATCTCCGTCGCTGAGCCCGATGTACGACGCCGCGTCCACCACGCCCGGCATGACGTACTTGCCGGAGGCGTCGACGATCTCGGCGCCGGACGGCACCTGCACGTTGGCGCCAACGGCCACGACCTTGCCGCCGCGAATGACGACGGTGCCGTTAGGTATGGCGGGTCCGCTCACGGGCAGCACGGTGCCGCCGCGGATCGCAATGGCTCGCTCCTGGGCCGGGAGCGACGCGGAGACGACGAGGAGGGCTGTCGTGATCGAGAGGAATGGTGTGCGTCGCATGGTTACTTGCCCTCCTTCGAGCGATCGTAGACCACCTGGCCGTCACCGATTACGAAATCGATGCGGGACTTGGGCTCGTACCACGGTCCGTTGAAGATCACGAGGTCCGCGTCCTTGCCGGTGGCGATCGTGCCCACGTGGTCCGAGACTCGGGCGATCTCCGCCGCGTTCGCCGTCACCATCTTGAGGGCTTCCTCGTCGGGAATCCCGTAGCGCATCGCGAGCGCGGCGCAGAGCCGCAGCCATTTCTGGTTGATCACTGGCGCGTCCGTGTGCATCGCGATCTTGACGCCGGCCTTCCAGAGAATGTACGGGCCGGCCATGGCGTCGTCGCTCAGCCCAATACGGTCGCCTAACGGGAGCACGACGGCGGTGACGCCGCGCTTCGCGATCTCGGGCGCCACCTTGTACGCCTCGGTGGAGTGATGGAGCGCGAGGTCGAACCCGAACTCGTCCTTGAGTCGCAGCAGCGTCATGATGTCGGTCGCGGCGTGCACGTGCGCGCGCACGTAGGTCTTGTGCGTGAGCACGTCGGCCATCGCCTCGTATCCCAGGTCGCGCGCCGGCGGATTCCCCTTCTTTCCGTCGTCCTCCCACTTCTTCTGCGCGGCCATGTACTCCTGGGTCTTGATCAGGTACTGGCGAAGGTTCGCCGCGACACCCATGGCAGTGGCCGGGTAGCGATTCCGGCCCTTGGGGCCCATCGCGAATTTCATCCCCCCCTTCTCGAGGAGCATGCGCTTGGAGTAGTCGGTGCCGAAGGTCTTGATGACCACGGCCATGCCGCTCACGTTCTCGCCGCTTCCGGGGCCGGTCACGATCGTGGTGACCCCGCCTTCCATGGCGTCCTGGAAGTCAGGGTCGTTCCAGTCGAGGGCGTCGAGAAACCGGTGCTGGGGCCCGATCAGCATCGGGCTGTCGTTCAGATCGGTCGACTTGGCGCCGATGTGCGAGTGATTGTCGATCATGCCGGGGATGACGGTCTTCCCCGTGGCGTCGATGATCCGCGCACCGGCCGGCGCCGACACGTTCGTGCCGACCGCGACGATCTTGCCGTCCCGGATCAAGACGCTGCCGTTGGTGATCGGCGCGCCGGCGGCCGTGTGGATGGTTCCACCGCGAACGAGAATCGCGCCGACCTGGGCGCGAAGGGGCAGCGTGAGGGCGGCAGTTGCCGTGATGGCAGTTGCCAGGAGCCGTGTCGCTCGGATCATTGCCGGTTCGGGATGGAGAGGGTCGCCCGGTGCGCGCGCGAGTCGAAATCGAACAGGCGATGTCTTACCGATAAATGGCGGCGGCGTCAACCGCCAGGGTTTCACCTTAGTGCCTAACGACCCGGGCTTGTTCTCCGAGATTTGGGGACGGCAGACGGCAGGTAACGGCAGACGGCAGACAACCGTCTGCCGTCTCACACGGCTCATATCCTGCATTCGCGGCGCACTAGTGGAATGAATCATGTTTCAAGGGCTCTGACCCCTTGAAAGTAGGTTTTCAAGGGGTCAGAGCCCTTGAAACGCGCGAACCTGAACGAACACGAGAACTCGAGTGACGAGGCGGGCTTCTTCTGTCCATCGACGCGCGCGTCGCGTCGGCCGATTCGTCGTGGGGTTAGCCGCCCTCGGGGCATTTGTCGGGTGCCGAGCCTCGCACGTCGCGACACCGAACCCCACCGGGGTCGTCGAGACCATCTTCCTCATCGGCGATGCCGGAGAGCCCGATCCGCGGCTGCCGGCAACCGTGCTGGACTCGCTCGCGGTTCAGGCAACCGCCGTCGGGCAACGCGGAACGATCCTGTTCCTCGGCGACAACATCTATCCCTCCGGCACGGCGGACTCCTCGTCAGTCAACTACGCGGACGTCCTCCGTCGCCTGGACGCGCAGATCAAGACCGTGCCCAGTGGCGGCACGGGCATCTTCCTGCCCGGGAATCACGACTGGTCCGACGGCGGGCAGGGCGGCCTCTTCGGCGCCGCTACCGCCGCCGACGGCCTGTTGGTCATCAGACGTCAGTCCGCCCTGATTCCACGACGGCCGAAGCACGCCGGCGCGACGGTCATGATGCTGCCGAAGGGTGGTTGTCCCGGGCCCGTCGTCGTGGACCGCGAACGTGTGCGCCTCATCCTCCTCGACTCGCAGTGGTGGCTGCACAACTACATCGTGCGCGACTCGGTCTCGGATGACCCCGAGCACGGCTGCTCGACCCACACGATGGGGGAGATCACGCAGGCAGTTCGCGACTCGCTGAAGACGACCCACCCCGGGCAGTCGGTGATCGTCGCGTCGCACCATCCGTTGAGAACCGGCGGACCGCACGGCGGCTATTGCGGTGCGTTCGCGCTGTTCCGTCGATGGGCGAACACCAGCCAGGATCTGCTGGGCAAGTCGTACACGCTGATGCGTGACTCGCTGAACAGCGCGCTCAAGACGCGTCCTCCGCTCATCTACGCCGCCGGTCACGATCACAGCCTGCAGGTAATGCTTGGCCGGACCTCGAGCTACGCGCTCGTGAGCGGCGCGGGGTCGATCGGCAAAGGCGAATGCGCGGCCCGGCTGCGTCAAAGCCTGTACGTTGGCCAGGCGACGAGCGGCTTCATGCGCCTCGACTTCGTCCCGGGCGACAGCGTGCTCCTGCGCGTCTATCGCTACGACAGCCATCTCGAAGGTGAAGTGTATTCCCGCTGGCTGCACGACCGGAAATAGGCGATGCGAATCATTTCTCGAGTCCGCACGCGCGTCGGTCGCTGGCCTGTCATCACCGCACTGGCGTCGCTGCCGTTCCTTTCGGTATCGACGCTCGGCGCTCAGTCGAGGACGGAGCTCACCCGCACGCTCGCCGCGATCGCGAGCACCCCGTTAGGCGCGCTCACGCCTACCGGCCCGGTCATGGCGACGAGTCGCGACGACACGCTGTTGTTCGGGTTCCGCCTGCAGTACGGCTCGCGCGGGCTGTCCGATTCCCAAAGCCTGAGGGCGTACGGCCTCACCACCAACCTGCAGATCCAGGGCGGCGCCCTGGTCTCCGGTACGGTTGGATATCAGCAGGGCAGCGATGGCATCTGCGCCGACGTGTCGTGCGATGACCATCGCCTGATGGCCGAGGTTCGGTATAGCAACAACCTCATCACGACTCGTCCATTCCTGCGAGTTCCGTTCTTCACGGAAAACGACGCGAGCGGAACCGCGGCGCTCCAGTTTGGCGTCGGGTGGGCGGAGAAGGGTTTCAACGAGCGGCAGCACTGGACGGCGGACGTCACGGTTCCTCTGTCACTCGCGGTCGGGCAGCGTGTGCGAGTGGTGCCATTTCTCACGCCGTCCTTCGCCTTCGCTTGGGGCACGACCGATCGGCAGTGGAGTCGCGGCCAGCGGTTTCTCGTTGGCGGCGGGATCACGACGCAGGAAGTCGGCAAGTGGGTCGGCCTAACGGGGCTCGACCTGTCGTTCGCGTTTCAGCGGGCGTTCAGCCCGCACGGGACCACACTCGGCGTGACGGTGTCGTGGATGCACGTCCCGGTGAGGTGACGCGGCGACGCGTGACTAGATGAGAATGTCCCGTTCGTTCGGCGCTTTCCCATCGAACGGCTCCATGTGCACCAGCACGGACTGCACAGCCGGCACGGCCGCGCGAAT
Organism: Gemmatimonas sp.; assembly: GCA_021154285.1. GTDB lineage: Bacteria > Gemmatimonadota > Gemmatimonadetes > Gemmatimonadales > Gemmatimonadaceae > JAJKIV01. The sequence goes on along the minus strand of JAJKIV010000229.1, from coordinate 7,868 downwards.
CGCGCTCTTCACTCGGCCACCGAGTATGTGAGCCTCGTTCAGTGGAAGCGTGGCGTCGGCCTGCACGTGAATTGTCACGCGGTACGCCATCCCGGTCCTGCGGACCGCGAGCTTCTCTGTCCCGCGGACGCCCTCCACGCTCTCGGCCGCGCGCCGTATCGGATCGACGACTTCGGGCCCCGGCATCCGGTCCATGAGGTCCTGTAGTGTTGGACGCAGCATGTTGACGCCGTTGAAGAAGATGACGCCGGACGCGATGAGCGCCGCCCAGTCGTCCGCCGACTCCCAACCGGGTCCACCCCAGAGCGCGATCGAGATGCCGACGAATGCTGCCGCTGACGTGACGGCGTCGCTCAGGTGGTGCCATGCGTCTGCCCTGACAGCGGTGCTCCCAATGTCGATCCCGATCGCGCGCACGCGATGCGCGAGGATCCATTTCGTGGCCATCACGGCCACGAGCACGACGAGCGTCCACGCGGCCGGCGTGCGATGTGGTGTTCGGATCTCCGAGATCGCCTCGATCGCGATTCCGACGGCCGCCGCGAGCAGCATGACCGACACGACCGCCGCGGCGAGCGGTTCGGCCTTGCCGTAGCCGAAGGGATACGCGTCGTCGGGGTCGCGTGACGCGAGGCGAAGCCCGCCCCACACGATCGTCGACGCGAAAATGTCGGCGGTGGACTCGACGGCGTCGGCGACGAGGGCGTACGCGTTGCCGACGATGCCGGCAACGAGCTTCGCGATCGCCAGGAACGTGTTGACGAGGATTCCGAGCTGCGCCGAGCGGATTCCGCGCTCGCCTGGTTGGGCCACGAATCGTGCTATCGGTGGTACAGGCCGGCCGCCATGCCTAACGATGGGAGGTCAGTGCTCTCGCTTCGCGCCGCCGTCGACCTCCGGCGGCGTTGGGACGATCGCGCGGTCTGGCGTGCGGCGCGCGAGCAGCGACGCCGGCGGTCTGTGCGGCTCGTGCCCCTTCGTGGCGTACGGGACGTCCTTCGGCGCACCGCCCGAGGGCCAGTCCGTTTCCTTGCCGGGTGAATCGGGACGCGGGTGCGAGTTCACGAAGGCCGCGACGTCGAACGCTTCCTGCGGCGTGAGCGATCCCGGCTTCGACTGCGGCATGTTGTGCCAGACGAAGCTTGCCGCACGCTCCTCACGCGCCATCGACGCCCCGATGGAGAACGACTTGGGTCCCCAGAGCGCTGGAAACGCGGCGTTCCCCTGGCCGTCCGCCTGGTGACAGGCGACGCACTCGCGCTTGAAGATGGTCTCACCGCGCGCGAGATCGCCCACGAGCGTGTCCTTCATGCTGACCAAGCCGCTGGCTCCGGCGAGGTTCGTTCCCACCGGCACGTCGTGCGAGATGAACGCGAGGTATGCGAGGATGTCGTTCATCTGACGGCTCTCGGGCGGGAGCACGTTTCCGGCGAGCGATCGCGTGAAGCAGTAGTTCACGCGATCGGCGAGGCCGATCACCGCGCCCGAGCGGGTCATGTACTTCGGGTAGCGCGCGTGCGCGCCGGTGAGTGGAGCTGCGCTCGCCTTGGTGCCGTCGTTCTGGTGGCAGCTCGTGCAGCGAAGGCTCGAGGTCGCGTACGCGGGAAGACTTTCCGGCGTGAACCGGATGAGGTAGAGACCGCGGCGAATCGCGGCGCCGAGGGAGTCGTTGGGGATGTCGGCTTCAGTGGGCGGCCGCCAGTTGGCGGCGACGAACGTCGCCGCCTTCGCGGCGGTGTCGCGAGCGGTCGCGGCTGATGCCGACTTGCTCGATCCCTGGCAGGCGAGCGCCGACGCGGCCGCCAACCACAGCAATGTTCGCTGAAGCACTGTGTCCCACGGAGCAGTCATCGGAATGACTCGCATATCTAGCCGTCTCAATATGCGACCAAATCGCCGCCGCGAAAGAACGACAAGGCAACACCAATTGAACCGCGGAGGCGGTGAAGAACGTTCTTCAAATCTCCGTGACCTCTCTGACCTCGGTGGTCAAACAAGTCGTACTCGCGCGTCCACCGCGACGACGCGATCCTCGAACGCCAGCAGAGGGTTGAGGTCGAGCTCCTCGATCTCCGGAAAATCGACCGCCAGCTGCGAGACGCGGCGGAGCACGTCCACGAGCGCGCGGCGGTCGGCGCCCGGGCGACCACGCATGCCGGCGAGGATCGGTGTGCCACGAATGCCGTCGAGCATGTCCTCCGCGTCGAGTGCGCTGATCGGCGCGACGCGGAACACCACATCGCGCAGCGCCTCGACGTAGATCCCGCCAAGCCCGAACATGACGAGCGGCCCGAAGAGGCGGTCATGGCTCACGCCGACGATCGTCTCGAGGCCGCCGCGCACCATCGGCTGCACCAGCACGCCTTCGAGTCGTGCGTTAGGCGACCGGCCTCCGACTTCGCGCATCATGACATCGTAGGCCGTACGCGTGGCGTCCTCGTCCTCGATGCCAAGGATCACACCGCCCACGTCGCTCTTATGGTCGATGTCCGGCGAGACGACTTTCATCACGACCGGGAAGCCGAGCTCCGACGCGACAGCGGCCGCTTCTACGGCCGACCGGGCGATCCTGGCCGGAGCCGTGGGAAGGCCGTACGACGCAAATAGCTCGAGCGCCTCGGACTGCTCGAGGTGGGCGCGGCCGGCAGCGCGCGCTCGCGCGATCACGTTGCCAGCCCGGTCGCGGTCGACCGGCAACGCTGTGATCGGTGTCGCCGGCCTGCCTAACCACTCCTGGTATCTGCATAACGCGGAGAGCGCGCGAGCCGCCGACTCCGGGAACACGAACGCCGGAACGCCCACCGAGTGAAGCTCGGCCCGACCCTCCGACAGGCCCGCACGTCCCATGAGCACCGCCACCACCGCTTTCCCCGGACTCTGCTGCACCGCGCCCCCGATCGCCTCGGCCACTGCAGCCTGGCTCACGCCGAACGGCGGCACGAACACGGCGACGAGGCAGTCGATTCCCGCGTCGGAGAGCAGGATCTCGAGCGCCTGCCGATAGCTCGCGGGTCGAGCCGACGCGATCATGTCCACCGGGTTGCGAATCGACGCTTCCTCGGGGAAGAGAGGCTTCAGCGCGGCGACCGTCTCCGGCCTCAGCTCTACGACGGCGAGGCCGTTCGCCTCGAGCGCGTCCGCTGCGAGAATGCCGGGACCACCCGCGTTCGTGAGCACAGCGGTGCGACGGGAGCGAGGCCGCGTTGTCGCGCCGAAGGCCATCGCCATGTCGAACAGCTCCTCGACCGATGCCGCGCGAAGCACACCGGCCTGCGCGAGCAGCGCATCCACCGCCGCATTGCTCACGGCGAGCGCACCAGTGTGTGACGATGCGGCACGCGCGCCACTCGCGGACCGTCCGGCCTTGAGCGCGATGATGGGCTTTCGCTTCGTGATGCGCGACGCGGTCTCGAGAAAGCGACGTGGGTTGCCGAAGTTCTCGACGTACATGAGGATCGTCGACACGGCGGGGTCGTCCTCCCACTGCAGCAACAGGTCATTGCTGCTCACGTCCGCCTTGTTGCCGACAGACACGAACTGCGCGAGCCCGATCTGATATTCGCGCGCGTAATCGAGAATGTTCACGCCCATGGCGCCGGACTGCGACATGAGCGCCGCCGGGCCGAACGGCGGCATGACCGGCCCGAACGTCGCGTTGAGCGAGAACGCGGGATCCGCGTTGATGACGCCGAGGCAGTTGGGGCCCACCATGCGCATGCCGCTGGAGCGAACGAGGTCGGCCAGCGCTCGCTCACGCTCAGCGCCGTCTGCACCCATCTCGCGAAACCCGGCGGTAATCACCACGAGGCCGCGCACGCCGGCGTCAGCGCACTCACCGGCGATGCCTAACACGAGGTGCTTCGGCACGACGATGACCGCGAGATCGACGGAGTCCGGCACCGAGCCGACGTCGGGATATGCCCTCACCGAGCACACCGAGTTGGCCAACGGGTTCACCGGATAGACCGAACCCGTGAAGCCGTGCTGGATGAGATTCGCCGTGATCTGATGGCCGATGTGACTCGGCGAGCGAGACGCACCGATGACGGCGACCGTGCGCGGCTTGAGGATCGGGTCGAGAGCGGCTGCCATTTCCGATAAGGATTATTGCGCGGTTCCGACCGAGGGGCGACGTTGCGAGGGAGCCTGGCGACCGGAGGCGTAGATCGCGTGACGAGCCCGATAATCTTCCATTGCGACCCTGAGGCTGTCGAGCTTCGTCAGACGGTGCGGCTGCAGGATCTCGACGGGTGCCTGACGATCGCGAGACGGGCCGATGGGCGACGACCGCGGTTCGTGTGGCGCGGCCCGGCGACGGACCCTGTGTTCTCCCTCGAGAACTGCCGCGAGTCGGTGATCGAGCACATCGACGTCGTGTGTGAGTCGCCGTGTACCGCCGTATTTCTCATCCGGCGCACGAAGAGTGGCAAAGGCATCATCCCGAGCACACTGCATCAGTTCCGTGACGTGCGAATCTTCGGCAACGCGCACGCGCGACGCGGCTACGACTACACCAGCACGATCGATGAGAACAACGAGCACGGACGATGGGATTCGTGCTCGGTGTATGGCTGTACCGACGCGGCGTGGGCGTTCTCCGGCCAGCAGTCGAAGGAGCACGTGCTCACGCAGTGTCGCGCCGAGTCGGTCCACGCGGGCGTGAGCGCGAGCTCGTCGTTCACGTGGATCGGTGGCACGGCCGCGGTGTGTCAGACCGGTGTCGTCCTCTCCGGCGTCGGCGATCCCGTGGTCATCGAGGGCGTGGGCTTCGAGGCGTGTGGCCGACTGCTCGTGACCAGCGGGCCCACGACCGCATCGCAGCCCGTGACGCTCACCGGTGTGCGCTACGAGGCCGATCAGCTGCACGAGGATGGCGACTGCATTCTCCTGCGGCATGCCGGTCCGCTGAACGTGACCGGGTGCCGGTTCGGTGGGGGAAAGCAGCGGGTTCCGCGCATTGCGTTGTTAGGCGCGGGTCCGCAGGTGGCGACGATCTCGGGCAACACGTTCGGCGCGTACGGCGCCAATCGCGTGTGCCCGGTTCGCGCGCAGAACCACGCGAATGCGAGCGTCACGTGGGGCAACAACGCCTATCAGCGCGAAGCGCTCGATCCCCAGAACGTCGAGAGTCGGCTCGCGTGGGCGGAGAAGTCCTACACGTGATGGCCGGGGCGATCAAAGGGACCAGAGGTTTCAAGGGGTCAGAGCCCTTGATCCGGACGGATCAAGGGCTCTGACCCCTTGAAACCTCTTTGAACTCCTTCCAGCCGAAAGCAGGTGGGGCGGCCGATATGGCAGAATTGCCATACCACGTTCGGATGTACCAGGCAAATAATCGGTGCTATGACAATTCTGCCATACAGGCTGATCCCGCCCTGCTTTCGACAAACGTTCAGCGATCCACTATCCGGCGGCGGCCTCGGGTTGCGTCGATCTTCGAGCAGCCCGCCGTTGTCCTTCGTGTACGCCTTCGCCGAACTCCTCGATCATCTTCTTGTTGAACGCAGGAATGTCGTCCGGCTTGCGGCTCGTCACAAGACCCTCGTCGGTTACCACCTCGCGGTCCACCCAATCGGCGCCGGCGTTGCGGAGGTCGGTGTGCAGGGAGGGCCATGATGTCACGGTGCGGCCGCGAACGACGTCCGCCTCGACGAGCATCCACGGCCCGTGGCAGATCGCGGCGACGGGTTTTCCTGCCTGAAAGAACGACTTCACGAACTGCACGGCCAGCTCGTCCTGGCGCAGCTTGTCGGGGTTCATCACGCCACCGGGCAAAAGCAGTGCGTCGTAGTCGTCGGCTTTCGCGCGCTCGAGCGGCAGGTCGACGCGGAGCTCGCCGCCCCAATGGTCGTGCTGCCATGCCTTGATGGTGTCGGGTTTCGGCGAGACGAGCGAGGTGCGTGCGCCCGCCGCATCCAGTGCCTTCCGTGGTTCCACCAGCTCGACCTCTTCCACGCCGTCGGTCGCTAGAATGGCGACACGTTTCCCGCTGAGCTTCTCTGCTGCCATATACTGCTCCTCGAACAACAGGTTGATGCCAAGAGATCTCGTGAGCCCGTGAAACGGGGTGTGCGGGGTCGCAAGCACCGAGCCGCCAGCCACCGATTGTTCGAAGTGCTCGCGATGCGCTTGTGGCGTCGCGCGGCGTGCGTCGTCCAACGCAAAACCCCGTCGTTGGACGTGGGTATCATTTCCTGTAGCGGCGCTCATCCCCATTATGGTGGCGCCCGCCACCACTATTGACGTGTCGGTCTGGCTGCACCCTCAGATGCATCCCGCCTCTTCCTTTCTCTTTGCCACAGGCATCGAGAACAGCTATCCCACGCTCGCCTCCGGCGCGCGCATCGACCAGATGGAGAAATGCGGTCACTACGCGCGCTGGGAAGAAGACTTTTCACTCGTCCGTGACCTCGGGCTGAACGCGCTGCGCTACGGGCCGCCATACTATCGGACCCACGTCGCGCCGAACCGCTACGAGTGGGACTCAGCGGACGCCCCGATGGAGCGGCTGCGTGACCTCGGCATCGAGCTCATTGCTGATCTCTGCCATTTCGGGGTTCCATCCTGGCTCGGCGGTTTCCAGGACGCGGCCTTCCCGGTGCTGTTTGCCGACTACGCGAGAACGTTTGCGCGGCGGTATCCCTGGGTTCGCTACTTCACGCCGGTCAACGAGATCTTCATCTGCGCGAGCTTCTCGGCGCTGCGCGGGTGGTGGAACGAGTGTGAGGCGAGTGATGCAGCGTTCGTTCGTGCGCTCCGCAACCTCTGTATGGCGCACGAGCTCGCCGTCGAGGCCATTCTCGGCGAACGGCCCGACGCCGTCATCGTGCAGGGAGAGTCGATCGAGTACTTCCACCCGGCCGGTCGATCGGCGGCGAAAGAAGCGGATCGGCTCAACGGCATCAAGCACCTCTCGCTCGATCTGACGTTAGGCAGGGAGCTGGGCCACGGCATGGCTGCGTACTTGAACGAGCACGGCGTCACGTCCAACGACCTCAGCTTCTTCCGGGAGCGTCGCGCCACGGGCCAGCGGTGGCTTGGCACGGACTACTACCAGACCTGCGAGCATCGCGTTGCTGCCAATGGGCGGCATACGACGGCACGTCGGGGCGTGGGCTTTCGTGCGTTGGCCGCGCAGTATTATCAGCGCTACGGACTCCCCTTGTTCCATTGCGAGACGAACCAGGTGAGCGGCCGCGCGGTCGAGTGGTTGAACGACCAGTGGAGCGACATTCTCGCGCTGCGCTCATCGGGAGTGCCGGTGCGCGGGTTCACGTGGTACTCGCTGACCGACCAGATCGATTGGCAACATGCGCTTCGTGTGGAGCGCAACGATCTGCATCCGGTCGGCCTCTATGATCTCGACCGGCGGCCGCGGCCGGTCGCTCATCGGTATCGCGAGATCGTGGCGAGCTGGAGCGCCGAATTCGTGACAACATGCGACGAATCCGGGCTCCCTCAGCAGGAACTCCGCGCAGAGGCGTAGCCGACGCCAACTGTCGGCGTTGACGGCAGTTGCAAACGTGGCCGGCGCGCGGCCGGTACACGCGCCGCGTCACGGCGCGTTAGGCATCGCGCCTCGCACACCGAATTTTGTGCCGGTCGGGGCATGTGACTTGCTCGTAGTTGGGAATCCAAATTCCCGAGCGCGTCACCCACTGCCTGTGCTGGATGTCCATGAGTGATGTACGCACGACCCCGACTACTGGATCGTCTCCGCTGATCGTCCACAGCCACCTGCGCTGGGACTACGTGTGGCAACGCCCACAGCAGCTCCTGTCGCGCTTTGCCCGGAGTCGCGCCGTGCTGTTCGTCGAGGAACCGGTCTTCGTCGATGACGTGGCAGCGGCAGGATTCGACCTGACGTC
>JAJKIV010000228.1 GCA_021154285.1 Gemmatimonas sp. | reverse complement strand
GCCGTGCCCTTCGCCTCCGCGGGCACTGGCAGCAGCAGATCGAGCAACCGCTCATCGACCTTCTCGTGCGCGAGATCCTCCACATCCGCCTCGCGTTCGGTGCGCACCATGTCGATCGCGCTCTCGACGAGGTCGCGCACCATCGATTCCACATCGCGCCCGACGTACCCGACCTCGGTGAACTTCGATGCCTCGACCTTCACGAATGGCGCGCCGGCGAGCTTCGCGAGTCGTCGGGCGATCTCCGTCTTGCCGACGCCGGTGGGGCCAATGAGGATGATGTTGTTCGGCGAGATCTCGTCGCGGATCGCGTCGGGCGCGCGCTGGCGGCGCCACCGGTTGCGGAGCGCGATCGCCACGGCCTTTTTCGCGTCGCCTTGTCCGACGATGTAGCGATCGAGCTCGGCGACGATCTGCCGCGGGGTGAGATCAGCGAGGCGGGCGACCACCTGCTGCGTACGTGTGCTGGGCATCGGGATGACGAAGGACCGGACCGAGTCGAGCCGGCGTTAGGCCGGAGTCTCGAGGACGGTGATGTTGGTATTGGTATAGACGCAGATCTCGCCGGCGATCTCGAGCCCGCGTCGGACGATCTCGGCGGGCGAGAGCGTCGTCGCCGACACGAGCGCGCGCGCCGCGGCGAGCGCGTACGACCCACCAGAGCCGATGGCGAGAATGCCGTCGTCGGGTTCGATGATGTCGCCCGTACCCGAGACGACGAAGCCGTGCTGCTTGTCCACAACGATGAGCAGCGCCTCGAGTCGCCGGAGGACTCGGTCGCTGCGCCAATCCTTCGCCAGCTCGACGGCTGCCCGCGAGAGATTGTTCGGGTAGCGCTCGAGCTTCTCTTCGAACTTCTCGAACAGCGTGAAAGCGTCCGCGGCGCTCCCGGCGAACCCGGCGAGCAGTTGGCCACCGCGAAGCGCGCGCACCTTCTGCGCGTTCGACTTCATGACGGTCTCGCCAACGGTCACCTGGCCGTCGCCGCCGAGCGCCACCTTACCGTCGCGGCGGACGGCGAGAATCGTGGTCGCGCGAATGCGCGGAAGCGTGCGTTCCATGCACGAAAAGATAGCCGGTCGCCGCCGTGCCACATGGCGCGCGGTGCACGGGATGGGTCAGCGAATACGGAGCCGAGGTTGACCGTTCTGGGGGGCGTCATCGCTGGCCACCTCATCGTGGCTGGACAGCGGTTCTCTCGCCGTCATGATCGGCGCCTCGCGGTCCCCTCCCAGAGCGTTTCGGGTTGCCGGACTGTCCGCCAACCCTGGAACGGCAGCAGATCTCATGTCGCTCGAGTCCGTCCGCGCCGCCGGCCCGCTGCGTGGCCCGGATCGCTTTTCCCCGCGCCGTGACGCCCCACGGAACAGGAAGAACTCGCGCAAGTAGTCTCGATTCAGCCATGCCCCGGTCCCGAGCAACACGACCCCGGCGAGTACCGCCAGCGTTCCGAACCGCCACTCGTCCCTGCCGATGAGCGCGGCAGCCATAGCAATGACGCCGAGCCCCATCAGGGTTTCACCCGGGCGATTGCGCTCGGTACGCTCCCGCCGCCGGCGCTCGCGGGAGTGAGAGAATCCCTCGGGTAGCTGTGCGTCGAGCACCAGCCCGAGTCCCAGAATCGCGACGACGACCCCGATGAAAAGCGGCAGCTGTTCGAGTCGCATGCCACCTGCCTTTGCAAGAAGAAGGCGAGCCGGTTTGGCTCAGGCGCGCGGATGAGCCTTGCGGTAGACCTGTTTGAGCCGTTCGACGCTAGTGTGCGTGTAGATCTGCGTCGTCGAGATCGACGCATGGCCAAGCAACTCCTGCACCGCGCGGAGATCGGCCCCCGCGTCCAGGAGATGGGTCGCGAACGTGTGGCGCAGCGAGTGCGTACTCAGGCCCGCACTCTCGTCGATCTGGCCGAGGAATTTCGTGACGACGAGCTGGATCGACCGGGTGCTCAGCCGGCGCCCGTGCGCGCTGAGGAAGAACGCCGCCCGGTCCACTTTCCCGCCCAGGTGTCCCGCCAGCTCATCGCGCTTCGCCTCGTAATTTCGGAGCGCCAGCGACGCATGATCGCCGACGGGAATGATGCGCTGCTTTCGCCCCTTCCCCGTCACCTTCACCTGCTGCGACACGAGATCGAGCTCGCCGCGGTTGATGCCCCGAAGCTCGGACAGCCGCATCCCCGTGGAATAGAACAGCTCGAGGATCGCGAGGTTGCGGACATCATTGAACCGCCCCTCCCACGCGCGCACCTCAGCCGCCTGGAACACGAGGTCGATCTGCGTCCGGTCGAGATAACTCGGCAGGTATCGCTCGAGCTTCGGGGAGCCAACCGCCCGCGCGGGATTCGCGTCCACCACTTCATTTCGATGCAGAAAACGGTAGAACCCTCGCACCGCTGACAGCGCGCGCGAGATCGACCGCTTCGCCAGCCCACGCCTCGTTAGGTGCGCCAGGAACCCGCGGATCGCGAGCCGATCCACGCCCTGCCAGGTCCAGGCGTCGCCGCCGTAGTAGCTCGAGAAGAAGGAGACCAGCTCGGACAGGTCGCGCCCGTACGCGAGAATCGTGTTCGGTGAAACGTCGCGTTCACTGCGAAGATGCGCGAGGTACTCGGCAACCTCCGGTGACAGAACGGCCGGAGGTGTGCCGGCCGCTGTCGATTCGCTCGCCGCCACTCGAGGCCGCGGCGTCACGCGACTCCAGCCGCAGTGATACCGCTCGCAGCGCTCCACTCGTCGAGCGCGCGCAAGGCACGTTCCGCCATCAGCTCCCGCTTTCGCCGCTTGTCCCGCACCGCGACCTCGAGCTCATCGAGTAGCCCGAAATTCGCGTTCATCGGCTGGAAGTGACGCGGGTCAGCCTCGTGGAGGTACCGGTACAGCGCACCGAGCATCGTCGTGGGAGGCGGGACGACCGGCGGCTCACCGGCGACGAGACGCGCGAGGTTGATGCCGGCGAGCAGCCCGGTGGCCGAGCTCTCCGTGTAGCCCTCCACACCCGTCAGCTGGCCCGCGAACAGCGTCATGGGATCGTCGCGAAGCGACAGGTGACTCGTTAGGGCGGCTGCCGCGTTCACGTACGAGTTGCGATGCACGGAACCCCAGCGCAGAAACTCAGCATCCGCCAGGCCGGGAATCGTCCGGAACACACGCTGCTGCTCGCGTGTGCGGAGACGCGTCTGAAAGCCGACGAGGTTCCACATCCGCCCGCCGCGGTCCTCCATACGGAGCTGCGCGATAGCATACGCGTCGCGGCCCGTACGTGGGTCGCGCAAGCCAACCGGCTTCATGGGCCCGAAGCGAAGCGTCTCGCGGCCGCGGCGCGCCATCTCCTCGACGGGCATGCATCCCTCGAAGTAGGGGATCGGGTCGAAGTCCTGCCCCTCGTACTGGTCGGCCGCGATGAGCGCGTCGAGAAACGCCTCGTACTGGTCGCGCGTAAACGGGCAGTTCACGTACGCGCCTTCGCCGGCGAGGTCGGACGTGCCCGACGTAGCAACGGCATCGGCTCCTGCCATCGTCTCCTTGCCGTATCGCGACGCACGGAAAACGATAGATGCATCGAGCGACTCGCCAGCGACGATCGGCGCGATCGCATCGTAGAATGCGAGCGACTCGACGCCGAGGCGCTGCTGGATCGTGACCGAAAGCGCATCGGAGGTGAGCGGGCCGGTTGCCACGATGCCTGGCGACGGCAGCTCCGTCACTTCATCGCGGACGACCTCGATCCGCGGATGGGCAGTCACCCAGCGATCCACGGTGGTCGCGAAGACCTCGCGATCCACCGCGAGTGCCGACCCGCCAGGCACACGCGCCTCGTCCGCCGCGCGGAGAATCAGCGAGCCGAGTGCCCGCATCTCGGCCTTGAGCAGCCCGTGCGCGTTCGACGTCTCCGTGCTCTTGAACGTGTTCGAGCACACGAGCTCCGCCAGAAGCCGAGAGCGATGGGCGGGCGTTGGTCTGACGGGTCGCATCTCGTGGATCACCACGCGATGCCCGCGCTCAGCGAGTTGCCACGCGGCCTCGCTGCCCGCGAGGCCGCCTCCCGCAATGTGAATGGTTTGCTGGTTTTCGCTACGTTCTCCGCTCAGCGAGCTCGCCATGGCGGAATGATAGCACGCGCCGCGCTCTCGGGGAGCGCACGCCACTCGGGGCGCTCACGATGAGCACGACTGCCACCACGATGATTGCCATCGCCGCCGCCGTGCGAGCCGTGACCGGCTCGCCAAGAATTGCCCAGCCGAGCAGCACGGCGACGACCGGATTGACGTACGCGTGCGTCGTCACGCGCGACGGCGTGGACACGCGCATGAGCCACAAATACGCCGTGAAGCCGACGAGTGCGCCGGCGACGACGAGGTACGCCACCGCAACGATCGACGCGGGCGTGACAGCGGCTGGCGTGAACTGATGATGCTCACCGATCGCGAAACCCGCCGCGACCGACAGCAGCGATCCGGCAATCATCTGCATCGACGTCGCACGTACGGGCGACGGCGGCGCCGCGGCGCGGCGCGAGAACATGGCGCCGCCCGACCACGCCAGCGCAGCAAGCGCGAGACTGGTGATGCCTAACAAGTCCATCTCGCCATCGGAGGCGAGCAGCGACGGCCCGACCAACACGGCCAGCCCGACGATGCCGACGACGACCCCGGCAATGACGCGCGGCGTGGGTGCGCGCTTCGACTCGATGACGCTCTCCATCATCACCATCCAGAGCGGCGTCGTGGCCAGCACGAGCGACGTGATGCCGGACGGCACCGAGAGCTCGGCCCAGCCAACCAGGGCAGTGCCGCCGACGATGAGCAGCGCGCCGACGATGAACGCGTCCCGCCAGCGTCGTCGAATGACCGCAGCCGGCTGCGCCGGTTCGGCGTCGGCCCCGCCGCGTCGCGCACGCACGAGGGACCAGGCATACAGCGCACACCCGGCGATGAAGAACCGCGCGCCGGTCATAAAGAACGGCGGCACCGTCGCGACGGCGTACTTGATGGCGAGGTACGTCGATCCCCAGATGAGGTAGATCGCCGCGAACGCGGCCAGAACTAAAGCGCGTGGCGGATGGTGAGCGCTCTGGGTGCTACGATCAACGGATGTCATCTCCAGCCTCACGGGACCGCGCGAGCTCCGCGCTGGCGATCGGGATGGTGGACGTCTCCTTCGCCGTGCGAAGGACAATTGTCGTCTTGGTGGACCGCACGGTCTCGAGCGAACCGATTTGATTCGCGAGCAGGTCGTTGAGTGCCGCAGTGTCGCGAGCGCGAACCTTGAGCATGAAGCAGTCTTCGCCTGCGACGTGATGGACCTCCTGGACGTCGGGAATCGCGACGAGGGCGGCCTCGGTGCGCGGCGCGCCACCGCGCTCGTCCGCACGAACGAGCACGAACGCAAGGAGCCCGAGGTCTACGGCGGCGGGGTCGATATTCGCGTTGTAGCCCCGCAGGGCGCCGCGCTCCTCGAGCTTCTTGATGCGCTCGAAGACGGCCGATGGCGCCAGTCCCACGCGGCGCCCTATCTCGGCGTTGGAGATCCGGGCATCGGACTGGAGGGTTTCGAGGATGACGCGTGAGGTCTGGTCGATCATGCGCCAAACCTACACAATCACCGACGATTCGTCAATTCATAGAGCTAATACCAGACGATTCGTCTGAGTACTAGCTGATTGGCAGAAGCTCCAGCGTACTCGTCAGTGCATCCGCCAGCTGACCCGCGGACATGTAGCGCTCGGCCGGGTCGATCTGCATTGCCCGCTTGAGGATCGACGCCAGCTCCTCGGGCACATCCGGGCGCAGCGAGCGGATGTCGGGTGGCGGCTCCTCGAGCCGCCGCTGCATGGACTCTCTCGCCGACGACGCGGCAAATGGCACCTGCCCGGTGAGCATCTCGAGCAGGACACAGCCCAGCGAGTAGATATCCGACCGGGAGTCCGCAACGCGTCGGCCGGAGACCTGTTCGGGGCTCACGTAATTCGGTGTGCCGACGATGTACTTCTTGGCCTCGTGGGAGTCAGCGCTCGGCATGAAGGCCGGCGCCCGGGCGTGTCCGAAATCCAGCAACACCGCACCGTGAGACGCGAGCAGAATGTTCTCCGGCTTTACGTCCCGGTGGACGACACCCATCGAATGCACGTGGCCGAGCGCCGTCGCAATGTCACGCGCCACGCGAATGGCATCGGCCATGGGGAACGCGCCCTCGCGGCCGAGCCGCTCGCGCATGGTCTCGCCCTCGATGAACGGCATCGTGAAGAAGAGCATCCCCTGCGCTTCCCCGGCATCTGTGATGGGGACCACGTTCGGGTGACTCATCTTCTGAAGCACCTGCATCTCGAGCAGGAAATACTGGGAGCGGGCTGCCGCCGCGGCGCCGCTCTTCATGAGCTTCACCACCAGGCGCGGGCCAGCGTCCTCGCGAGTTGCGAGGTATACGCGTGAGGTCGCACCGGTCCCGAGCTCGCCTGTGATAGACCAGCCCGATCCCAGCCGCGATTCGATTGCGGCGATGAGGTTCATTGAATGTGAAAGGAGTCCGATCGTCCTGAATACAAGGACGATCGAACAGGTCAGACGGCCACGGCTTCTTCAGGCTCCGGGCTTGCTACGTCCCATTCATTCCCACACTTGACGCACTTCCGGAACTCGCCTCGGGTCTTGTTCGACTTCATCTCGGCACCGAGGTAGCCGCATTCCGGACACTTCTCCGGAACGGGCTTGTCCCAACAGACGAAATCGCAGTTGGGGTAATTCGAACAACCGTAGAACGCCTTCCCCCGCTTCTTCGACCGCCGCTCGGCGATCTCGCCACCGTCCTTCGGGCAGATTACGCCAGTCGGCATGGAGCGGGTGCCACGACACTTCGGGAATCGACTGCAGCCGAGGAAAAAGCCCGAGCGCCCGTGTCGCTTGAGCATCATGGCGCCGCACTCGTGGCACGTGTACTCGGTTGGTTCTGCGGGCTTCCGGTCGCCCTTGAGGGGCCGCGTGAACTTACACGTCTTGGGGTGATTTTCACATGCCACGAAAGGCCCGAAGAAGCCGCCTTTCGCCATGAGCCTCCCGCCGCAGTTCGGGCAGCGCTCCGCCGAAAGCCCGGACAGGTCATGCGCCTCGGCGATCAGACTCTCGACCTGGACGGAGTTCAACGATTTCTCGAACGGCCTATAGAACTCGCTGAGCACGCGCCGCCATGGCATCGCGCCGTCCTCGACCTTGTCGAGCTCCCCTTCCATCGCCGACGTGAACCCGACGTTGAAGATATCGGGGAACTGCTTCACCATCACGCGCTCGACGCTCTCGCCTAACGCTGTCGGGAAGAAGCGCCGCTGCTCGAGCTGCGTGTAGTGGCGATCGACGAGCGTGGAGATGATCTGGGCGTACGTCGACGGACGCCCGATCCCGAGGCGCTCCAGCTCCTTCACGAGACTCGCCTCGGAGAATCGTGGCGGCGGCTCCGTGAAGTGCTGCGACGGCACGATCTCGCGAACCGGGACACGCTCGCCCTTCTCGAGCGATGGGAGCGCCTGCTCGTCCTCCAGCGCGCGGTGATCGCCTTCCTCGTGGGTCTCCCGATACAGCGCGAGGAACCCGGGGAACTTGATCACGCTCCCGGTGGAGCGGAACAGGTACGCGTGCGTGGTCTTCACCCCGACCGCGGCCTGCGACAGGTCGTAGTCCACGGTGGTGGTGTCGAACACCGCCGGTGCCATCTGCGACGCCATGAAGCGCTGCCAGATGAGCTGATACAGCTTGAACTGGTCTTCCTTCAGGTAGCGCCTAACGAGCTCGGGCCGGCGCGCCGGGTCGGTGGGGCGAATGCCCTCGTGCGCGTCCTGCGCGTTCTGCGCATTCCTGCCCCCGCCGTAGAACATTGGGGCGGCTGCGAGGTAGTCGGCGCCGAAGAGTGTGCGCAGGTGATCGCGCGCCTGAAGTGCCGCGCTTTCGGCCACGCGCGTGGAGTCGGTGCGCATGTACGTGATGAGACCGACGGCGCCATCGGGGCCTATGTCGATGCCCTCGTAGAGATCTTGTGCGAGGCGCATCGTGCGCTTGGACCCGAAGCCAAGCTTCTTGGCCGCTTCCTGCTGCAAGGTGCTGGTCGTGAACGGTGGCGACGGGTTTTTTCTGCGCTCTCGCCGCTTGACCTCTGTAACGGGGAACGCTCCTACGGTTCCCGGTTCCCCGTTCCCTCTTCCGGGCGCGGCGACAGCTGCCGCCACACGCTCGACTTCGGAGACGATCTCGCGGGCGTCCGCTTCCTTCCCGATCTCCGGCTTCTTGCCATCGAGGTGATGCAGCTTACCTGTGAAACGCTGCTCTCCCTTCTGCAGTTCGGCCTGGATGGTCCAATACTCGACGGGCGTGAACGCGCGAATCTCGCGCTCGCGCTCCACAATGAGGCGCAGCGCCACTGTCTGCACACGCCCGGCCGAAATCCCCTTCTTGACGGTCTTCCAGAGGATCGGGCTCGCCTTGTAGCCCACGAGGCGATCGAGGACGCGACGCGCCTGCTGCGCCTCGACCTTCTTCTCATCGATCTGGCCGGCGCTGGCGAGCGCGCGCTGCACCGCGTCCTTGGTAATCTCGTGGAACAGCACGCGACGCACGGGAGCGCCGCCGCGCCGCTTGATCTGTTCGGCGACATGCCACGCGATCGCTTCTCCCTCGCGGTCAGGGTCGGTCGCGATGAAGACTTCCTTTGAGTCGTGCGCGGCGGACTTGAGCTCCGCGAGCGTCTTCTCCTTGCCGGAGATGGTGACGTACTCGGGCTCGAAACCTTTCTCGATGTCGATACCGAGCTTCTTCTCGGGCAGATCGCGGACGTGACCGATCGTCGCCTTCACGCGATATCCGCGGCCGAGGTACTTGCCGATGGTCTTTGCCTTCGCCGGCGACTCGACGATGACGAGCGACGTGGAGCCCGCCGGTGCCGGCGGCCCCTCGTCCTCGACCACGTTAGGCGCGGCCTTGCGTGACCGCACCTTGGTCGCGGACTTCTTTTTGGCGGCGGACCTCCGGCCGGCAGTCTTGGCGCCAGGCCGTGATGCGCTTCCTCGCCCCGCTATGCGACGGGTTACGGTTTCGTCGATCCCGTCAGACTTCTTTCGGGCCATCTATCGGCGATGTCAGTGAACGGTCGCGTGATCGGAGGACGGACCCGACGGGTCATACCCCGCGCCTTCCATGAGTGCCCGCAGATCGTCGAGCGCAATTCGCCCGTCGATCTGCATGAGCGCTCGCTCGATGACATGCTCGAGCTCGGCCGTGGTAAGCGCACCCGAACCGGTGAGCGTCAGTAGATGGCCCCACGCGTCTGGCGCAAACCGGCCGCGCTCGTGTGGGCCCATCACGCGAAAAGTCATATGGTTTTGAACGACCGACTGTGTGCCGGTCGCGCGAATGGGAATCTCTGCGAACAGGAGCGACAGTATCTCACCAATCTGTCGCCGATCGTACCCTTCGTACGATAAAAATGCTTCGACCTCCTCGACGTTCGCGTCTGCGGCGAACCGCTCACGCAACATCGACAGGAGGTCTGCCAACCGATCATCCATGGCCAAACCTATCCGGCCTTTATAGTAGAGGCAAGCTCAACGAGCTTATCCACAAGTCTTTTCACGTCAAGCACTTCCGCGCTTATCTCGTGATCCGCCTGGGCGTAGAGCTTTTCGCGCTCCATTTGCAAACGCTTGAGCTCGCCAAGCGGATCCGGCCTCGAAAGCAGTGGACGAGCTGCGCGCCCCGAGCCCAATCGCTTCAGCGCCGTCTCGGGTTTGACCTTGAGGTAAATCAGGAGCGCCGGAGGACGGAGGATATCCACCACGCCTTTGTTAGTTACCCAACCACCGCCCGGGGCCACGACCATATTGCCGCATTGCCGAAGCTCGAGCGTCAATCCGAGCTCCTGCTGGCGGAAGTACGCTTCGCCGCGGTTGCCGAAGATCTCGGCGATCGTCGCGCTCTCGCGACGCTCGATTTCCCGATCGAAATCGAGAAACGAGCGATTCAGACGCGTGGCGAGCGCCTCGCCAACCACGGTCTTCCCCGACCCTGGCAGCCCAACCAGGATGAGGTGCGGTTTCCCGACATCAATGTCGGAGACGATCTGCGACGTGTGAAAGGTAGCTGTCATAGTTCCGCCTCGTTTCCGCGAGCGAGTCGCCACCGAACTTCTCGAGCGCCGCCTGTGCGAGCACGAACGCCGTCATTGATTCGGCGATGACGCCCATCGCGGGCACCGCGGTGACATCGCTGCGCTCCGCCGTCGCGGCCGCAGTTTCCCCGGTTGCCACATCAACCGTGGCTAGCGGCCGCATGAGCGTGCTGATGGGCTTCATCGCCACACGCAGCACGAGCGGCTCACCAGTCGTCATTCCCCCTTCCAGCCCGCCGGCGCGATTCGTCCTGCGCCGGACGTTCCCCGACAACGTGCGACCGGGCGCCGGCTCGATCTCGTCGTGCACGTCCGCGCCGGTACGTCGCGCCGCCTCGAACCCGATCCCGACTTCGACGCCCTTCACCGCCGGAATCGACATCAATGCCGACGCGAGACGGCCATCGAGCTTGCGATCCCACGACACATGCGAGCCCAACCCGACTGGCAAGCCACGACACACCACCTCGCAGATGCCGCCGAGCGTATTGCCTTCGCGCTTGATCACGTCGATGTGTGCGATCATTGCGTCCTCCGCCTCACGATCGAGCGTCCGCAGCGGCGATTCATCCGCGACGGCGTTGATGTCGTCAGGCAACACATCACACGGTCTCGCGTCAATGCCACCAAGGTGCACGAGATAACTTCCGATCGAGACCTCGAGCTCGGATAACAGGCGCTTGCAGATGGCGCCGGCAGCAACGCGCGCCGTCGTCTCGCGCGCCGAGGCGCGCTCGAGGATGTCGCGCGCGTCGTCGCGGTCGTACTTGATGAGACCCGTTAGGTCCGCGTGTCCGGGCCGCACTCGCGTTACGGCGCGACGGCGAGGATCCGGGTCGCCCTCACGCGGCGCCGGGTCCATCACGTCCTGCCAGTTCTTCCAATCGCGGTTGGCGACCAACATCGCGATCGGTGAACCGATCGTCTGACCCGCCCGAACGCCGGACAGAAACTCCACCGTGTCGCGCTCGATTTGCATTCGGCGCCCGCGGCCATAGCCTTGCTGGCGCCGCGCCAACTCGGTGTTGACGTCGTCAGCAAGCAGTGGCAGTCCCGCCGGCATGCCTTCCAGCACGCTGACGAGCGCAGGTCCGTGTGACTCTCCCGCTGTGGTAAACCGCAACATCACGATCGTATCACCCCAAATACGCGAGCCCGACACAAGGTCGGGCTCGCGAGGCTTGTCGGTCAGCGAAGGCGTGCGTCGCTACTGAATATCGCTCGCGTGCACTTCAATCATAACCAGTCCTTCGGGGGTCAACCCGAACAGCTTCACGACCAGCGTCGCATCGATGGCCAGCTCTCCTGCCGTCGGAGCCACCGCGCGCAGCGGACCATAGAGGTTGCTCCGAATCGGGATGCGTCCGCGCAAGCGGTAGCTGTACGTGTCCACGATCTGGATCGAGTAGTCGCCGGACGCAACGAACGCTACACGAGCCTTCGGGTCTGCGGTGTTCTCGTCCACGTTGCCAGGGTGGAAGGCAATGCCCGCCCCCGAATTGAAGGTGGAGAACTTGCCCTGCAACCGCAGCGATGTGTCTGCGAAGAACGTCTCGACACCGTGAACGGCGATGTTCGTGCTATTGCCGTTGATCGCGAGGCCGAACACGTGGTCCGACGCGTTGTTCGTGAGATCCAGCACCTGCATCGGCGGCGAGTATTGCTCGCCGAATGCTGGCGTACCGCTCGGGTCATAGACCATCATCACGCGACCGGCGGCGCCACCCGAATTGGCTTCACCGAACGCCACCCGCTTACGATCGCCACCGACGGCGACGAAGTTCGTGTCCGGCAACGCGAGTGAGCTCACGCTCAAGTCCTTCACCTCGGCCGCGTTGGCGCCGATTCCACGCAGCGACGCGATTGCGCCGGGGATGGTTCCGTTCTGGAAGCACTGACTCGTGCTCGGATCCGACCCGACCGGGTGATCGCAGATCACGATCTGATCAGGCACCCCGGTTCCACCCTGGACCACGTCCACGGCGTCGGCGTTGAGGATCACCCACGACCCACGCGCCACCGTACCGTACTGCCAGATCTGTCGCGGTTCAGCGCGCGGATCGAGGAAGTTGTCGATGCGGCGCAGCGTACCAGGCGTCGCTTGGGTGGTCGGGCGAGTGGAATAGTACAGCGCACCACTCGCGGACTGCGCGATGAACTGCGGACGGTCCGAGTAATCGATTGGTGCGGAGACACTGTACTTGTACCCGCCGCTCGAGAGATCCTTGCTCCACGCCACGTTGTAGATGTAGGCGTTCGCGGTCTTGATGCGGCCGGTCTCACTGCGTGACCCGAGGTCGACTCGGCTGATGTTGGTGCCGCCCGAGTTCGCGACGAGGAGGAACGAGCCGCTGTTGTCGATCACCATCCCCCACGGCTGGGCACCAACCGAAACCGGCGGAAGCTTGGAGATGGCGCCGACGCTGTAGTCGAACGCCTCGAGCTCGTTCTTCGTCATGTTCGAGACGTATACACGAGAGCGCCCGCTTCCGTTATCGACCGCGATGTCCGCGCCGAGGCTACCCGCCGGTAGCGCGGTCGTAAGACCGAACGCGTACACTGTCGGGTCTTGCCTGCCTTCCGCCTCGTTCGAAACTGGAACGTTGGTCCCGCTGGCGACAGCGTAGCCCTTGTGGTTCGCCTGGTCCACCGCATACGCGACCACGAACAGCCCACGGCCGCGCAGCGTGATGGGAACGTTCCACTCCACGCGACGGATGACCTGCTGCGCCGGTGTAGTGATCGGAATGTCGACGGACGCGACCTGCGCACCGCTCGAGTCCTTCACGATGTAGCCGATCGCCTTGAGGAGCCCATCGCTGTCGCGCCCGATGATGTCGAGCGAATCGCCCGTCTCCATGCGACGCGGAACCGACTGATAGGCCAGCGGCGTGTTGTTGTCGACGCCCGCCGCGACGACGGTGACCGTGGCCTTGTCGCCGACCGACCCGAGCCCGTCGCGATTCTGCGCAAACGGCTCGATCGTGAACTGCGTGCCGACCGCCACAGACGCCGGCACGGTGAACGAGAACACGGTGGTGTCGTTCCTGGGGTAGGGTACCGATTCGAGCAGGCTATCCGAACGCGTCAGCGCGGAAGGGCCCGTCGACCGATACCCAAGCTTGGTCACCCCGATGGTGTCCATACCTTGCACCCGGAAGGTGTAGGTACCGCCGCCAATGACGGCGAGGTCGGGGCTCAGAATCAGAACGCGGGGAACCGTCGGGTCATACGCCGTCGCCGAGACCTCAGCGGTTCCCTTGTTGCCGCCGGCGTCATAGGCCGTGGCGCGAATGATTACAGTCTGTCCGGTGCGAACGCCGCCGAGGTTCATCGACGCCGTGCGCGTCACCGACGTTAGGCCGTTCGTGTAGGCGACGCTGTCGGATCGGAGCACCACGCCGTCGATCACGACGCCGATCACGACCGACTGAATCGAGGAGTTGTCCGACGCGTCGATCGAGAGACCGAGGGCCTCCCGCACGTTGACCGAGTCCGTCTTCGACGGCGAGCCGTTGACGCCGTCGACGGAGAGCGACACGGTCGGCACGACACGGTCGCCGCCGCCAGCCGACGTTAGGCCGTCGCTGCCGCATCCCGCGAGGGCAGCCGCCAGTGCTCCGGCGGACAGCACGCCGGGCACGACGCGACGAACGAAGTGAATCATCAGAGGAGACATCGAATGAGGTGAGTCGAGGGTGGTCAGCGGGCGCCGCCGGGGGGCCGAACCGCCTCCCCCTCGTCGATGATGTGTGGTGTGATCAGCACGAGGAGGTCACGCTTCTCTTCCCGAGTATCCGTCTGCGCGAACAGCTTCCCGATCAGGGGCAGCTCGCTGAGGTACGGAATCCCCGAGCGGTTGCGCGTGACGGCCGTCTGGGTGAGGCCACCGATCACCGCCGTCTCGCCGTCCGATACCAGGAGCTGGTTGTCGGCGCGGCTCTTGTCGAAGAAGAACCCGAGGTCGCCGCCCACGACGTTCAGCTTCGACTGCTCGGCGTGAACGGTCATGCGGATCTGACGGTTGCTCGTGATGTGCGGGGTGACGCGGAGAATGATGCCGCTCTCCTTGAACTGCACCGTGGCCTTGGCCGTGACACCCACCTGACCGTTGCTTCCGGCGTCGATCACGCGGACCGGCGTTTCCTGACCAACCAGGATTTCCGCGACGCGGTTGTCGAGCGTGACGATGCTTGGCTCGGCCTGGAGGTCCGCGAGGTCATTCTCACGGAGCGCGTCGAGGAACGTCGTTAGGCTGAACTTGCCGATCGCCGTCGAGAACAGGAGGTTGAGCGCAGACCCGATCTTGTACTTGCGGTTGGCGTTGGCGACGCCGGGGAGGGCCTCACCGCCGAGCTCCACCTGCGACTCGAGCGTGGAAGGCGGGATACCGGGATACGAGTGCGGCGCGAGCGTGTTGAAGAACGCCGACGGACTCGCGAGGTCGTAGCTGATACCGAGCTGCTCGATCGACGTGCGGTTGACCGAGATGATCTTGGCGCGGAGGGCCACCTGCGGCGTCCGAACGTCGAGGTCCTTGATGTAGCTCATCAGGTCCGGCATCCGCGACGCGACCTCGGTGACGAGGAGCGTGTTGGTCGACGTGTCGGCGACGACACCGCCGCGGACGATACACGTCGCGGAGGCGTTCTGTATGTTCGCCCCGCCGGCGCCGGGACTGCCGGTGGTGCCTGACGCGGCGGTGGTGAGACCCGCCTTCGAGCAATCCTTCGAGAGAAGCGACGCAATCGACCCCGTGAGAGACGAGGCGCTCGCGTAGTTGATCGCGACGAGCTGCGTAGTCAGCGGCTCGTTCGCTTCTTTCGCCAGAATGTTGGCATAGCTATCGACCGAGATGATGCCGGTGTTCTCTTCCGAGGCAGCGAGCCCTTGTGCCTGGAGCACCGCCTGGAGCGCGACGTCCCATGGCTGATCCTTGATCTCGGCAGTGACGGTCCCCTGCACGTCCTTCCCGATCACGATCGTACGCTGCGAGAAGGTCGCGAAGGCCGCGATCACGTCGCGGATGTCGGAGTTCTGGTACGTGACGGTGATCCGCGGCTGCTGCGAGCGCTGCGGATTGAAGGTGAGGCGGTCGCGCGTGCCTATCGCGAGCGCCCCCGCAGCCGCGCGATCGGCGGTGCGTGCGACGCTACCCGCCGACGTCGTCTGCGTGCGGTCGCCCGCGTGCCAGGCCGTGAACTTCTCGGCGCCGGTGACCGCGATGCGGATCTCGTTCTCGGAGCGCGTCACTTCGTAGGCGCGCGCGCTATCCAGCTCGATCACGAGTCGCACGACGTCGGCCTTGTACTGTGCGAGCCGGATGTTCGTGATGCCGGCGCGAGAGACCTTGTCGTACATGTGGGCCGGGAGGCCCAGCTTGGCCCCGCTCAGGTCGAGCACGACGCGATCAGGACCGGTCAGGGTGAAGTCCGAGACCTCGACCGGGCCGCTCAAGGCCACGACGACCTCCGCGCGTCCGGAGGACGGCACGATGCTCACCGCCGTGACGGCGTTGACGACGCCCTCACGCGCAGGGGCGGGTGCGGGGGCCGTGACGTGCGCGGCGCTCGCGCGGCCGGCGCTCGCCAGCAGGGCGGCGGCCGTCAGTGCGACCAGCGTACCGACTCGACTCATTTCGTCCTCGCTTGATTTGTTTCATCGATCGCCAGCTCCTGCTGACGGCTATACCCGAACTCTTCGATCGTGAACGTCACTGACTTCTGCGCGATGCGCGCGACGCGCATGCGGCCCAGCTGCTGGCCGACTTTCACCCGGTACTGCTCCTTGCTGGAGACGTCGCGCAGCACCGCGACCGAGTTGCGTCCGGTCGGGTCGATCAGAATCCCGCTGATTGTGAGGTCGCTGATCATTGGCCGAAGCTCGCCGACGGTCATGAGCGTGACGAAGGGGTCACGCCGACCGCTCGGCTCGTAGGCAAAGACCTCGCGGCGGAGCACGACCCTGCCAGCCGTGTCCATCTCGACGGCTGGCGCGGTGGACGACGGAGCGGCCATCGCGCGGACGCCGTGGGCGCGAGCGGTGTCGACCGGGCTTTCGACCGGGCGCTTGGCGGCTGCCGACGCACCGTTAGGCGCGGCGGCCGCCTTTGCCGCAGGGGCCTTGGCTGCGTTGGCCGCGCTGTCGACGTTGGTCATCGCCAGCGTGTGTGCGTTGGTCTTGGCGACCGCGCGGTTGGTGGTCTGCTTGATTCCCGAGATATTGGGCAGCGACTGTGCGCGCGCTGTCCAGGCCAGGGTAGTGGAGGCGACGGCAAGTGTGCCAGCCAGCACGACGAGACGCATTAGGACTTACTCCCACCCGCTGACGCGGGGCGCGGGGCAGCGGTCTTCGCCACGTAGGTCTGCAGCTCGAACCGCGAGTCGAGGACCGAGTTGTTGTTTTTCATCATCTTCTTGCGCTGCTCGACCGCCCCCGGGTTGGCCAGCGGGCCGAGCGCGAGGTTCACCGGCGCGACGATGCGCGTCAGCGAGCCGACGTTGGCGAGGAACTCGCCTAACGCGTGGTAATCGCCGATCACGGCGACCTGGTAGCGATACGTGTCGAACGTGTCGCCTTCGATCACCGGCTGCGGCTTGACCGTGGAGAGCTCGAGCCCGACGCGGCGCGCGGCCGTGGAGACCTGCTCGAGGAGCGCCGGCACTTCGTTGCTCGTGGGCACGAGCTGGCGCATCACCTCGAGGTTCTCCTTCAGCTTGGACGCCTCGGCGCGGAGCTGTTCGACGTTGCCCTTGGCCAGTTCGGCCTTCGCACGCTGATTGCTCACGTCGAGCGAGTCGACGTGCGACTGGAGGGCATCGAGCACGTCGGCCTTCGGCGAGAAGACGTACGTGTAGTAGAGTCCGACGAGAGCGACGGCGACGATGACGAGCAGCACCATCACCTGGTCGCGCTGGTTCTTCGGGAGCAGGGCCATGGGAGGCGCTTACCTCGACGACAGGGTTACAGGAACGGTCGAGATCACCGACGCGTCGGGACGCTCGTATTCCGCCTCGAGCAGGAACTCCTGGACTTCCTTGCCATCGAGGGTCACCAACTCGGCTTTCGCGATCGTGACGTTCTTCACGAACGGCGATGCCTCGAGGAGCTTCATGAAGCGCGTGAGCGCCTGGATGTCGACGGTGTTGCCGGCGATCTGGAACTTCAGGCTCGTGGGCGCCGGCAGTGGCGGCGGCGGGGCGGGCTTGCCGTTCCCCTTCGCGCCATCCTTGGGCGGGGCCGGCGGCGGTGGTGCCGGCGTGGACGCGGCGGCCACCACGGCGCTCTGCTGAATGCTCTTGAGCCAGGTGTACGGCGGCAGCGCACGGCTCACTTCATCCATGATGTGCGCCCAGATGAAGCGGTCGTTGTCGATGCTCTTGATGATCTCGAGCTGGCGCTGCACCGAGTCGCGTTGTGCCAATGCGCGATTGCGCTCGCGCAGCACGGCGACGTAGCGCGTGGAGTCCTGCACCGCGCGACGCTCGCGCTCGGTGAGGTCATCCGCCTTGGCCGTCTGCGACACGTGCAGGTAGCCGATCGACACCGTGGCGGCCACGATGGTCACGGCCGCCGCGATCATGAACGGGTCCTTCACGCGCGCCCCGGCCTGTGAAACGATGGCCTTGAGGTTGAAACCGTCGGAGCGGGACTTCTTTCCGCTCCCCGGCAGAAGATTGATCTCGATCATCGGAGTTCGGTCGCGGTGGAGGACGTTAGGCAGCCTGACGCAGCGCCAGCCCGATCGGGAGCATGAGCAGCGGCGCAACCTCATCAGTCACGAGCGAGTCGAGCGCGCCGTCGCGGACCTTGAGATTCGCGAGCGGATTCGCCTGCTCGACGCGCACGCGTAGGCGGTTGGCGAGCGCCTCGGTGAGTCCGGGCACGCGGGCGCCGCCACCGCAGGCGTAGACCGCACGCATCTGATTGCCGGAGCGCGACGATGACGCGAGGAACGCGGCCGCGCGCTCAATGCCCACGGCGATCTCCTCGCCGCGGCTCTCGATCACGGCGTCCAGGTGCGGCGACCGATCGTATCCCTGGAGCAGCAGCTCCGCCTCTTCGGCGCCGAGTCCGCGCTCACGCTGGAGATCCTCACGGAACCGGCGCGTCCCCACCGTGATGTCACGGGTGAGGATCGGGACGCCGTCGTCGAGGATGTTGATGTTCGTGACTTCGTGGCCAATGTTGATCAGCCCGACGACGCCGGTCATGGCGTCGGGGTGATTGAGCTCGAACGCGTTATGCAGCGCGAACGCATCGACGTCGACTACCGTCGGCGTCAGGCCGGCGTTGGTCAACAGATGCATCTTCGTCTCGATCAGGTCGCGCTTCGCGGCAACGAGCAGCACGCTCATCTCCATGCCGTCGGCGTCGGGATCGAGGATCTGGAAATCCAACTCGACCGACTCCATGTCGAACGGCACGTGCTGTTCGGCTTCCCAGCGCATGAGCTCACGCGCCTGACTTTCGCGCACGCGCTCGATCTGGATCTTCTTGATGATCACGTCGCGGCCGCCGACGGCAGTGACGATCTCTTTCGACTTGATGCCGGCCGCATCGATGGCGTTGCGAACCGCGTCGGTCACGAGGCCCGCGTCCATGATTTCGCCCTCGACGATCGCGTCGGCGATGAGCGGCATGATGGCGACTTTCGTGAGCTCGGGTTCGCCCCGCCCGTGGTCGATGACCGCGACTTTGATCAGGCCCGAGCCGATATCCAGGCCGATCGTTGTCTTCTTCCGTCCGAAGAGCGCCATAGCGAGGGGTGCCGAGTCGAGGTGGATCGTGCCGAACGCCGATCTGGGCGCCGGAGTCGTTGCCTTCGCCCTACATGCGGCGCGGACCCATGCAGCGGTGTCGCGCGCTACGCCAACCTGGCCTGCCTAACGTGGCACGATCCCCAACTCACGAGCGATCGATGCACAGGCACTTTGACCGTTAGCCCGGTCGAATCTGCCAACTACACGATTGCCCGTCGTTGGCGGTAACAGCGTGTGACGCCGGGTGTTTGGGGCCTCAACATGTGTGTCGCGAGTCACGAGTCGACCGTGGGAATTCCCACGTGAGGCATCGCGATTCCGATGGAACCGATGCAGACGAGCGACGGTGTTCTCGCCGGATCGTAGCCGCGTTTCGTTCGGGCATTTTGTCCGTCAGCGCAGCTCGATCCACCATCGCTCCGGCGTCCGCACCGGGCGCGCGGCCATCATCGACGCACGCTGGACCGCGCAGGGCTCGAACCGAATCGATCCGCCATCCGTGATCCGCGACGCGGCGCTGGAGCCGCCTGGCGCAGCGAACACCGCGCCGGCGATCTCCGCATTGAGCCCGCTGACTGCGACGTCGCCCCGGGCGATCACCATGCCCACGAATCGAGCGCCGCCTTCCACCCTAACGCTCCCATCGACCACGAGAATGCCCTGCCCCACAGACCCCGCGCCCAACACGACGCTACCTCGTACGTGAATCACCGGAAGCCAGTCGCCACACGACGAGGTCCCGCCGGGGTCACCCCAGTTCAATGGATCCGTGAGGTCGCACGACGCCATGCCGGCTGTTGGACGAGGCGTCATCGTGCCGCCCGGCAGGTCGATCGAGGCGCGCCTGACGAGTGAGGCGATCATCGCGTTCACGACAACCGCGAACGTCGAGTCGGTGATCCCGCTCGAGTCGATCGGCGGCAGGCCAAAGACGCCGGACTCGGAGGACGCCGCGCACGTTGGACATGTGACACGTGACACATCCGGCACGCGTATCCCCGCGGCCGAAGATGATTCGGGGCAATCGGCAGTATCGCCCAGCGCCGCCGCGGCACGCCCGTCGACGACTCCGCCGTCGACCACCACCGCGCCGCCCGAGGTGAGCGCGGCCGTCGTGGGGAACCGAACGTTCACGAGCCGAAGGGATGCCGCGACCGTATGGCGCGCCGGGATCGCTCTCCCGTCGCCGCCGCGGGTCGCGGTTGCCACGAGCCACACCGCGCGGCGCTGAACACGCGTGGCCGTGACGACCGCTGTGTCGTTAGGCGCACGGTACTCGGCCGCGATCGTATCGGTGCGCCCGATCGGCTGCGTGACATTTCGCCGGGAGTCCCAGGTGAGGATCGCTCGTTCGAGCGCCCATTCGGCCGCGGCCAGCGCGCGCTGGTCCGCGCCATCTTCCCGCCCTGTTCGCAGCTCTTCGGTCGCCACGAACAAGGCGCCCGCAACGAATGCGGACACCAGAACCACCGCGAAGAGTGCGGCAGGAAGAGCGAACCCGGCGCGCGGGAGCTTACGAAGCCGACGGGTCATCGGTTCCGCACACGAATGCCGACGGCTTGTGAGTCAGTTACGGGACGCGTTCCGGCCAGCATCCCGCGCGCCACGCCACGAGCAACGATGCCCACTCGAGCAATCCTGGCGGCATCTCCAGGATAGGCCAGCTCCATGCCGCTCTCGTCGAAGTACCGGAGCGCGATGCCACTCGTGCCACGCGATGAGTACGCCGCGAACGGTCCGCTCACCGGCTGAACGACAGTGAAACCCGCGCCGCTCCACTCCGAGTATCCGAGATACCAATCCCCGGTACCCGCGCGATAAAAACGGTACCGCACCCGGCGAAGTATCCGAACGAAGGCGCCCGGGCCTACCGACGGAGGAACTCCACCGCTGCCAAACCGAACGAGCAGCGGCGGCGCACCAGCGTCGCTCGGCGTAAATGGTGATCCGACGCACACGGACGGGTTCGAGGCCACGGCAGCCACGCTGAGCGAGATCCAGCTGTCGTCATCAGCGCGGTCGCTCGCGCCACCGTCGTAGACGAGGGCGACGTCGCCGCCTTGTGGGGCCGTGGTGAACGACGAGAGCGACGCACGCCGGCCGGACGCCGCGGCAAGTGCGATTCCACCGCCTCCTGGAACTGTGTCACAGGCGATCGCGGTGCCGATGGTCGCGCGGAGCCCGAGCGCCGAATCAGAAAATGCCAGCACGTCACCGCCGGCGGGTGACAGGGCACGAAGCTCGCCCGGCAGGATTCCTGTCACGTCGCGAAGGGAAACTCGCTGCTCGACGAGGGCCGCTGCATTCGCGTAGAACCGCTGCTGGCGACGCAGCACGGTACCAACGGCCGCCATGACGATGCCACCGAGCACGAGGGCGACCATGAGGTCGACGGTCGTGAACCCGACGCTGCTCACTCGCGTACGCATGGCACCACCAGTCTGTAGGCATCGCGCCGAGTTCCACGGCGCAGTACGGCGCCGGCCATCAGCTCGATCTGGGCGGCAGCGGAGTCACGCGAAACGGACCACTCCACATCGATCCCGTCCCGAGCCGTGGACCCGCCGACGATCGCTTCACATCGTTGCGATCCGAGCGAGTCGAGGATCGTGCGCGCAGCGTGTGCCGAGGCCGTGAGGCGCCCGCCGTCGCCGACGTGGGCGGCAACGAGGCCCGACGTGGCCGCGAGCGCAATGAGGCCGATCGTGAAGACCACGATCGCCACCATCATCTCGACAATCGTGAACGCCGGGCGCATGGGCAACAACATGGCCGGCCACCCGACGGGAGCGGCATCGTTCGTGTGCCGACTCCATCGAATTCACTCGTTATGCAGCCATCACATGGCGCGCCCTGGCGCGTCGAAGCAGACGCGGAACGCCTTCGTGGCGGCATCGCGGTTCGGGTGCTCGCGATCCTCCAACGCGTCATCGACGCGCCCGCCCTGCGCCGTGACGGCCGTCGCGAATGCTGCAGATTCGCCGGGATATGGCAGGTGCATGAGCACCCATGCGCACGGCGACGCGACCGCGCGTAGTCGAGCGACTTCTCCTGAGGCCCACGTGGTATCCGGTCGTCCCTCGAATCCGGTGACTTCCCTGTATACCACCGACGAGGGTT
>JAJKIV010000227.1 GCA_021154285.1 Gemmatimonas sp. | reverse complement strand
GCCGTCGCCAGCTACTCCTACGGCATCGGAGACTACGAGACAGCCATTGCCGAATACACGCGCGTGCTCGAGCGGTATCCGGAGGAGATTCGCGCACTCAATAATCTCGCGCTCGTCTATCAGAATCGACGCCAATTCGCCACGGCGGAGAGCCTCTTTACGCGCGCGAGCGCGATCGATTCGACGATCGCGAACCTCTACTTCGGCATCCACGGAACGCAGGTGTTGCAGGGGAAGTTCCGCGAGTCGCGCCTAACGCTCGACCTCATCGGCCGTCGCTTTCCGGGGAATCCCGTTCTCCAGACGGTCGAGATTCAGGACGCGGCGGCGCAGCAGCACTGGGAGGAGGCTGAGCGCCAGGCGGAAACGGCGATCGCTGCCGCGCGAGGCGACACGCTGGAGCTGGTGGACCCCTATGAGGCCCTCGCGGGCATCACGATGACGCAAGGGCGCCTCGAGGAAGCGGAGCGTCACTGGCGAACGCAGCTCGCGCTCAGC
This sequence comes from Gemmatimonas sp., assembly GCA_021154285.1. Classification (GTDB taxonomy): domain Bacteria; phylum Gemmatimonadota; class Gemmatimonadetes; order Gemmatimonadales; family Gemmatimonadaceae; genus JAJKIV01. The sequence goes on along the minus strand of JAJKIV010000227.1, from coordinate 5,194 downwards.
GCCGCGGCTGACTCCCGAGGGCGCCATCTATTCGGTCTCCTGCAGCTCGCGCGGTTGCAGGCGGGGTATCGGCATGCGCCGGCGAGGGCGCTCGATCTGATCGACTCCGCGCTCGCCGCCACGCCACTCGAACGCGTTCTTCCCGGGGACCGGCCGTACGACGAGCTGGCGCGCTTCTATGCATCGCTGGGACGCCTAACGCGTGCCCGGGAGCTGCTGGCCGCGGTCGACACGAATGATGGTGTGCTCGGGCGGACTGCAGGTCCCGAGCGCGCGTGGACGCGCGGGGTGTTGGCGCTGGCCGAAGGGCGGTTGACGGTCGCGGAGTCGGAGCTGCGCCAGGCCGCGGACGCGCTCGTCTGCCCGATCTGCGCGTTGCCGGACCTCGCACGCGCGTACGAAGCGGCCGGCAAGACTGATGCGGCAATGGCGGTCTACGAGCGCTACCTCGCGACACCATGGCTCTGGCGGTACGAGCCCGATGCGGCGGAGCTCGGGTGGGTAATGAAGCGCCTGGCAGATCTCTACGACACGCGCGGTGAGTCGGCGAAGGCCGCGCGGATGCGTGGGCGCCTCCTGCAGCTCTGGCGTCGTGCGGACCGGGAGCTGCAGCCCATCGTCGAAGAGGTTCGCGGCCGACTGGCGAGCTGACTCACCCGAGGAGAACTGATTGGTGATGGAACCTGCAAGTTTCGCCCACCGGTTGCTCGCCGACATCGGCGTGATCGTCGTGGAAGTGACGCAAGCCGTGCGAGCCAGCGACTTCGACGAGCTGGCGGTCACGGCCGATACGTGGATCGAGGCGCACGGCCAGCTGCAGGGTCTCGTCATTCACGCACGCCGCTTTCCGGGGTGGGAGAGCCTGGGTGGGCTCATCAGCCACATACGGTTCGTCCGCGATCACCATCGAAAGATCAAGCGCGTTGCGTTTGCCGCGGATGGCGAGCTCGCCAAGCTCGGTCCACGGATTGGTGAGCATTTCGTCCAGGCTGAGGTGAAGACTTTTCCGTTCGATGCCCTCGACTCAGCCATCGCATGGGCGGCGGAAAGGACCGCGGAGCCTGGAAGTCGCCTTACTTGACCAACGGCGCGGCGATCATCTGCGCGTGACCTTCGCGGGCCCCCTGCCCTTCACTTTGGGGCACGCGTGCGCCCCACGGGCAGTCGCACTCCCAACGACACGAACGTTCGCGCGGCGGTAGGGCTTTCGTCGCCGAAGGAATTCGTCATCGCGGGCACATCGCCCCCGAACACGCTTCCTACCTCTACCCCGACGGTCGTCGCGCCAATGCCTAACGATCCACCGATGAACGCCGTATTCCGGTTCGCGCTGAAGCCGGTGTTCTCGCTCCCGGCGGGTCCTGCATCCAAATCGACAGTCGTGTAATAACTCTCGCGGCCAACCCCACCTGAAAGGCCGAAACGCCCCAGCCGCTTGGACGCCGCGACCCGCCAGCCCACCGTCTCGATTGAACCACTGTGCAGCGATAGCGAGACGGTCGCTCCGCTATCGGTCGGCAACGGCTCGCTCGTCAGCGAGAATTTCGGGAGCTCCCGCACCATGCCCGTGAGCGACACGGCAGGCAGCCTGTCGGTCTCCTGAAGAATCCCGAGCCGAGCCCCATAGGAGTAGCCAAGCATGCCGCCACTCGTATGGATGCTCCCACCGTCCATGCGAGGCGCCATCCGGAGGCCGCCGAGCAGGTCCAATCCCAACATACGCGTGTCGCCTACCCGCGTGCCCGGCGAAACACGAAGCGCGACTTCGCCCGCCAGCGACGTTACTGTTGCGGCGTCGACGCCGAAGCTCGAGGCGCCTCTGGTGGCGTCCGTGCGCACCGCAACGTTGGCGAACGTCGGACTGTTTCGCGACATCGCGCTCGCACGAAACGACATTTCCACCCGTCCCTCGTTGTGCATCGCGCCGCTCTCGGCAACGATGGCGTTGCCCTCTGCGACCGCTTCGTCCGCGAGTTGCGTCGACATAATCGCGGCGATGTCGCGTGCCTTGTAACAGGCATCGATCATGTTGCCGCCACAGAATGGGGGGATGGCTCCATCACAGGCTGCAAGAGCCAGCGTCACAGCGGCAGGTGCGATCAGGCGAGCTTTCATGGTTCCCTCCTGAGAGTGGCGCTGCAGCAGGAATCCATCCGAGTCAGCGGACAACCCTTACCACAGCCCGGAGCAGTGTCGCTCAGGCACACGCAATGTGGCTTCTGCGTGTGGACGGTTCGATACGTCTAGTGACGTAGATGCCTAACCACAGGGTGACGGGAAGCGGGGACTCCGCCTCCCGTCTCCCGGTCGTCTCGACTACCAGGCGGCAGGATCCTGCCGGTAGTATCGCTTCAGCTCTTCGTAGAGCTTGGGATGCCGGCCGGAGAGCTCCCGGCCTCGCTCGAAGAACGTCTCCGTCGCGACAGCGAAGAACTCCGCGGGGTTCCGGGCGCCATAGGGGTCGAGCAGCGTCGACTCCCCGGCATCCGCCGCGCGCCGCAGCGTCTCGAGCTCATTCCCGAATACCGCCGCCCACGAGCGCGCCTGTGCGCCACTGTCGAGGAGCGGCGTTCCGTCTGTGCTCCCGTCCTCGAAGTCCAGCTGATGGGCGAACTCGTGGAGGACGAGATTGCGACCATCGTCCGGGTCTGCGGCTCCAGCTTCCACGTCGTCCCACGCCAGCACCAGTGCGCCGAGGTTGCGCTGCGTGTGGCCTGACAGATGCTCGTCGTCCTCCGACCAGATGCCTCCCTCGGCGCGCTGGTTCGTTGCCACATAGCCACTCGGGTACACGATCACGGACGTTAGGCGCGGGAAGTAGTCCGTTTCGCGGTGCAGCAGGAGAAGGGCGGCCTGCGCGGCAATCGTCAGGCGGACCTCGTCGCGCATGATCAGGTCGCCGGCTCCCTCGAAGTGCTTTTCCTCGACGAGCACGCGGGCGTGACCGAGCAGCTCGCGCTGGTCTGCCTCGCTCAATCGCGAGAAGACGGACACGCGATTCTCGACAATGCGACGCCAGTGATCCGGAAATGGCTCGGTGCGCAGGCGCTCGCGGCGCGACTTTCGGAACAGGGGCACGTTGCCAAGCTAACCGAGACGGGCGACGGGGAACTGCGGCTGGTTGCTGGCTGCTCGTGCTGGCTGACGCTGGCTGCTCGAACATCGCGGAGAGTGTTCGCCTTTAACCTCGCCCGTCGCCCGTCGCCTAAATCTTCGGCGCGTTCACCAGGAGCTCGAGCAACGCGACCGTCGTCGCCGCGGTCAGGAGGCCTGCGGCGATCACCGCCCGTCGCGACCACCCGCCTCCGCGCGCTACGACCGATCGAATTTCGGCCGCGAGGTTACGTGCACCGCCAACGAGCATCGGTGCACGTGATCGGGGGGCGACGCCCAGGGATGCGACCGGCACGGGTCTTTTCGCGCGTGGGGCGCTCGAGATAGTCAGCTCGTTGACAGACTCCCCAATCAAATCCGATGACATCTGGCCTGACGACGTCACCATCATGACAGGCCGCGTCGAGGGCGTGGTACGGACGAGCCGCGCGACTGCTGCCTGGCCGCCGTCCACATCGCCGGACGTCGCCCTCGCAATGCTCGCCATCGCACTCCGGAGCGTCGGCCAGCGCTCGTTAGGCTCCTTCGCCATCATCCGCATGACCGTCGCGGCGAGCGGTGTGGGGCACTCGCGTCGCAGGAAGCCCGGCCACGCTGGCAGGTCGTTCACGTGCGCTCGCTCCACCTCGAGCGACGGGCCGACGAACGGGGGACGCCCGGTCAGCAGCTCATAGCCGATCGCCCCCACCGCATACTGGTCCGTGGCAAACGATGTCGGGCGACCGAGGCACTGCTCAGGACTCGTGTACTCCGAGGTCATGACCGTCATGAGCGTCCGCATGATGCGCTGGTACTCCGTGTCACGCGCGATCGCAAAACCCTTCACGTGCACATCGCCATGAACGTCGACGCGTACGTTGGCTGGTGTCACGTCCCCATGGAGTACTCCGTGGTCATGCGCGTGTTGCAACGCGGCACAGAGCCGGAATAGCAACGCCTGCGCGACCGGGATGGGCAGTCGCGGATGCGCACGCAGCACGGCGTCGAGTGGCACATCGTCGACGCGCGTCGTGAGAAAGAAGGGATGGCTGGCGACGGTTCCGCTCATGCAACGCCCTGAGCCCGAAAAAAAGAAGGCTGGCGCCGTCGATGGTGCCAGCCTTCAATATATAAATCCCTTCGTTAGGATCGAAAGCCTTCGATTGAGGTTAGTACCTTCTCATTTCAGGCGGCAATCCAGGCTCATCGCCTACCCATGGGATACCAAGTAAATCCCATGTTGAACCGAGCACTACTGGCATCGAGCTGAAGGTCCTCGACCGTCAGGTTCTCGAACCGCACCTGCGAGAAGCGGCCGGTCGTCCACTTGAACGCGCCGCCGAACGCGATACCCGGCGTGATGAAGTACTCGAGCCCTCCACCATACGAGAGGCCGGAACCCATGTAGGTAAGGGTCCCGGTGGACGTGTTGCCGAGGTTGTCGGTGAGGGTCACGTCGCGTTTCATGAGCGCACGGCCGGCGTAGCCTACGTCCACGAATGGGACGAACGCGGTCCGATTGACGAAGTGCCAGCGTACGCCGATGTCAGCGTGCCCGAGGTTGTAGTTGCCGTCTACGCTCGAGATCTGCGCACCACTCGCGTCGAGAGCGATCGCGATGTTCTTCGTGATGCCCCAACCGATCATGCCCGCGACGCCGGGGCCGCTTTCGGTCCTGCTGTTGAGGTCATCGGAGCGGATGCTCGACGCGTCGAACGCGAGGCCAAGCATGAGTCCCGACGTGTTCGTGCGGCGAGGCGGAGCCGACGACTGCGTTGACGAAGCAGCGGCCGGCGCTGGCGGCGACTTCGGTGGCTCGGGCTTGGCGACGACGGCCTTTTCCGCGCTGGGCGGGGCGACGTTCACCGGAGTCGCCGGTTTCGACTGCGTGGTGGCCTTGGCCGGCGCGGTCGTCGCCGTCTCGACTTTCGTCGGAGCGCTCGCGACCGCCTCGGCCTTTACGGGCGCGGTCACCTTGGTCGGCGCAGCGGGCGGAGCTGGCTGCGACGCGACCGTCTTTGGCTTGGTAGACTGCGCCGTGACGGCCTGCGATTGAGCCTGTTGCGCCGGAGCGGATTGCGGCTGGCTCTTCGGTTGGGTG
>JAJKIV010000226.1 GCA_021154285.1 Gemmatimonas sp. | reverse complement strand
CGCTGCTTTACCGTGGCATCGTAACTCGTTAGGGTCGAATCCTGGAGAAAACGGGCATGGCGGGCGCTTTCGATCGTCGCGCGTGCCCGGGCGTCGCGATACGCGCTGGCCACCGCGGACGGCGAGGCATCGGGGAGGGGCCCTCGCCGCGAGTAGCGCCGTTCATTCTCGTGTCCCGCGTGTGCCCGCTCCGAGCGGGTGACGATGCGGTCGCGAGTGGTATCGGGGCGGGCCGACCGATCGGGCTGACCGGCCTGGGCGCCTACCGCGGGAGCCGCTCCGATGGCGGTGACCGCCAGCGTTCCGACGATGGACCTGACACGAGCCGAAGGCACGGTAGCGACCTCGCTCCGAGGGAGGCCTTTCCCTACGGTACGGGTCCACCGCGGTTTCCCGGTTGGTCCCTACGTTAGGCACCTTGGAATCGAGAACCCAACCCAACGGTTAGTCTGACCTAACAAAGTCGTCTGCCCTCGTGTGACCACCGTCACGCCGGTAAACGCGCGACGACGACACATTTGGTATCACAATCCGTGCTTCGATCGTCACATCACGACCCGGCGCGCAACCGAAGCCGCGTCGCCTCGATCGATCTTATACGACAGGCATAGTCCAGCACCACGTGGAGACTCGAATGAACCGACGCATCTTCGCTCTCGCTCTGGCCGCGACGGCGTTCGCGTGCAAGGAGCAGCCCCGTCGCAACGCCGACGGAAGTCCCGCACTCAGTTACGCGGCGCAGGACTCCCTGTTGAAAATGAAGGACAGCGTAATTGCCGATAAGACCCGCCAGCTCAGCGAGCAGAGCTCGATCATCGGCGATGCAGCGACCAGCGCTCGCCTTATCAACGACATCGACAAGGACCTCGCCAACGTTCGCCTCAAGACCAGCAAGAAGGCGACGGTGAGCAACGCTGCCGAGACCGAGGCGAACGCGTCGAGCAAGCTCGAGACGATCCAGGCGAAGGTCGGCGTGCTGATCGCGCGGCTCAACGCCAGCGAAGCGCGTGTTCGGAAGCTCCGGAACGACCAGCTCGCGCACGCGAAGGTCGACTCGCAGCAGATCGCGCAGCTCGCCGAGTACGAGCGGTCGATTCAGGATATGAAGGCGACGGTCGAGCGCCAGCAGACCGAAATCGCGTCGCTCACGCAGCGCGTCGACAGCCTGACGGGCGCGAACACGGTGCTAATCGCCCGCACGAATGAAATGTCGGCTCGTGAAGACTCGGTGTTCTTCGCGGTCGGCTCGGAGAAGGAGCTGATCAACAAGGGACTGATCAAGAAGGAAGGCGGCACGAAGCTGATGTTCGGCCGTGGCAAGACGATCGTCGCTGCGCGGCACCTCGAGCCGGCGCAGTTCCAGACGATCTCGAAGCTCAAGGACCTCACGATCAGCCTGCCGAATCCGGACAAGACGTACCGCATCGTCACTCGTCAGGACATGCACTTCGCCGAGCCGCAGGATCCGAAGAAGGGCATGGTGAAGGGCGCGTTGAAGATCTCCGATCCGAACGCCTTCTGGGGTGGGTCGAAGTATCTGATTCTGGTCGAGCAATAAGCGGGAACTGGGAACCGGGAATAGGGAACGGAAGAAACCCCTCGGGAAGCTCAGGTCAGGCTTCTCGAGGGGTTTCTGTTCAGGGTTCCCTGTTCCCTGTTCCCCACCTACTCCTTCATTCGTTCGTAAGCCGTGCGGGCAGCTTTCGCGGTAAGCCCTAATTGCGCACACGCCGCGGCGAGCGCGAGGGGAAGGGCGTCGAGCACCGCCAGCAGAATGTGCTGCGTCCCCGCGCGGCGGTGACCGTCCTTGCTCGCCTCGAGCAGCGAATTGTCGAGGGCGTGCTGAGTCTCCGGCGATAGCTGCAGCGCTTTCCGCTCCGGGCGATCCTCCTTGTCGGGCAGCCGCTCCACCATCGCCTCGACCACGCGCTTGCGCGAGCCGATGACCTGATCGAGCACGACGACGGCCATGCCGTCATCGCGGGACGCGAGAGCAAGCAAGACGTGCGAGAGCTCGACCGTTGCGTGATCCCGTGCGTCCGCCTCACTGTACGCCGCCCGCAACGTGTCGCGCGCCCGGCCGGTGAAGTCATCGACGAGTGCGACGCCATACTGGCTGCGCGAGCGCGCATAGCCCGGCGCGGCGGCGTGCGCCGCGAGCAGGTCCGCGGACGCAACCGGCCCGGGCGGTCCGAGGAGCGCACGCGTTTCGCCTCGAGCGCGTTCGAGCGTCACGCCCATCGACGTCAACACCTCCGCACCGATCCCTGTCTGCTCGGCAAGGACCCCGAGGAGCAAATGTTCGGTGCCGACGTAGTCGTGACGGAGGAGGCGCGCCTCCGCCATCGTGAGCTCGAGCACCTTCTTCGCGCGTGACGTGTACGGAAGGTCCGGGCCGACGTGGCGCTCGGGATTTCCCGGCGTGATGGCACCACGCACGCGGGCAACGATGTCATCCCGGTGAGCACCTAACGTCTCCAGCACGGCGATCGCTGGCCCGTCCGGCTCCAACGCGACCGCGATCGCCAGGTGCTCGGTGCCCACGTACTCGTGGCGCATCTCGAGCGCGACCTCACGCGCCCTTCGCAGGACCTGCCGCACGCGATCCGTGAAATTGTACGCCTGCTGGGCCATGGCGCGGTCCGCCGTTCAGTGGTCGTTGCGGTACACGCGACCGTTCTTCATCACGAACACGACCCGCCGCAGCGCCTCGATGTCGCGCGAGGGGTCGCCCTGCACGGCGATCAGGTCGGCCAGCTTCCCCGGTGCCACCGCGCCTAACGAATCGGCCATCCCGAGCGCCTGCGCGTTGAGCGATGTGGCCGAGATGATCGCGTCCATCGGCTTCTGGCCGCCGTCGTGGACCCGGCACACGAGCTCCTCGATGTTGCGCCCATGCGCGCCGGCGACTGCGTCGGTGCCGTACACCACGTGGAGGCCGGGCGTGGCGATCGCCTGGCGAAACATCCTGGCGGCGAGCGGAAGCGCACGCTCCATGGACGCGAAACCCGAATCGTTGTAGTTGCCGATCCCCTGATATTTCGCACGGTTGTCGAGATAGTTGCGAAACACGAGGCAGACCTGCGGGTCGAAGTACACCTTCCGCTCCGCGAGCAGCTTGAGCACCTTCGGCGTCGCGAACACGCCGTGCTCGATCTGCGAGCACCCGGCCATCGCGGCCGCGCGCATGCTCTCGGCGCTGTGCGCATGGACGACCGATCGAAGCCCCACCGCCTTCGCCTCGCCACATGCCGCGGCGAGCTGCTCATCGGTCATGGTTTGCGCGCCACCTTCTCGGATGCTTTTGGACGCGAACAGCTTGATCACGTCGGCGCCCTGTTCCTTCCGCTGGCGCACGAGTTGACGAAGCGTATCGGGTCCACCACTGCGCTCGCTGAGCGGGTTGAGGGAGGTCAGGAGCCGCGGCCCCGGAATCTGATCCGCCGCGATCGCGGCACGGAGAGGTTTGTCTTCCGGTGAGCCCAGACTCTGCGACATGGTGATACCCCCGCGCAGCGTAGCGTTGGCGTTTCCGGCGATAGCGAGGGCACCCTCGAACTCCGTCTCGCCGTCGTCGCTTCCGCCGTGATAACGCCCTTGGGGATTGAAATGCCAGGCGAGGTGATCGTGGGCATCGATTAGCCCGGGGAGAAGCGTCAGCGTCGATAGGTCATATATTCGCGCGCCGGCCGGAACGGTCGCGTTAGGTCCGACCGATACGATCCGTGTGCCCCGCACGATGACGGTTGCGTTGGGAATCGTGCGGCCTGTGCCATCGAGCACTCGCGCGGCGCGAATGACGGTGACGCTTTCCTGCCCGCCGGCGGTGACGCTGGTGCCGAGGCACAGCCACGCGACGGCGAGAACGCGACGGGAAACCATGAACGGCTGCGGGTTGGAGTCGCCCATAATCTCTCGTTGGGCACCGAAACTACAAGCCGGTGGCTGGCCGGTCCCGGTCGATCATGCCGGATACGTACTGATGCCGGCAGACTTCTCAGCTGTGCTCGACCGGGATGCCTGGCGTCGGCGTGTTAGGCGGAAGGTCGATGATTCTCACGGGCGGGTCGCCGCGATAAGGGACCGGGTCGGGCCGGGGATCGGGCATCGGTTCGGGATGCGGGTCCGGGTCGGGCCAGGGGTGGGGATCGGGCGAATGTGCACGCATGGTTGGGCCTCGAAGGTTCTGGTTCACGCTCGAACGGGAGCGATTTCCCGAGGAATCCCACCACGCAAACATTGGGCGCAACCGGGTCGTCGGACGCCGGGGTTAGGCCGCGGTTAGCTGATGGATCTCATAGTCTATCCGATTGTCATAAAGCAGTTTGCGACGTGCATCACGCCGCCGGCGTGGCGGGGCCGGGAGGTCAAAAAGTGACGAATGCCGCGCTCGCAAGTCGCATGGTTATCGCAGGTAAGTCGCTGGCTGACCGGATGATCCATTGTGGTGCTTGGATCGGGGTGGAGGGTTGCGAACTCTCGCGGTCAAGGCAATACCTATACGCGTAGGGATTTAATGCGTCCGCCGGTGGTCCGCAGGTCACCGACGGCGATTGCGGCTAGCGGTTCATTATTCGCTTCGCTTGTCGCAGCCACTTTTTGTTGTCCAGAGCCGGCTGGGTGAAGTGACGCTCACACTCTACGAGAAGGTCAGCCTCAATTTCGGCTCGGGTGTTGTCGCGGTCGCGTTGATCGGGACGCTCTCGTACGTGAGCCTCGGGAAGCTCGCGATCGCGACGCGTAGCGCGGGCGATACCCAGGCGGTGCTCGAACAGGTCGAGTCGCTTCGCTCGAGCATCGACGACGCCGGGATGGCGCAGCGCGACTATGTGCTTGGTGGTCGGGCCGGTGATCTCGAGCGATTCGAGAACGCGCGGACGGCCGCGCAGCGGAACCTCATCCGCCTGCAGGATATGGCCGGCGCTGAACACGATTCGAGGAACCGAGTCGATTCACTGGCGCCGGCGCTGGGCACACATCTCGGGGAGCTCAAGCGGATCGCGATGCTGCGACAGCAGCGGGGGCTCGAGGCCGCTGCCGTCGCGATGCACGATGACGATATCGCAGGCTCGCACGACCGCGTCGACGCGCTGCTGGGTGAGTTCCGTGACGATCAGCGAGTCGTGTATGCATCGCGAACGCGCGAGCAGGCCGCGCGCGCGGGCGACGCGGGAATCGTGTTGGCGGTCGGGTTGTTGGTCTCCTTCATCGCCGCGGCGCTCGCGCTCGCGAACATTCGACGGTATCTCGCGGATCGGCGGAAGCTGGAGCTCCAGCGCGCCGCCGTGCTCGAACAGGAGCAGGCCGCGCGCACGGCGGCTGAGGAAGCGAACCGTGCGAAGACCGACTTCCTCCGGATGATCAGCCACGAGCTGCGTACCCCGCTCACGGCGATTCAAGGCTACCTCGAGTTGCTGGAGATGGGCATCTACGGCAGCATGAGCGAGGAGCAAGTCTCCATTCTCCGGCGCATCGAGTCGAACGAGCGGCACCTGCTCGCGATCATCAATGATCTGCTCGACTTCGCCCGTGTGGACGCGAAGCGCGTGGAGCTCCGGATGGCGGCACTCCCGATTCGGGACGTCCGGCTGGCAATCGATCCGGTGTGTCGGCCGCTGATCGACTCGAAGCAGCTCAACTACGCGTGGCACACACCCGGCGATCAGCTCATCGTCCGGGCGGATCGAGAAAAGGTGCGGCAGATCGTCGTCAATCTCGTGTCGAACGCGTGCAAGTTCACGCCGCGCGGCGGTTCGATCGACGTCGAATGCGTCTGTCTCGACCGGTTCGTGGAACTGCGCGTGACGGACACGGGTCCAGGCATTCCTGCCCAGAAGCTCGACGCGATCTTCGAGCCGTTCGTGCAGCTCGACAACGGCCTAACGCGGGCCACCGCTGGAACGGGGCTCGGGCTCGCCATCAGCCGCGAGCTCGCGCGCGCGATGGGCGGAGATCTGTCCGCGACGAGCAGCTACGGTGACGGCTCGACGTTCACGCTGACGCTCCCTCGTGGCGACGTCGAAGCCGGTCTGATTCCCCAGCCCGTTGCGACCGCGGCGCCATCGCTGTGGGAGGCGGGCAACCACTAACGCGCCGAGCCGCGCGCGCCGAAACACCCCGCGCGTCGCCACGCCGCTAGACACCCAACTCCAGCCAGCCCTGTTATTGTTGTTGGCCACAGGGCGTCTTGGTGGGAGGGGGGTAGGGAGGGTATGGGCTCGGCACTGACAGCGGGTGACATCACGGCAAGTAGCGCGGCGGCGCGAACGTCTACGCGTTCCGTCGCGGATCGTGTCACGCTCGGCGTGCTGATCGTCGGCGCACTGGCTGTCATACTGCTTTCGCTGCCCTACAAGGCGTTCGATCTCGATCGCTTCTTCGTCCCGAAGGAAGCCGCGCTCCACGTCACGGCGGCGATCGCGGGCCTGATTCTCCTCGCACGGCGTCGGAGCCCGGAGCTTTCGCGGATCGACACGCTCCTCGTCGCGTTCCTCGCCCTCAGCGCCGTATCGGCGCTGTTCGCGCACAACTGGTGGTTGGCCACGCGCGCGCTCGCGATGAGCGCGAGCGGACTCACGCTGTTCTGGGTTGCGCGCACGCTCTCCGCTTCGGGATATGAGCGAGCGCTCCTTCCCGGACTCGCGGCGGCGATCGTGATCGGCGCGGTGACCGCGCTTCTGCAGGCGTATGGCATCGAGCCGGAGTACATGAGTCTCAGCCGCGCCCCGGGCGGGACGTTCGGTAACCGAAACTTCATGGCGCACCTGTCAGCCATCGGCACACCGATCATCCTGCTTTGCACTCTCGAGGCTCGTCGTGCTTGGGGAGCGACGCTCGGGACGCTCGGGATGGCGGTTGTCGCGGCGGCGCTCGTGCTCTCGCGGTCGCGTGCGGCGTGGCTGGCACTCGTGGTGGGCGGTGCGCTCATGGTGCTGCTCTCGTGGCGAAT
>JAJKIV010000225.1 GCA_021154285.1 Gemmatimonas sp. | reverse complement strand
CCGGGAGCGGAGTCATAGACCTCACGCACGTCACGGTACTCCAGATCTCGCAGTCCACGACAATCGTCGCGGTACATGGACACAATCCCGCGGTCGTAAACGGGCAGCCGGTCGAGTCGCGGTCCGAGGCGCTTCACAATGGAGTCGGTGGCCTCACAGCCTCGGTCCCACAAGAGCCAAGTGAGCGGCAGCGTGAACGTCGAGTCCAGAACGGTTGCTCGCGCGAAGTGAATATCCGCCGACGCGCGATCCGTCGCCGTCCCGGTGCGCCTGGCCGCGGCGTACTCCAGATACGCGTCGTAGGTGGCGGGATGACTCGACACTCGCCAGGCATCGAACGTCCTGTCGGCGAGGACGGCGAAGACCGCCAGAACGTGCTGGCGCAGCGATTCCAACGCGACAAAGGGCGCGTTGGCTGGTACGACGACTGAAGGGATCGTCTCGGCTGGGTCGCCGGTCCGGCTGTCGAGAATCTCCGGCTCGAAGCGAAGACTGTCGCCCTGCTTGTAGTAGCTGCCGCGGAGAATCCGCGACGCGCCGAAACGACGCGCGAGCACACTGAGGTCTCGACCATCCGTGTGGCGGGCCACGTCGCCGGACTTGCTCAGATTCACAGGCTCCGCGAGGCCTGTCGCCGTAAGCTGTCCCCGCAGGTTGGTAGCGGCAGCGTCGCCTAACGCCTCGTACTCTCGCACCCCGGTCCGGTTCTCGAACGGCACCACGAGCACTCGACGGTCGACCAGCGGCGGGTCCTGATTCCGCAGGCGGCTGGCCGTGAATGCAGCGACAACGGTCACGACCAGGGCGCCCAGCGCGACGAACGGCCAGCGGCGCCGAGGTCGCATGGCGATGCTCGGCACCTCGGCGGTCGCCTCACCCATATCCACCGCCAGCGCACGCGCCAATTCGCCCACGCTGGCGAATCGATCGGCCGGCACTGGTGCGAGCGCCTTCCGGATGACGCGGTCCAGGCTCTCCGGGATCGTCGGCCGCATCCGGCGCACCGAGGGCGGCTCGCTCGACATCATCTTCGCGATCACCGCCTGTGCTGTGGGACCGGTGAACGGCGCTTCACCGGCGAGCATTTCGTAGAGCACAGCGCCCAGTGCATACACGTCGGTGCGGACGTCGACGTCACGGCGGCCGCTCGCCTGCTCCGGACTCATGTACTGGGGCGTACCTAACGCGATTCCGGGCTGCGTGATCCGCTCCCCGCGGGCCGTGCTGACGGCCCGCGAGATACCGAAGTCGAGAACGAAGACCTGTCCGTCGGCAAGCAGGATGTTCTCGGGCTTGATGTCCCGATGGATCACACCCTGGCGGTGCGCGCAATCGAGCGCGGCGACAACGTCGCGCGCGATGCCTAACGCGTCAACCAGCGGCAGCTGGAGCTCGCGCTCGAGGCGAGCTCGCAAGGTCTCACCCCCGACGTACGGCATGACATAGTAGAGCGCGCCGTCGGCCTGACCCGAATCGAACAGCGGCAGGATGTGTGGGTCGTGAAGACTGGCGGTGACGCGGATCTCGCTTAAGAAGCGGTCGGCACCCAGCACCGCCGCCAGTTCCGGATGCAGAACCTTGATCGCGACGTCGCGCTCGTGGCGGAGGTCACGCGCGAGGTAGACGGTCGCCATCCCGCCACGCCCCAGCACCCGGTCGATGCGGAAGCGCTCGTCAAGACCGGGCAGCACATGCGAGGATTCGTGCTCGAACAGAGTCGGGAATCGCTGTGGCAGCGACATGTCGAGTGTGATGTCGGGACGCTCGCACTCCGCGACGAGACACTCGAGCTCCTCGCGCGTGATCACGTCGCCGCCACACACGCCCTCGTAGAAGGCGAAGCGCTCGGCTGGATCGATGTCCAGCACCCGGTCGATCAGCGGCTGGATGGCCTTCCAGCGCTCAGGCGAGATCGACGCCGACATCTGGGATCGCTGTCCGTCCGCCGACTACGAGCCTAACGAGGCGCGCAGGAGCATACGGGCCTTTGACCAGTCGCGCTGCACCGTGCGGACGGTGACGTCGAGCGCCGCCGCGATCTCCCCCTCGGACATGCCCCCGAAAAACCGACATTCCACGACCTGCGCCAACCGCGTATCCACCTTCGCCAGCCGTTCGAGCGCGTCGTGCAGCTCGAGCAGCCCGGCGGAGTCGTCGGCGTTGACGCTCGATTCATCTCCCAGCGTGATGGGTGCCTGGCCGCCGCCTCGCTTGAGTGCTATGCGTCCCCGCGCTCGATCGACGAGCACGTGACGCATCGCGACCGCGGCGAGCGCAAGGAAGTGCACCTGGTCGTTCCACTCGGCGCGCGACTGGTCCACGAGCTTAAGGTACGCTTCATGGAGGAGTGCGGTGGTCTGGAGCGTCGAGCCTCGCCCACGCGCCCGCAGATGGCGGTGCGCGATCTCGCGCAGCTCGTGGTAGAGCACGGACACAATCCGATCGAGCGACTGACGCCGTTGGTCCCGAAGGTCCGGGAGTAGATCGGGGCGCGCCGCGGCTTCGCCCATAGCCCCTCCCACGTGTCTGCAGCCAGGCGCACTCGTCGGCGATGTCGTGTTTGGTAGTCGCTCTCCGTTCTCTCGGATGAGAGACCTTGGTTCCGCGCCCGCTGCAAACATGGGACGACGGCCGTGTGAAGGCAACACGGTTGACCCAGTCGCGCGCGCCTAGCTCCGGACAGTGGTCCGTACGCAAGGAGACCGCATGCACGTACGTGGCGGCTGTACTCGCCGGTGCCATCCCGTCGACGCTTCGATTGTGCTGCTCCTGGTACTCAGCGCGCTGGGTTGCGCGACCGGGAGAGGTCGTGCGAATGAGAGGGTTTCGTCGCCCGCCGTGTTCGATTTCGAGAACATCAGCCTGGATCCGGTGGCGATCTATCTCGGAGTCCAACCCGACAGGTGGCTCCTCGGGTATGTGGAGCCCAGGCGTCGGGCGCATCTGCGGCTGCCCGAGTACTTCACGGGGAGCAACCTCGCCGACGTGACGGTCATTGTGGTCCCGGTAGGCGCTCACGGAAGTGGCCTTCTCGCGCGAGACATCACTGATGCGATCTGCTCGGAGTCGGTATCCACCGGTGAGCTATCGTCAATGCGATGGATGCTCACTGGGAGGACGCTGACGAGCTTCATACCGCCAAAGCGACGTTGACGCCGCCGCCTAACGACAACCACGAGCCTGTGCGGCTCGTCATCACCGCGCCCGCGCCCACTCCAGCACGCCAGAACGCCTAACGCCGGGATAGGGCACGTCCTCCCCCTTCACCGCGCGCCAGAGGATCCGGTTGAACTCGTCGTCATCCGCGCGATCTTCGCGGGCGAGGTCGAGCCGATCGGACCGGCGCGCATTGTCGCCCAACGCCAGGTTCTGCTCCGTCATCGACTGCGTGGGCCTGATCGCGTCGAACGCGCGCAGGTCCGGGGTCGTTCGCCAGATCT
Source organism: Gemmatimonas sp. (assembly GCA_021154285.1). Lineage (GTDB taxonomy): Bacteria > Gemmatimonadota > Gemmatimonadetes > Gemmatimonadales > Gemmatimonadaceae > JAJKIV01. Next base: position 3,625 of record JAJKIV010000225.1, on the reverse strand, counting down.
CGCGCAACGGACGGCCGAAATGGTCGAACTGCGACAGCGTCCCGAGCCCGAGGATCTCCTCCACCGTCGCGAGGACGTCGGTCGTGTTCACGAATCGATGCATCACGCCGCCTGCCGCCCACGGCGAGATCACGAGCAGCACGGACCGATGCGAGTCGACGTGGTCGGGACCAGCCTGAGCGTCGTCCTCGAGCACGAACACCGCAGTCGACTTCCAGAACTGCGAGTGCGACACGGCCTCGACGATGCGCGCGAGCGCGAGGTCGTTGTCGGCCATGGCGGCCTTCGGCGTCGGGAGGCCGCGTCGAGCGCCCGAGGTGTGATCGTTTGGCAGGTGGAGCGTCTCGAGCGCCGGCATCTGCCCCGTACGCTCGTGCTCGCGGAACTCGGCAATCCACGCGTCGGCCCGACGTTGATCCGGGATCCCCGTGTCGAACGGCGGATACGTCGAGCTCGTGTATGGCCGCATCCACTCGTCGCTCGCGCGATACGTCGGAGCGCTCGAGTCGGCGCCAGGCACCGGCTCGGCGCGCTCGCCGTAATTCCGCAGCGACACGTTCTTCTTGATCGCCTCGTTCCACAGAAAGCCGGCCGCGGGAATGTCGACGTCGCCGGCATCGTCGCGATCGGGCCGCTTCGATCGGTAACTGTCGGGCGTCGTCTTCTCGCCGTAGTCGGTGACATAGCCGGCAGTGGACCACATGTGGCCCTGCGCGCTAACCTCAGCGTTCACGAAGAAGCGATCGTACAGGCCGAAGCGTTCCGCCAGCGCGTGGTGGTTCGGCGAGACCTCTCGCGGGAAGAACACGAGCTTCACATCGCCGTCGCCCTGCGGGAGATCGCCAAGAACCTGATCGTACGTGCGGTTCTCCTTGATGATGTAGATGATGTGCTCGATCGGCGGATACGCCGCGAGAGTGCCTGTGGGGGCAGTCCATCCGTTCGCGTTGGCAACGCGCCGCGTCAGGGCGTCGAGCTCCGCGCCACGCGCATTCGCAGGAAGCACGGTGATCGTGCCGTCGAGTTGCCCCAGTGTGTAGCCACGTGATCCACGCGCGAGCGGCAGGTTGGGCACCGGACCGTTTGGATTCGGGCCAGTACCGCGGCCCTTGCCGTTCACGACCCACAGCGAGTCGCCGCTAGGCACAACGGCAGTCGGGTACCACTGCGCGGGCACGCGACCACTGAGCCGATCCGTGCCTTGTGCCGAGGCGACGCCGGACGTCGCCGCCGACAGGTCGAACACGGCGACGGCGTTGTTGTCCGCCTCGGCGGCGTAGAGCCGCGTGCCGTCGGGCGACAGCGCCAAGGCGTTAGGTGTGCTCCCTTCGGTCACGCCATCGGGCGGCGAATCGAGCAGCCAGCCGGTCACCTGTCGCGTGCGCGTATCGACGACCGCGATCCGGTCGGTGCTGGCTGATGTCACGAACGCACGGGTGCCGCTCGGGTTCAGCACCAGCGCCGATGGGTGTCTTCCGACCTCGATCACGCCGTCGCGCGTGAGCCGCCCGCCGGCATCCGGCGCGAATGCGGTGACGGTCGAGCCGCCCCACGCCGTTACGAACACGTGATTGTCCGGGGTGACTGCGACCGCATACGGGAATCGACCAGCGCCGAGTCGCTGGACCACTCGACGTGTCGCGAGATCTACCACGGCGAGCGAATCGCTCAGGTTCTCCGCGACGTAGAGCGAGCGACCGTCAGGCGACATGCCGAGGCCAGCGGGATACCGCGTGCCCGGTTGTCCCGACGCGCCGTGCCCGAGCACGAGACTCTCGGCGAGCACGGCCGGCTTGGCCGCGTTAGGTGACCAGGCGTATCGATACACGACGTCCTCGGAGCCGCCGGAGACATAGAGCGCTCGACCGTCCGCGCTCCACGCGAGGCCAACGAACGCGCCTGGCTGTTCCACGTGCTGCACCACGGCGCCGGTCGCGCGCGAGACGACGTCGATGCCCTGCTGGCGCCAGCCACCCAGGGCGAGCACGAGATGGTTTCCGTCCGGCGACCATAGGGCTGAGAGCGGCATGTTGCCGACCGGAATCGATCGGCCGGCGGGGTCGAGACGAGCGCCGGTGCTCAGCCGATTCGAGTCGAGACTCGCCGGCGCGCTCTCGGCCGATGTGCCACCTGTGGTCTTGCCGGAGCCACAGGCAATACTGGTGGCGATGAGGACAGCAGACGTAATGGCTCGCATGGGCGTGCCTCGATGAATGGGCGGAGATTGCATAGCAGAAGGGCGGTGACGCCGCGCAGGCCGGCTAACGCTCCGCCTCCGTCGCGATCCCGCGGAGCATGCCGGCGAAGATGAGACTGTGGAGCGGGTACAGCGCGTACCAGTACGCCAACCCCGCCAGTCCGCGCGGCTCGAATAGCGCCGTCTGCCGAATGACGCTGTGATCGCCTTCACCCAACACCTCGAACTGGAGCCACGCTCGCCCGGGCACCTTCATCTCCGCGCGCAAACGTACGAGCCGGTCGCTTTCCACTGCCTCCACGCGCCAGAAGTCGAGCGGATCGCCCGGCAGTAACGCGCCGGGGTGACGACGCGAACGTCGCATACCCGCTCCGCCGACCAAGAGGTCGACCGCGCCACGCAGGCGCCAGAGCCAGTTCGCGTAATACCAGCCCACCTCGCCCCCAATGCGCGTGATCGCGGCGAACGACGCGTGCGATGTCGCGGCGACGGGCACCGCGCGCGAATCGACGAGCCTCGATCCGGAATGTGCTCCGCCCCACGGCACCGTCCGCCCTAACGACGACCGTGCGTCCGACCACCGCGTCTCGGCGAGCTCGCGGTCCTCATTCGCGCGGGCTCGCGCGAGCGCCTCGCGCATGCCCCGTGGCACAATCGTTGGGAACAGCTCGCGAGCGCGCGACGACGTCACGACGGTTTCGTTGCGCAGGCTGTCGATCAGCTTGCGACCGACGCGCGCGTACACCGGGGTTACGAGCCCGAGCCAGAGGCTCGACAACCACGGGGTGAGCACGGGGACACGGACGATGAGGCGCTTGAGGCCACGCTGTCGCGCGTGCTCCCGGAGCAGATCGAGATAGGAGACCTGGTCCGGTCCACCTATCTCGATGACCTCACTCCCAGCGACGCCGGTGTCCGGTGAAGCGACGAGGTAGGCGATCACATCCTCGATCGCGATCGGCTGTGTGAGCTGCCGTACCCACCGCGGTGTTACCAGAACAGGTAACCGCTCGACGAGCGCGCGGATCATCTCGAACGACAGGCTTCCAGATCCGAGGATGATCGAGGCGCGAAGCTCGATGGTCGTGACGCCGCATCCGCGGAGAATTCTGCCTACCTCGTGCCGACTGGCGAGGTGCGGTGAGAGATCCGTCGCCGTGCCGAGTCCGCCCAGATAGACGATGCGACGCACGCCAGCAGCGCGTGCCGCCGTTGCGAAGTTCGTGGCGCCGCGGCGGTCCTCACCCTGAAAGTCGCTGCGCGACCCCATCCCATGAACCAGATAGAATGCGGTGTCGACTCCGTCGAGGGCACGTGCCAGCGAGGGTGCGTCCAGCACGTCCCCGCCCACGACCTCGATGCCCGATGACACGCGCGCCGCGACGTCCTGCGGGCGGCGGGCGAGACATCGAACGCGCTCGCCCCGTT
>JAJKIV010000224.1 GCA_021154285.1 Gemmatimonas sp. | reverse complement strand
ATCTCGAACACGAAGCTCGAGCAGCAGGTGAGCCTGCAGGACTACTCGGTCTCGAACCGCGGTCTGCGTGCGGGCCTCGTCGGCACGCCGGAGCAGGTGGCGGAGCGGATCATCGAGCTGGAGAACGTCGGCGTGAACCTCCTCCTGCTACAGTGCAGCCCGCAGCTCGAGGAGATGGAGCGGTTCAGCGAAACCGTCATCCCGCTCGTCAGAGAAGGGAGGCACGCCGTCGTCGCGTGAAACGGCGGAATTGGGGTCAGAGTCGAATTGATGCGTATGGGGTCAGAGTCCTGACTCATCGTTCCAACGCGGCCGCGTTGGAACGATGAGTCAGGACTCTGACCCCATACCAACCAATTCCACTCAGTCTGCTCGAAGTGCCTGGACGGGATCCACTCGAGTCGCGTGCCGTGCGGGTATATATGCGGCGATCACGGCAACGACCATGAGCAACACCGCGGAGCCGAGCAGCGAGATCGGGTCGGCCGGGCTGACCTCGAACAGGAGCTTGGTCAGTAGCCTGGACGCCGCCAGGGCAACAGCGAGCCCAACGACCGCGCCGGTACCGGTGACGATCAGCGCCTCCGTCAGCACGCCGCGCCGCAGGCGCTCCGGCGACGCACCTAACGCCGCCCGCACGCCCAACTCCCGCATGCTCCCACGCACCGACGACGCCATCACGCCATAGAGCCCAATCGCGGCGAGCAGCATCGACACGAACGCGAAACCCGCCAGCAGCAGGGCGCTCATACGAGGCTGGGCAAGCGGCTTCGCGATCAGGTCATCCATGGGATCCGCCTGCCATAACGTCAACGCGGGATTCACCTCCGCCGTCGCGCGCCGCAGAGCTGGAAGCACCGACGCTAGCGTTCCGGTTGTCCGAATCGCGAACGATCCCTGCCAGTAGGACTGCTTCCACGGCAGGTAGATCTCCGCCGTCGATTCGCGCAGCGAACGGTAGTGCATGTCGCCGGCGACGCCGACGACCGTGCGAAATTTCGTGGAATCGCCAGTCCAGAAGTGAATCCGCTTCCCGATCGGGTTCTCGTTAGGCCAGAGCTTTTGTGCCGCGGACTCGCTGACGACGGCGACGTTCTCGGCCTTCTCATCGTCCGCCTCCGTGAACGCTCGGCCACGAAGAATCGGGATGCCGTACACGCGGAAGTAGTCGGCGCCCCCCGCTTCCATCGGGTAGGCCGCATTGCTCTTCATCTCCTCGGGCGTCTGTCCCTCGCGATCGAGCCGGCCGATGAAAATCCCGGTGCCGAAAAATGGCGGGACCAGCATCTGCGTCACACCTGTCACACCCGGAATGGCGCGATATACGGGTGCAAGCTGGTCGCCCAGCGCATTGAGGCGGTTCTGGTCGACCGTGCCCTTCGCGTCGCCATACAAACTGGGCGGAAACGCGACCGACAGCAGCGATAAGTGATTCGGATCGTAGCCGAGCGAGAGACCCTGGAGGCGCTCGAGGCTTCGGCCCAGCAGAGCCGCGCCTGCGAGCATCACGAGGGCGAGCGAAACCTGCGACGCAACGAGGGCCTGCCTCATGCGGCGGCGCGCACGCGTCTCGGTACCCGCCCGGGAGTCGTAGCGCAGCGGCGACGCGAGCTCGCCCCGTGATGCAATGAGAGCCGGCAGCACGCCGAACACGAGAACCGCCGCGAGCGTGACACTGATGGCGATGATCACCGGCGCGCCGGCAACACCGATCACGTCAACGCGCGGGAGCTGCGGCGGCGCGTAGGCGACGAGCACCTTGATGAGGCCGGCGGCGACGCCGAGGCCAAGCAGTCCGCCGGCGACCCCGAGCAACCCGCTTTCCACCACGAGCTGTCGCACGACGTCGCCGTACGTGGCGCCCAGCGCCCGCCGCACCGACAGCTCGCGCGCACGGCTTGCTGCGCGAAGAAGCAGAAGGTTCCCCACGTTGACGCACGCGATGAGCAGTAGGAGGCCAACCGCGGCGACGAGCACGAGGAGAATGGGCCGGACATCGCCCACCACGGCGTGCGTGAACGTCTCGACATGCGCCCCGTCGTAGTCCCGCGGCTCCTGGCTGGTGGAGAGGGCCTTCATGAGCTGCAGGAACTCGCTCTGGGCCATGCGCGGCGTGGCGTTAGGCGCGAGCCTCGCGACGCCGATGACCGACAGTTGCTCGGACGGCTGCCACGCCGGCATCCACACCTCGACCGCCGCGGGATACTCGAGCCCTGGCGGCGCCACCCCGACCACGCGATACGAATTGCGCGCGTACGGTTCGATCAACTTGCGGCCGACGATATTCGGGTCGCCCCCGAAATACTTCCGCCATGCGCCATAGCTCAGCACGAGCACGAGGTCCGCTCCCGGTGCCTCGTCGCTGGCCTGGATGAACCGGCCCAATAGCGGCCGCGTGCCTAACACGTTGAAGAAGTTGCCCGTGACCAGGGTCCGATTCAGGACGAGCGGACGATCGCCATCCACCAGCGGCGCGGATGGCGCCCCCCAGTGCGCGATGCCGGCGACGTCGCGCATAGTCTTCGCCTCCGCCGCGACCTTCCTGAGGTCCCCGCGCAGGACGTAATAGTCGGTGTTGGGATCGCCCTTGTACGTGAACAGCTCGACGACCCGGTCGGGGTTAACCACCGGAAGCGGCCGAAGGATGACGGCGTCGAACACCGTGAACATCGCGACGGCCATCCCGATCCCGATGGCAAGGATCAGAACGGCCGTGATGGTGAAGGACGGGGAACGCCGGAACCCGCGGAGGGCAATTCTGAAATCGTGAGTCACTGCTCGGCCACCTCGCAGTACACCTTGATCGTGTTTGTGCCGCTGACGAGCGTGTCCATCAGCGCGCGATAGTTCTCGAGTCCCCTCACCTTATGCGTGAGCAGCTTGTCCAGCCAGTGCGGGTGCGCAAGCTCCGCCTGTGCGAGATCGCTCACGCCCGTCATGTAGTCTGCTCGGCTCGCGTTCACGCTGCCGACCAGGACCTTGTTCCCGAGCACGAAACCCTGATTGATGCGATCCGCCGGAATCTCGATGCGGCGATCGCCGCCCGTGACGCTGAGCAGGACGAGCACGCCATTCCTGGCCAGCGATTCCATCGCCTCGAACACGAGCGGCGAGTAGCCCGTGCCTTCGATGATCAGGTCGAATGGTCCATGCGTGCGCGACGCTTCGGCGATGCTGACGTCCTGCGTCGACTGGTATCCCACGCCGATGGGCTCGAGGAGATCCGCATTCAGATACGGCCGCGGCGTCTTCCCCATGGCCAGGACCTCTAGGCCCCGCAGGCGCAGGATCATCGACGCCAGCAAGCCTAACGTCCCGGTGCCGAGGACCAGGGCACGCTTTGGCTGCCAAACGCGGAGACGACGCTGAATCTCGAACGCCTGGCCGATCGCCTTCTCGGCCACGCTCACCGGCTCCAGGAGCACGCCGACCGACAGCAGCACGGTCGGCACCTTTACCAGAAAGTCAGCGTTCTCGGAGTAGTACTCGGCGAGGAAACCGTGGAGAAGGTTGATGCCTCGCTCGTAGTACGTGTCATCGGTCGTCATATCCTGCAGACCGATGGCGTCGTACAAGCTCGAGCCCGGGCGCCGAACGGTCGCGACGACACAGTCGCCCGGCGCGAACTCGGTGACGCCCGGCGCGACGGCTTCCACAACGCCGAAGCTTTCGTGACCGAGGATGAGATAATCATCCCCCGGGGGAGCCTTTCCGTACTCGGCGGCGTTGATCTCCTTGTCGGTGCCGTCCACGCCGACGCGGAGCACTCTCACGAGGACGCCGCGTCCGTTGGGAACGTCGTGCGCCGACGCCATCGGGACGTCGCGCAGGTGGATGCTGTTCGGCTTTCCCGGTAGAACTGCGACCGCTTTCATGGTCGACCGGCGCGCGTTCGGCGCGCCGAGCGTCCCCGGTGCGGAGTCCTTGGAGGTCGTGCTCATGGTTGGGCCCTCGCGGTACGAACCGTCGAGCCAGGCTCTGAATACCCGCCACGATCGACAACGGAGCGTCGCGGAACAAGAGGCCATGTTCACAGCGACTGATGGGACCTTCGGCGAATTGAATGCGGCGGGGACGGCGCTCGGGATGACACGCCGTTTTGCCGTCGCCCGTCCCCGGCTTCTATCCAGCGCGAGCGAACGCCGCGGGCGTCCGCTGCAACGCGTCGGTGCTCGAGCGCAGCACGCCCTCCGCAAGACGCAGCGCCTCGCCCACGGACCACGCCTGGAACGGACAGCCGCCTGGCGCATGCGGCGCGTCGCCGTCCGCGATTTCCGCCACGTGGCCTGGTGCGCTCACGTCGTAGTGACGGAGCAGCGGCCCGAGAAATTTCGACGCGGCTTCGATCCGGTCCTCGGTCGTGTCCGACCTGACGCGGAGCCACGCTTCGACGAACGCGCCGACGAGCCACGGCCATACGGTGCCCTGGTGGTACGCGCCGTCGCGCTGCCGCACGTCGCCGCGGTAGTGGCCAATGTAGCCAGGCTCACCGGGACCTAACGACCGGAGCCCCGCGGGCGTCCACAGCTGCCGCTCGACCACGTCCACCACGCGCCGCGCCATCTCGCCCTCAATCACCGCGTAGGGGAGCCCGCCGATCGCGAAGATCTGATTCGGGCGCAGCCGATCGTCATTCACACCGACCTTGTGATCGACGTCGACCACGTCGTACAGGAATCCGCGCTCGTCATTCCAGAACCGCTCGATGAACGTCGCCTGGGCGTGCGAGGCGAGCGCCGCCCACCGTGCCGAGCGACGGCCGGCAATGCGCAGGGCGTTGATCCACAGCGCCTGAATCTCCACGGGCTTTCCGATGCGCGGCGTGACGACCCAGTCGCCAACCTTCGCATCCATCCAGGTGAGCTGGACGCCTTGCTCGCCAGCCGAGAGCAGTCCGGTGCCGTCGGCCCGAATGCCGAAGCGTGTTCCACGGGCGTATCCACTCACGATTGCGTCGACCGCCGTCGTGAGCTTCCGGCGATCGGATGCGGTGAGCGGGCGTTCGGCCTGGGTCAGCTCGAGGAACTCGTGCACCGCGATGACGTACCACAGCGACGCGTCGACGGAGTTGTACTCGGGCAGCTTCCCGGCTTCCGGGAAGAAGTTGGGCAGCATGCCTTCGCTCACGTGCTCCGCCCACTCGAGCAGGATCTCGCGCGCGTCGGAGAAGCGGTCGCATTCGGCGGTGGCGCTCGAGAGGCACAGTCCGCGGAGGGCGATGAACGTGTCGCGGCCCCAGTCGGAGAACCACGGGTAGCCGGCGATGATCGTCTTGCCGCCGCCACGCGCGACGATGTAGTCGTCGGCGGCGCGGTGCAGGGACGATGGAAATGCCGCTCGCCGCCGGCGCTCGCTCGTCTCGACCGACTCCCAGCAGCGCTCGGGCGATGTGTTCAGCAGCGGCAGCGCGGCCGTCGTGCCCGCCCCCGACGCGGCGCCGAATGCGAGCACGGCTCGGCGGTCGAGCGAGAACGTGAAGTGCCCCGGAACCGCGAGGTCCTCGGTGTAGTCCAGACCACGCGCGCGCTCCTCGTCATACTGAAACTGTCGGTACCAGGACGGGTCGGCGACGTAGTCGCCGTTGGCGAGGGCGACGATCGGTGTCAGATCGCAGTATGGCTGCCAGGTGACGCGGCGGCCGGCGACGCTCGAGGTGAACCGGAACGCGTCGTTCTCGTGGTGCGTGGCGTGGATGTCGCGCCCCGAGAGGTACGGCTGCACAATGAGCCGAGCGTCACCGCCTCGGTTGAGGCGCCAGGACAGGGCAACGACCGGTGCCCCGCGCACCATGATCAGCTCCTGCACGACCTCGAGATCGTTAGGCAGCGTGTAGGTCCACGTTGGCCACGGATCGCGTGTGAAGCGCGCGATGCGCGCCGCGCCGTCGGGGTGCGTGACGTCGGGGAGGTAGCGCTGCGACGTGAGCGCGAACTTCCCGTCGGCCGTCTCGACCCACGCGTCGAACCCGTTGACGAGGACAATGCGCCCCGTGGGCGGCGTGGTCGCGACGGCGAGCATCGCGTGGTAGCGGCGCGTGCGGATGCCGTCGATTCGACCGAAGGCGAAGCCACCCAGTCCGTCGGCTTCCAGCCATTCCGTGGCGGGCGTGACCATGATGCGGCTACAGCTGTGGTGAGATGCCGGAATATGTATGGAGTCCCAACGCGAAAAGCGAGAGACAGATCGTCGCCTGTGACGAAAACGAAACCGAGTCTCGCCGAGCAATGCCGAGGCACGCTCGTCAGTGGTGCCTGGCCTGACGCGGCTCCACGTGGAGGTATCGGTACGCGTGCGTTGCCGATCGGAAGACGCGGTAGGCGATCGGAATCCCGGAATGGCGTCGGTCGGTCACGACGAGCTCGCGACCCAACGTCGGCCCTGTTTCCGAGTGCAGCAGGATCACTCGGCGATCCGCGCGGCGCAGGCTTCCAGCCACGCCGTGCTCGAGCAGCAGCAGGTCGTGCAGGTCGTCCGCCGTGACGAGGGCGGACGGGCGGACATCAACGAGCCGGCGCTCGACCAGCTCGAGCGCCGGATGGTCGCGCAGCTCCTGGGTATACGCGACCATGTCGTCGCGGCCGAACCTGCCGGTAACGACGGTCCGCAGCAGCCCGGAAGATGGCTCGATGGAGAACGAGATCGGCACGGCCGTCCGAGTTGAGGACGTAAGGCCTGGGCGTGCTCAACAAGATGGGCCCCCAGCCCGCCTGGCGCCGTTCTCGAGTCCCCGAGTCGCGCCGCGCCGTGATGAGCCGAACGTTAGGCGGGACAAGCGGAGCGTTTACTCCGCTCACGGCCGCTTGAACTCGGTGTCCTCGACATAGAGGTACATCACGGCCATCGCCGTGCGGTTCTGGCTGGTGGTGTTGTTGTACGCGCTCACCAGCTCGTACTGGTGATCCTTGTGCAGCGTAATCCCCTTCGGGGAGGAGATCTGCTCCACCCGCGCCAGCCCGATCCGCTCCGGGCGGTTCTCGGCCTTGCTGGCCAGCACCGTCTCGCCGGTTTTAACGTCGCGAAGCGTGAGCGATTCGGCGAAGGGATGCAGGTGTACGGCCACATAGTAGACCTTGAGGTCCTGACGCATGTCGAGCCAGCCGTTGATCGGGGTCGTTCGGACTTCGCGGCCCGGCTTGACCACCCAGTGTCCGGCGAACGTACGGCCCTCGTGGTCGTGATACGGCACCGAGTCGGCCCCCATGCCTTCGGCGGCCGCATGCTCGTGCATGTCGTGGTCCATGACGTCGCTGTTGTACGACCCGTCCGGGCCGTCGAGCCTAACGAGCGTGTTGATCCCGCGCTGGTACAGGGGGACGAGCCGCCGTCGCAGCTCGTGATCACGGACGTAGTGCACCGTGATCCGCTGCCGCACGCGGATGGGTGCGCCGTGATAATTGTGGTTGAGCACCTGTGCCGTAACTGATAGCGGCTCGTCGGATCGCAGCGGGATGCCAAACCCGTCGGGAAGGTTCACCTCGGTCTGGCCTTCGGACAGCGTGAACAGCCGCCGGCTCGGGAACTTCTGCCAGCCGAATATCTGGCGGTGCCGGGCCATGTCCACGTCGACGTTCGAGTGACACATAAACTCCGACGACTTGGGCTCACGCGAATCCGCGTCCACGATCGCGGCCTCGTATCCCACGACCCACACGATCTCGTGCGTCGTCGTGTCGGTCAGCGTCACGTCCATCACGCGATACGGACCCTGCATGGAAGCCCACGTCGTGTCGATCGTGAAGGCATCCGAGTAGACCACGCGCGACTCGACCGCCGGCTTGGCCGACGCGTTCGCACAGGCAGCGAGCCCCGTCATCGCGGCCGCGAGCAGAAGTCGTCTCATCCGCATTGTTGCCGTGTCCGACCCGGCATTTCGCATGTTCGCACCAGACCTCGTTGACCTCGGGTAATCTAACGCGACGACCACACTCATTACCTCCCGCTTGGCTCACGGACATATTGCCGCGCGCGGCACATCTGCCGATCCCAGTCCACCGTTCCCAGCCAATGCCCCGTCTGCGACTCTTCGGTCTCGTCGCCGCCGTCTGCGCCAATGCCTCGTCGCTGGCCATCGCGCAGCAGGCCTCCATCCCTACACCGGAATCATCCCTCGGCTTCGCCGTCGGGGCCGACTTCAAGCTCGCGACTTACGACGAGTCGATTGCGTACTTCCAGAAGCTCGCGGTGGCGTCGAACCGGATTCGTCTTGTCGATGTCGGCAAGACGTCGACCGGCCACCCGTGGACGCTCGCGATCATCTCGTCGCCCGAGAATCTCGCGAAGCTCGATCGGCTGAAGCAGATCGCCCAGCGGCTCGCTCACCCGACCGGGCTCACCGACGCCGAGGCGCGTCGGCTCGCCACCGAAGGCCGGATGTTCGTGGACATCAGTGGTGGCCTGCACGCGTCGGAGATCGCCGGGTCGCAGCACACCATCCAGCTCGCGTACGACATTCTCGCGCATCCGGACGACGCCAAAATCAAGGCGATCCTCGAGAACGACGTTTTGTTCCTCTGGCCGTCGATCAACCCCGACGGGCAGAACATCGTGGTCAACTGGTATCGGGAGAACGTGGGCACGCCGTACGAGGTGTCGCCGCTTCACGAGGTCTATCAGAAGTACATCGGCCACGACAACAACCGCGACGCGTACATGCTGAACGTCGTCGAGTCCCGCGTGGTCGCGCGCACGTGGCGCGAGTGGGAGCCGCAGATCATCTACGTCCAGCATCAGACGGCGCCGTTCCCGACCCGCATCTGGCTGCCTCCGTTCGCGGAACCCATCGCTCCGCGCGTGCCGGCCCTCATGTCGCGCCAGGTGAACACCATCGGGATGACGATCGCGCAAGCGCTCGAGTCGAACGGGCAGGTGGGTGCGACGCACATGGGCACCGGGTTCGACTCGTGGTATCCGGGCTACATCGACTACATGCCGATGCTCCAGAACATCAACGCGTACTGGACGGAGACCGCGCTTTACAGGTATGCGACGCCGCACTTCTACACGATCGGTGATTTCCCGGCCGACATGCGTGACCTGCGGCCGCAGTCGCTGTATCCGAGCCCATGGCCGGGCGGCTGGTGGCGACTCAAGGACGCGGTGGACTACATGCGCACGGCGTCGATGGCGACGCTCGACTACGCGGCCAAGTATCGCGAGGAGCTGCTGTACAACCGCTATCAGGCCGGCCGCAACGCCATCAAGCGATACGCTGCGGAGCCGCCGTACGCCTACGTGATCCCACAGACGCAGCGCGACCCGGGAACGGCGGCCGAGTTGCTGCGCCGGCTCGCGTTCAACGGCGTGCGGGTGGGCCAGCTCGACCGCGACGTCTCGTTGGGCGGCGCACTCCATCGCCGTGGGAGCTGGGTCATTCCGATGGACCAGGAATTCGCCGAGCTCGTTAGGCAGCTGTTCGAGGTGCAGGAGTACCCGGACCTGCGCGAGTACCCCGAGGGCCCGCCCGAGCAGCCTTACGATGCCGCCGGCTGGACGCTGCCCTTTCAGATGGACGTGAACGTCGTCGAGGTTCGCTCGCCGCTGTCGGCCGATGCGCGCGCCGCAATCAAGGCGGTGCGCGGCAAGCCAACCGACGTTCACGCGTCTGCCGACGCACCATTCACCACGGACTCGATCGCTGCCGGTATCGTGACCCCGGCGGGGTCCATCACGGGATCCGGCGATCGTCTGGCCGTCGATCCCACGCAGAACGATGCGTTCCGGTTGATCGGGCAGGCGCTCGCGGCCGGTGGCGCCGTGAGTAAGGCTCCGGGCGCGAAAGGGCAGGGCGCGCGCTATGTCGTTTCCGGAGTGCCGATGTCGCGCCTCGAGGGTTGGGCGCGCGATCTCTCGCTCCGCGCGGAGCGCGTCTCGTCCAGGTCCGCCAGCGTTCCGGCAGCGCGGCTCCGGATCGCGCTCTTCAAGCCGTGGACGGCCAGCATGGACGAAGGCTGGACCGAATGGCTGCTGGACCGGTATGGGTTGAGTTACACAGTGATCGCGCCGGTGGACGTGCAGAGTGGCGACCTCGCGTCGCGATTCGACGTGATCCTCATGGCCTCCGACTCGCCTCGTTCGATCATGAACGGCTACTCGGCGGGGACGGTGCCAGCGCGCTACTCGGGTGGCGTCGGTGACGCCGGTACGCGCGCGCTCGATGCCTTCGTGCAGGGCGGCGGAACGCTCGTGTGCCTCAACGAGAGCGCGGACTTCGCGATCACTGCACTCAACCTCCCGGTGAAGAACGTGGTGTCCGGCGTTGCCCGGAAGGATTTCTTCGCGAGCGGCTCGATCCTGGAGGTGATCACGGATCCGGCGCACCCGCTCATGGCGGGTATGCCGGAGCGCGCGAAGGTGTTCGTGGACGACAGCCCGGTCTTCAGGACGACCGAGGGATTCGAGGGCGCCGCCCTGGCGAAGTATGCGCCCTCGGGGTCGCCTCGGCTCTCGGGCTACTTGTTAGGCGACAAGTACCTGCACGACAACGCGGCGGCGTTGGACGTCAAGCACGGGCGGGGGCATGTGGTGCTCATCGGCTTCCGCCCGCAATGGCGCGGCCAGCCGTTCGGCACGTTCCGCGTAGTGCTCAACGCGGCGCTGTTCAGTCGGGGGATGGCCAAGGGGGCCGCTGGCACCCCCGGGTTTTGGTCGGCGCCGGCGCCACCGAAATCACGTTAGGCAACGGAATGCTACGTAAGGGGTCAGACTCCTATTGCATCGTTCCAACGCCCCGCGGGGCGTTGGAACGATGCAATAGGAGTCTGACCCCTTACGTAGCATTCCGTTGCCTAACGTGATTTCGGTGGCGCCGGCGCCGACCAAAACCCGGGGGTGCCAGCGGCCCCCTTGGCCATCCCCCGACTGAACAGCGCCGCGTTGAGCACTACGCGGAACGTGCCGAACGGCTGGCCGCGCCATTGCGGGCGGAAGCCGATGAGCACCACATGCCCCCGCCCGTGCTTGACGTCCAACGCCGCCGCGTTGTCGTGCAGGTACTTGTCGCCTAACAAGTAGCCCGAGAGCCGAGGCGACCCCGAGGGCGCATACTTCGCCAGGGCGGCGCCCTCGAATCCCTCGGTCGTCCTGAAGACCGGGCTGTCGTCCACGAACACCTTCGCGCGCTCCGGCATACCCGCCATGAGCGGGTGCGCCGGATCCGTGATCACCTCCAGGATCGAGCCGCTCGCGAAGAAATCCTTCCGGGCAACGCCGGACACCACGTTCTTCACCGGGAGGTTGAGTGCAGTGATCGCGAAGTCCGCGCTCTCGTTGAGGCACACGAGCGTTCCGCCGCCCTGCACGAAGGCATCGAGCGCGCGCGTACCGGCGTCACCGACGCCACCCGAGTAGCGCGCTGGCACCGTCCCCGCCGAGTAGCCGTTCATGATCGAACGAGGCGAGTCGGAGGCCATGAGGATCACGTCGAATCGCGACGCGAGGTCGCCACTCTGCACGTCCACCGGCGCGATCACTGTGTAACTCAACCCATACCGGTCCAGCAGCCATTCGGTCCAGCCTTCGTCCATGCTGGCCGTCCACGGCTTGAAGAGCGCGATCCGGAGCCGCGCTGCCGGAACGCTGGCGGACCTGGACGAGACGCGCTCCGCGCGGAGCGAGAGATCGCGCGCCCAACCCTCGAGGCGCGACATCGGCACTCCGGAAACGACATAGCGCGCGCCCTGCCCTTTCGCGCCCGGAGCCTTACTCACGGCGCCACCGGCCGCGAGCGCCTGCCCGATCAACCGGAACGCATCGTTCTGCGTGGGATCGACGGCCAGACGATCGCCGGATCCCGTGATGGACCCCGCCGGGGTCACGATACCGGCAGCGATCGAGTCCGTGGTGAATGGTGCGTCGGCAGACGCGTGAACGTCGGTTGGCTTGCCGCGCACCGCCTTGATTGCGGCGCGCGCATCGGCCGACAGCGGCGAGCGAACCTCGACGACGTTCACGTCCATCTGAAAGGGCAGCGTCCAGCCGGCGGCATCGTAAGGCTGCTCGGGCGGGCCCTCGGGGTACTCGCGCAGGTCCGGGTACTCCTGCACCTCGAACAGCTGCCTAACGAGCTCGGCGAATTCCTGGTCCATCGGAATGACCCAGCTCCCACGGCGATGGAGTGCGCCGCCCAACGAGACGTCGCGGTCGAGCTGGCCCACCCGCACGCCGTTGAACGCGAGCCGGCGCAGCAACTCGGCCGCCGTTCCCGGGTCGCGCTGCGTCTGTGGGATCACGTAGGCGTACGGCGGCTCCGCAGCGTATCGCTTGATGGCGTTGCGGCCGGCCTGATAGCGGTTGTACAGCAGCTCCTCGCGATACTTGGCCGCGTAGTCGAGCGTCGCCATCGACGCCGTGCGCATGTAGTCCACCGCGTCCTTGAGTCGCCACCAGCCGCCCGGCCATGGGCTCGGATACAGCGACTGCGGCCGCAGGTCACGCATGTCGGCCGGGAAATCACCGATCGTGTAGAAGTGCGGCGTCGCATACCTGTAAAGCGCGGTCTCCGTCCAGTACGCGTTGATGTTCTGGAGCATCGGCATGTAGTCGATGTAGCCCGGATACCACGAGTCGAACCCGGTGCCCATGTGCGTCGCACCCACCTGCCCGTTCGACTCGAGCGCTTGCGCGATCGTCATCCCGATGGTGTTCACCTGGCGCGACATGAGGGCCGGCACGCGCGGAGCGATGGGTTCCGCGAACGGAGGCAGCCAGATGCGGGTCGGGAACGGCGCCGTCTGATGCTGGACGTAGATGATCTGCGGCTCCCACTCGCGCCACGTGCGCGCGACCACGCGGGACTCGACGACGTTCAGCATGTACGCGTCGCGGTTGTTGTCGTGGCCGATGTACTTCTGATAGACCTCGTGAAGCGGCGACACCTCGTACGGCGTGCCCACGTTCTCCCGATACCAGTTGACCACGATGTTCTGCCCGTCGGGGTTGATCGACGGCCAGAGGAACAAAACGTCGTTCTCGAGGATCGCCTTGATTTTGGCGTCGTCCGGATGCGCGAGAATGTCGTACGCGAGCTGGATGGTGTGCTGCGACCCGGCGATCTCCGACGCGTGCAGGCCACCACTGATGTCCACGAACATCCGGCCTTCGGTGGCGAGCCGACGCGCCTCGGCGTCGGTGAGCCCGGTCGGGTGAGCGAGCCGCTGGGCGATCTGCTTCAGCCGATCGAGCTTCGCGAGATTCTCGGGCGACGAGATGATCGCGAGCGTCCACGGGTGGCCGGTCGACGTCTTGCCGACATCGACAAGACGAATCCGGTTCGACGCCACCGCGAGCTTCTGGAAGTACGCAATCGACTCGTCGTAAGTCGCGAGCTTGAAGTCGGCCCCGACGGCGAAGCCGAGGGATGATTCCGGTGTAGGGATGGAGGCCTGCTGCGCGATGGCCAGCGACGAGGCATTGGCGCAGACGGCGGCGACGAGACCGAAGAGTCGCAGACGGGGCATTGGCTGGGAACGGTGGACTGGGATCGGCAGATGTGCCGCGCGCGGCAATATGTCCGTGAGCCAAGCGGGAGGTAATGAGTGTGGTCGTCGCGTTAGATTACCCGAGGTCAACGAGGTCTGGTGCGAACATGCGAAATGCCGGGTCGGACACGGCAACAATGCGGATGAGACGACTTCTGCTCGCGGCCGCGATGACGGGGCTCGCTGCCTGTGCGAACGCGTCGGCCAAGCCGGCGGTCGAGTCGCGCGTGGTCTACTCGGATGCCTTCACGATCGACACGACGTGGGCTTCCATGCAGGGTCCGTATCGCGTGATGGACGTGACGCTGACCGACACGACGACGCACGAGATCGTGTGGGTCGTGGGATACGAGGCCGCGATCGTGGACGCGGATTCGCGTGAGCCCAAGTCGTCGGAGTTTATGTGTCACTCGAACGTCGACGTGGACATGGCCCGGCACCGCCAGATATTCGGCTGGCAGAAGTTCCCGAGCCGGCGGCTGTTCACGCTGTCCGAAGGCCAGACCGAGGTGAACCTTCCCGACGGGTTTGGCATCCCGCTGCGATCCGACGAGCCGCTATCAGTTACGGCACAGGTGCTCAACCACAATTATCACGGCGCACCCATCCGCGTGCGGCAGCGGATCACGGTGCACTACGTCCGTGATCACGAGCTGCGACGGCGGCTCGTCCCCCTGTACCAGCGCGGGATCAACACGCTCGTTAGGCTCGACGGCCCGGACGGGTCGTACAACAGCGACGTCATGGACCACGACATGCACGAGCATGCGGCCGCCGAAGGCATGGGGGCCGACTCGGTGCCGTATCACGACCACGAGGGCCGTACGTTCGCCGGACACTGGGTGGTCAAGCCGGGCCGCGAAGTCCGAACGACCCCGATCAACGGCTGGCTCGACATGCGTCAGGACCTCAAGGTCTACTATGTGGCCGTACACCTGCATCCCTTCGCCGAATCGCTCACGCTTCGCGACGTTAAAACCGGCGAGACGGTGCTGGCCAGCAAGGCCGAGAACCGCCCGGAGCGGATCGGGCTGGCGCGGGTGGAGCAGATCTCCTCCCCGAAGGGGATTACGCTGCACAAGGATCACCAGTACGAGCTGGTGAGCGCGTACAACAACACCACCAGCCAGAACCGCACGGCGATGGCCGTGATGTACCTCTATGTCGAGGACACCGAGTTCAAGCGGCCGTGAGCGGAGTAAACGCTCCGCTTGTCCCGCCTAACGTTCGGCTCATCACGGCGCGGCGCGACTCGGGGACTCGAGAACGGCGCCAGGCGGGCTGGGGGCCCATCTTGTTGAGCACGCCCAGGCCTTACGTCCTCAACTCGGACGGCCGTGCCGATCTCGTTCTCCATCGAGCCATCTTCCGGGCTGCTGCGGACCGTCGTTACCGGCAGGTTCGGCCGCGACGACATGGTCGCGTATACCCAGGAGCTGCGCGACCATCCGGCGCTCGAGCTGGTCGAGCGCCGGCTCGTTGATGTCCGCCCGTCCGCCCTCGTCACGGCGGACGACCTGCACGACCTGCTGCTGCTCGAGCACGGCGTGGCTGGAAGCCTGCGCCGCGCGGATCGCCGAGTGATCCTGCTGCACTCGGAAACAGGGCCGACGTTGGGTCGCGAGCTCGTCGTGACCGACCGACGCCATTCCGGGATTCCGATCGCCTACCGCGTCTTCCGATCGGCAACGCACGCGTACCGATACCTCCACGTGGAGCCGCGTCAGGCCAGGCACCACTGACGAGCGTGCCTCGGCATTGCTCGGCGAGACTCGGTTTCGTTTTCGTCACAGGCGACGATCTGTCTCTCGCTTTTCGCGTTGGGACTCCATACATATTCCGGCATCTCACCACAGCTGTAGCCGCATCATGGTCACGCCCGCCACGGAATGGCTGGAAGCCGACGGACTGGGTGGCTTCGCCTTCGGTCGAATCGACGGCATCCGCACGCGCCGCTACCACGCGATGCTCGCCGTCGCGACCACGCCGCCCACGGGGCGCATTGTCCTCGTCAACGGGTTCGACGCGTGGGTCGAGACGGCCGACGGGAAGTTCGCGCTCACGTCGCAGCGCTACCTCCCCGACGTCACGCACCCCGACGGCGCGGCGCGCATCGCGCGCTTCACACGCGATCCGTGGCCAACGTGGACCTACACGCTGCCTAACGATCTCGAGGTCGTGCAGGAGCTGATCATGGTGCGCGGGGCACCGGTCGTTGCCCTGTCCTGGCGCCTCAACCGAGGCGGTGACGCTCGGCTCATTGTGCAGCCGTACCTCTCGGGGCGCGACATCCACGCCACGCACCACGAGAACGACGCGTTCCGGTTCACCTCGAGCGTCGCCGGCCGCCGCGTCACCTGGCAGCCATACTGCGATCTGACACCGATCGTCGCCCTCGCCAACGGCGACTACGTCGCCGACCCGTCCTGGTACCGACAGTTTCAGTATGACGAGGAGCGCGCGCGTGGTCTGGACTACACCGAGGACCTCGCGGTTCCGGGGCACTTCACGTTCTCGCTCGACCGCCGAGCCGTGCTCGCATTCGGCGCCGCGTCGGGGGCGGGCACGACGGCCGCGCTGCCGCTGCTGAACACATCGCCCGAGCGCTGCTGGGAGTCGGTCGAGACGAGCGAGCGCCGGCGGCGAGCGGCATTTCCATCGTCCCTGCACCGCGCCGCCGACGACTACATCGTCGCGCGTGGCGGCGGCAAGACGATCATCGCCGGCTACCCGTGGTTCTCCGACTGGGGCCGCGACACGTTCATCGCCCTCCGCGGACTGTGCCTCTCGAGCGCCACCGCCGAATGCGACCGCTTCTCCGACGCGCGCGAGATCCTGCTCGAGTGGGCGGAGCACGTGAGCGAAGGCATGCTGCCCAACTTCTTCCCGGAAGCCGGGAAGCTGCCCGAGTACAACTCCGTCGACGCGTCGCTGTGGTACGTCATCGCGGTGCACGAGTTCCTCGAGCTGACCCAGGCCGAACGCCCGCTCACCGCATCCGATCGCCGGAAGCTCACGACGGCGGTCGACGCAATCGTGAGTGGATACGCCCGTGGAACACGCTTCGGCATTCGGGCCGACGGCACCGGACTGCTCTCGGCTGGCGAGCAAGGCGTCCAGCTCACCTGGATGGATGCGAAGGTTGGCGACTGGGTCGTCACGCCGCGCATCGGAAAGCCCGTGGAGATTCAGGCGCTGTGGATCAACGCCCTGCGCATTGCCGGCCGTCGCTCGGCACGGTGGGCGGCGCTCGCCTCGCACGCCCAGGCGACGTTCATCGAGCGGTTCTGGAATGACGAGCGCGGATTCCTGTACGACGTGGTCGACGTCGATCACAAGGTCGGTGTGAATGACGATCGGCTGCGCCCGAATCAGATCTTCGCGATCGGCGGGCTCCCCTACGCGGTGATTGAGGGCGAGATGGCGCGGCGCGTGGTGGACGTGGTCGAGCGGCAGCTGTGGACGCCCGCGGGGCTCCGGTCGTTAGGTCCCGGTGAGCCTGGCTACATTGGCCACTACCGCGGCGACGTGCGGCAGCGCGACGGCGCGTACCACCAGGGCACCGTATGGCCGTGGCTCGTCGGCGCGTTCGTCGAAGCGTGGCTCCGCGTCAGGTCGGACACGACCGAGGACCGGATCGAAGCCGCGTCGAAATTTCTCGGGCCGCTGCTCCGTCACTACGACGTGAGCGCACCAGGCCACGTGGCGGAAATCGCGGACGGCGACGCGCCGCATGCGCCAGGCGGCTGTCCGTTCCAGGCGTGGTCCGTGGGCGAGGCGCTGCGTCTTGCGGAGGGCGTGCTGCGCTCGAGCACCGACGCGTTGCAGCGGACGCCCGCGGCGTTCGCTCGCGCTGGATAGAAGCCGGGGACGGGCGACGGCAAAACGGCGTGTCATCCCGAGCGCCGTCCCCGCCGCATTCAATTCGCCGAAGGTCCCATCAGTCGCTGTGAACATGGCCTCTTGTTCCGCGACGCTCCGTTGTCGATCGTGGCGGGTATTCAGAGCCTGGCTCGACGGTTCGTACCGCGAGGGCCCAACCATGAGCACGACCTCCAAGGACTCCGCACCGGGGACGCTCGGCGCGCCGAACGCGCGCCGGTCGACCATGAAAGCGGTCGCAGTTCTACCGGGAAAGCCGAACAGCATCCACCTGCGCGACGTCCCGATGGCGTCGGCGCACGACGTTCCCAACGGACGCGGCGTCCTCGTGAGAGTGCTCCGCGTCGGCGTGGACGGCACCGACAAGGAGATCAACGCCGCCGAGTACGGAAAGGCTCCCCCGGGGGATGATTATCTCATCCTCGGTCACGAAAGCTTCGGCGTTGTGGAAGCCGTCGCGCCGGGCGTCACCGAGTTCGCGCCGGGCGACTGTGTCGTCGCGACCGTTCGGCGCCCGGGCTCGAGCTTGTACGACGCCATCGGTCTGCAGGATATGACGACCGATGACACGTACTACGAGCGAGGCATCAACCTTCTCCACGGTTTCCTCGCCGAGTACTACTCCGAGAACGCTGACTTTCTGGTAAAGGTGCCGACCGTGCTGCTGTCGGTCGGCGTGCTCCTGGAGCCGGTGAGCGTGGCCGAGAAGGCGATCGGCCAGGCGTTCGAGATTCAGCGTCGTCTCCGCGTTTGGCAGCCAAAGCGTGCCCTGGTCCTCGGCACCGGGACGTTAGGCTTGCTGGCGTCGATGATCCTGCGCCTGCGGGGCCTAGAGGTCCTGGCCATGGGGAAGACGCCGCGGCCGTATCTGAATGCGGATCTCCTCGAGCCCATCGGCGTGGGATACCAGTCGACGCAGGACGTCAGCATCGCCGAAGCGTCGCGCACGCATGGACCATTCGACCTGATCATCGAAGGCACGGGCTACTCGCCGCTCGTGTTCGAGGCGATGGAATCGCTGGCCAGGAATGGCGTGCTCGTCCTGCTCAGCGTCACGGGCGGCGATCGCCGCATCGAGATTCCGGCGGATCGCATCAATCAGGGTTTCGTGCTCGGGAACAAGGTCCTGGTCGGCAGCGTGAACGCGAGCCGAGCAGACTACATGACGGGCGTGAGCGATCTCGCACAGGCGGAGCTTGCGCACCCGCACTGGCTGGACAAGCTGCTCACGCATAAGGTGAGGGGACTCGAGAACTATCGCGCGCTGATGGACACGCTCGTCAGCGGCACAAACACGATCAAGGTGTACTGCGAGGTGGCCGAGCAGTGACTCACGATTTCAGAATTGCCCTCCGCGGGTTCCGGCGTTCCCCGTCCTTCACCATCACGGCCGTTCTGATCCTTGCCATCGGGATCGGGATGGCCGTCGCGATGTTCACGGTGTTCGACGCCGTCATCCTTCGGCCGCTTCCGGTGGTTAACCCCGACCGGGTCGTCGAGCTGTTCACGTACAAGGGCGATCCCAACACCGACTATTACGTCCTGCGCGGGGACCTCAGGAAGGTCGCGGCGGAGGCGAAGACTATGCGCGACGTCGCCGGCATCGCGCACTGGGGGGCGCCATCCGCGCCGCTGGTGGATGGCGATCGTCCGCTCGTCCTGAATCGGACCCTGGTCACGGGCAACTTCTTCAACGTGTTAGGCACGCGGCCGCTATTGGGCCGGTTCATCCAGGCCAGCGACGAGGCACCGGGAGCGGACCTCGTGCTCGTGCTGAGCTATGGCGCATGGCGGAAGTATTTCGGGGGCGACCCGAATATCGTCGGCCGCAAGTTGATCGAACCGTACGCGCGCAATTCGTATCGCGTGGTCGGGGTGGCGCCGCCAGGGCTCGAGTATCCCGCGGCGGTCGAGGTGTGGATGCCGGCGTGGCAGCCGTCCGAGCAACTGTCGGTCATCGGCGTCGCGAGGCTCGCGCCTAACGCCACGCCGCGCATGGCCCAGAGCGAGTTCCTGCAGCTCATGAAGGCCCTCTCCACCAGCCAGGAGCCGCGGGACTACGACGGGGCGCATGTCGAGACGTTCACGCACGCCGTGGTGGGCGATGTCCGGCCCATTCTCCTCGTGCTCGTCGCCGCGGTTGGCCTCCTACTGCTCATCGCGTGCGTCAACGTGGGGAACCTTCTGCTTCTTCGCGCAGCAAGCCGTGCGCGCGAGCTGTCGGTGCGGCGGGCGCTGGGCGCCACGTACGGCGACGTCGTGCGACAGCTCGTGGTGGAAAGCGGGTTGCTCGGGGTCGCCGGCGGACTGCTTGGCCTCGGCGTCGCCGCCGGCCTCATCAAGGTGCTCGTCGCCTACGCGCCGCCGCAGCTCCCGCGCGTTGACGTGATCGGTGTTGCCGGCGCGCCGGTGATCATCGCCATCAGTGTCACGCTCGCGGCGGTTCTCGTGTTCGGCGTGCTGCCGGCTCTCATTGCATCACGGGGCGAGCTCGCGTCGCCGCTGCGCTACGACTCCCGGGCGGGTACCGAGACGCGTGCGCGCCGCCGCATGAGGCAGGCCCTCGTTGCGTCGCAGGTTTCGCTCGCCCTCGTGATGCTCGCAGGCGCGGCTCTGCTGGGCCGAAGCCTCGAGCGCCTCCAGGGTCTCTCGCTCGGCTACGATCCGAATCACTTATCGCTGCTGTCGGTCGCGTTTCCGCCCAGTTTGTATGGCGACGCGAAGGGCACGGTCGACCAGAACCGCCTCAATGCGCTGGGCGACCAGCTTGCACCCGTATATCGCGCCATTCCGGGTGTGACAGGTGTGACGCAGATGCTGGTCCCGCCATTTTTCGGCACCGGGATTTTCATCGGCCGGCTCGATCGCGAGGGACAGACGCCCGAGGAGATGAAGAGCAATGCGGCCTACCCGATGGAAGCGGGGGGCGCCGACTACTTCCGCGTGTACGGCATCCCGATTCTTCGTGGCCGAGCGTTCACGGAGGCGGACGATGAGAAGGCCGAGAACGTCGCCGTCGTCAGCGAGTCCGCGGCACAAAAGCTCTGGCCTAACGAGAACCCGATCGGGAAGCGGATTCACTTCTGGACTGGCGATTCCACGAAATTTCGCACGGTCGTCGGCGTCGCCGGCGACATGCACTACCGTTCGCTGCGCGAATCGACGGCGGAGATCTACCTGCCGTGGAAGCAGTCCTACTGGCAGGGATCGTTCGCGATTCGGACAACCGGAACGCTAGCGTCGGTGCTTCCAGCTCTGCGGCGCGCGACGGCGGAGGTGAATCCCGCGTTGACGTTATGGCAGGCGGATCCCATGGATGACCTGATCGCGAAGCCGCTTGCCCAGCCTCGTATGAGCGCCCTGCTGCTGGCGGGTTTCGCGTTCGTGTCGATGCTGCTCGCCGCGATTGGGCTCTATGGCGTGATGGCGTCGTCGGTGCGTGGGAGCATGCGGGAGTTGGGCGTGCGGGCGGCGTTAGGTGCGTCGCCGGAGCGCCTGCGGCGCGGCGTGCTGACGGAGGCGCTGATCGTCACCGGTACCGGCGCGGTCGTTGGGCTCGCTGTTGCCCTGGCGGCGTCCAGGCTACTGACCAAGCTCCTGTTCGAGGTCAGCCCGGCCGACCCGATCTCGCTGCTCGGCTCCGCGGTGTTGCTCATGGTCGTTGCCGTGATCGCCGCATATATACCCGCACGGCACGCGACTCGAGTGGATCCCGTCCAGGCACTTCGAGCAGACTGAGTGGAATTGGTTGGTATGGGGTCAGAGTCCTGACTCATCGTTCCAACGCGGCCGCGTTGGAACGATGAGTCAGGACTCTGACCCCATACGCATCAATTCGACTCTGACCCCAATTCCGCCGTTTCACGCGACGACGGCGTGCCTCCCTTCTCTGACGAGCGGGATGACGGTTTCGCTGAACCGCTCCATCTCCTCGAGCTGCGGGCTGCACTGTAGCAGGAGGAGGTTCACGCCGACGTTCTCCAGCTCGATGATCCGCTCCGCCACCTGCTCCGGCGTGCCGACGAGGCCCGCACGCAGACCGCGGTTCGAGACCGAGTAGTCCTGCAGGCTCACCTGCTGCTCGAGCTTCGTGTTCGAGAT
>JAJKIV010000223.1 GCA_021154285.1 Gemmatimonas sp. | reverse complement strand
TCACTGGTCGTCCCCCACGTCGATGTCGTTTCGCGCATTAGCGCGACAGGTCGCGCTGGAGCCATCCCCGAGCGGTAGCCCATTCGCGCTTGACGGTGGCCGTCGACACACCGAGCACCTCGGCCGTCTCCTCAATCGTTAGGCCGCCGAAGTACCGCAGTTCCACCAGGCGCGCCGCATCGGGGTCCATCGCCCCCAGCCGCCCGAGCGCCTCATCAAGCGCCAGTATCTCGGCAGCCGGCTCATCCACCCCTACGCCCGCCGCGTCGGCGTCCGACAAGGTCACCCGCGCGGCGGCGCCCCCACGCTTGGCCGTCCGCCGGGCGCGCGCGTGGTCCACCAAGATGCGACGCATTAACTCGGCGGAGACGGCGAAGAACTGCGTCCGGTCGCGCCAGTCAGCCCGGCGCTGATCGACCAGCCGCAGGTAGGCCTCATGTACGAGCGCGGTCGCTTGCAGGGTGTGCCCGGCCGCCTCGCGTCGGAGCGCGCGCGCCGCCTGGCGGCGTAGCTCGGAGTACACCGCCGGCACCAGCGCGGCGAGAGCGGAGTGGTCCCCGGCCGCCCACGCGACGAGAAGGCCAGTCAGCTAGGGCGCAGACGCCTCGACCGACGCTCGGGCGGGACCCGTCGGGTCTCGTGGCTCGGGCGAAGAGGAGTCCGAGGGGAGGGTCGTCATGGCCCGCGCCCGGAGAGACAACGAAACCAGACGTACCCAGGCAGCGGCGGCGCTCCCTGGCAAAATCATGTTACGGCCGCTCCGGCACCCGGTCAAGACGAGCCGCGAGTGCTGCGTTAGGTCCGTACGGACGCCCGGGAGGTCGCTCACGTGAGCCAATTTCGCCCGGGTTCTCGCGCTTCTGAGTAGGGCCCACCGGCAACAGATCGCTACCTCGTCGGATGCGCCCATCAGCTCGACCGAACAGGATGCCGTCGCGATTACCGCCGCACTCGAGGATCCTCGCCATGCATATCCCTCGCAACCTCAGCAAAGTGGGCCAACTGACGCGCTTGCAGTGCCGAGCGTTACTCGTGATCGCGCTCGCCAGCGGACTCGGGGCATGTAGGGACGAGACGCCCACGGCGCCGCCGCGGATACACCCACCAACCAGACCGAGCTTCGTCGTCGCGACCGACACTTCACGATCGTAGGGGAGACCCATGGCGGTCGTCGTTATCGCCGACGGACGGCCACGAGGCTCGCCCGGTCCCAGTGATCGGGGCCGCCGGCGGCGCAATCCTCGGCAAAGACCTCGCCGGTCGCCCGGTGCGTCATCGTCTCCTCGCAGTGCCCGCACTTACGCTGCTCCTTCTCGCGCCTCTCGACGCGCAGACACCGGGTGTCGCGGCGCAGTCTCGGGCGTGAACCTGTCGAGCCTAACGCCGTTTTTGCCTTCCAGAGCGGCCGTACAAGCGCGTCGGTTCGAGCCGCATTACCCGGGCCGTTATCGTGAGGCCGCCTTCACCGGCGCCGCCTTGTGGTTGTCGCCGCGTGGTGCATCGGTGTTGAGCGGATGAACCGGCGCACGCTCGATCGCTGCCCGCGCGAGATCTGGAAACGCTTCGATCCGAAGGACCTCGAGGAGGCGCCGGATGCGCCGAAACCGCGTCGACGTGGGAAGTAGTTAGGCGAGACGTGGTGAGTTGACCTCGAGCCAAGCCTCGATCAGCG
This sequence comes from Gemmatimonas sp., assembly GCA_021154285.1. Lineage (GTDB taxonomy): Bacteria > Gemmatimonadota > Gemmatimonadetes > Gemmatimonadales > Gemmatimonadaceae > JAJKIV01. The sequence goes on along the minus strand of JAJKIV010000223.1, from coordinate 10,873 downwards.
GGGGATCGAACCGGTTAAAGAACATGGGGCAGCGTAGCATCTCGCTAAGACTGCCCCATCATCGTTCTATTGCACCCTCGCTCGATCGAGCGCAGGACACCACGATTATCCCTCGCTGCATTGCGGATGACGGATCGTCGTCCGCAGCGAGCTAGCGCAACGTTGGCCCGCTCGCCTGAACTAATATGAGTTGCAACGTGGAATTGAAATTCGAACTCGCGGTCTTCTGAAGATAAATCGTGTCTCGAGAGACTCGCCCCGAAACAAATCCGCCGAGGCGGACAAAACTCGTATTCCGCACATACTGCAGCGAGGTGAGGTCGAGACCGCTGCCGCTGCGAGCAAAGTTACCCGCAAAGTCGAATTTAGTCGGTTCACCATCGAGGGTTAAACTAAGCCCGGGGGCGTTAGGGCCGAAGGCGCGGAAGCGCCACTCAAAATGAGCGACGCCGCTTGAATCCCCGACGAGTTGTAGCGTGCCTTTGTCGACGACGACACTGTCAGCCGGGACATACCGTTGGAACTGCTTGGTTGGAAGCGGGCGCCCGTTGACCGATATGAGCCGAAACACCCGCACCGCTGGCGGCGGCGGAGACGAGCTCGGTGCTGTGTTTTCGCCGCAAGCCACCGAGAGCGCAGCCGCGGCCAACAGGGCGGCGCTGCAGGTGATGGGATTGGTGCGCACGGTTGGGTACCGGGAGAAGGTTCTCAGCAGCGATGCTACCGAGGGCTTCGTATGGAACACCCGTAACAAAGAAGTTGGTTCTTTGATGCTATCTCGGCAACGTGCGATCGCTCAAATAGCATAGACGGCCGCGCGGCTGAATTTCCGGGGATACCTAACGCACCGGTCGCGGGCCACTATGTCGAGTGGTCGCTAGACGCGCCTATTGGCTTTATTCGTCGACCGTGGCGGGCGATCGTTCGTCCATGGCCTATCGCCCGCATCGTCTCGAGCCGAATTACCCCGGGCCGGAAGTCGTCCCGACGCCGTCACCGGCCCCTCCGGTCGTCGTCGAGTGCTGGTGCGGCATGGTGGCTAAGGGGAGGACCCTGCCACCGGCGTAATGGGTGCTTCGGGTAAGCCGACGGCGGTCGATCTGGATGCGCTAGTCGCGGGGTTCACGGACGATCAGAAGACGCTGTTGGCGGCGAGGATCAGCGGTCGAATGGGTCCCGCAATGGGTCCCGCAACAAAATCGCCGGGACCCGTTCGGATCCCGGCGACCGGAACTGGTTGGAACGTCAAGACTTCCAAAGAGCGGGCGATGGGACTCGAACCCACGACGTCCAGCTTGGGAAGGAGGCGGAAAACCAAGGGGTGACTGCAGTACGCGCCAATTCCCCTCTGAAGAAGTGATGCTCGGTGAGCGGCTCGCGAAATGCTTCGCGGCGGTTTCGCCATCCAACGGGTCCCGCAACGGGTCCCAACCGTTCGCCTTAACCCGCGCCAAAACCGGCGCCGCCTAACAATGGGACGCACGGCTGATTTCGTCACCCTCCGCCACGCGAGGCTACCGCGATGAATGTGCCGAGGCCTCTGGTCCAGACGGAGGCCTAGTCGTCAGACTCACAACAGTTCGTTGAATGAGCGCCCCATGCGGAGCCTCGACATATGGTTCCTCTGCTTCTGGTTTCCAGGTTTCTTGCACAACCCCGCCCGCACGGAAGGTGTCCCACGCGAGCGGGTGTGTAGCGTATGGGTTGTGAAAGACGTGGAGACCGTCGAGGAGTGGCTCTTGGTATCTTGCTTTTGGCAGCACCTCGTGAATCGGCTGCGGACCGGTCGCGTTGTAACGCAACATCTCGAACATCACGTTAGGGTTTGGATCGGTGCTCAACGCGCGAACCTTGCCCCAGTTGGCAGTGGAGCTGAAAATCACTGCCGAACAAACGCGAGTGGCGCCGAAAGCGCACGCGGACCGGCATAAAGTCGTGGTCACCAAGGCGGCGAGCCCGTTGCTCAAGTCAGTGGTCGACCTAATCGGGTGTCACCGTTGCCTTCCGCGCCGGCTGCGTCACCTAATAGCGCGGACCTCGACGCTCGGCGGCCCGCGCGCCCACGCCGGTACATGCAGCCACGTTAGGCACACCCGTGCAATCAGAGCAAGCTCTGCGGTAGACGTCCGCGACGATTTCCCGCGCGTCGTCGCACTCGGCCCGCCGCTGGAGCAGGCGACCGAGACTGACCCGCCGCCCGCAGCTCGAGCATCCTGGCCTCCGGCCGCGCGCGATCTCCCATGCGTGTGCAGTTTCAGTTCGGTCATCGAAAGTGTGCAATTTCGATCATCGTTTACAGCGCAGGATCGCGATCACGCAGGGCTAGTGGGCGAGAGCTCTCAAGTATCGTTAGACTGAACGGTCCTCGCCGACGCTCCGCGACCTTCCGCGTATCATATCGGTGGTCCAAGGCCGCACCGACTGTGATACGGATCATGTCACGCAGTCCACATACGGGAACCTTGGACACGCCCTTACGTTCGGCACTCATGAACCGCCTAGTCCTTGGGTCTAGCGTCGCCGGCCGAGTCGCTCCGTCCACAGCGCCGCCTGCTCCGGACGACCCCATTGTTCGTAGAGGCTCACCAGCCAGGTCACCGTCAGGTCGCGGTGCCGCGCCGCGCCGGGAAGGAGCGCGCGGAGGCCTGCCTCCGCCTGCAGCAGCACCGGTTCGGCTTCCGCGAAGCGCCGCGCGCGCGTTAGGCAGAAGCCCAGCACGCTCTGCACCCTGTACGGCAGGACCTGCGTGGAGTCGAGAGGCACTTTCGCGATCGTCGCGCGAATTACCGAGTCCCCGTCAACAGCTGCCCCGGTCGCGCAGAGGTCGATCGCCAGCAGGCGTCGCTTGTCGATCACGGTGAGGTCCGACGGTGGCCGGGACGCCAGGAGCGCCAGGGATTCCCGGATGAGCGGAATCGCGGCGCTGGTATCGCCCCGTGCCTCAGCCAAGTACGCCACGTTGACAAGTTGGTCCGCCACCTGAGGACTCTTGGGCCCGTACACCTTCTGCCGAATACCGAGTCCCAGCATGGCGAGCGATTCAGCCTGCGCCGGTTTCCCGTGGCCCAATGCCACCACCGACATCTTCTCGTATGTGTCGCCAACCGACCAATTTTCGGCACCGAAGAGCGCTCGGCGGCGCGCCAGGACATCAACAAGTATGGTCTCCGCTTCATCGAACTTGTCCTGCTTCTGGAGCGTCCAAGCAAGCTCCGCCAGCGTATACAGCTCCTGGTCCTCGATCTTCGCGGCCCGCCAGATCGGCACGGCTTCTCGGAACGATTTCGCCGCCCGCGGCCAGTCCTCTCGCTGGCGGGCGAGCATCGCCACGTCCATGAGGCTCGATGCCACCGCGGGGCTACTGTCGCCGAGCACCGTGCGGCGTGCCGCCAGCGCCTGCGTCGCGAGTGTGTCGGCCTCGTCGAGCTGCCCTCGCTGCTGGAGCAGCCGAGCCAACTCGACCCGCGCCAGTTGCACGTCCGGGTGCTGATCGCCGAGAAGCTTGAGCCGCATTGCCAGCGCCTCCCGCGCCAGCGGCTCTGCTTCCTCGAGCCTTCCTTGATTCGCGAGCGCGGTACCCAGTCGACTCAACACGTTGGCCACCGCGGGATGTTCCCGCCGATACAGCGTCCGAGCGATCGGCAGCGTCTCGCGCAGCGTCTTCTCGGCGGCGGCGTAGTCAGGGCGGTTGACCTGTGCATCGCTCAGAGTGACGAGCGCATCGACGACAGCTGGGTGGTTCGTGCCGTAGGCGCGACGCAGAATGGCCACGGCCTGCTCGAGCATCGCCAGCCCTTCGGCGGCGTGTCCAGTGTAGCTCAGGAGGCCGCCTAACGGTTGCAGCCGAGCCGCCACCTCGACCGCGTCGTTGCCGTGGCGCGACCGCGTCAGTGCCAACGCCTGGCGGTAGCACTTTTCGGCATCGGCGAATTTCCCCTGCTGCTGCTTCGCGTCGCCAAGCGCCGCCAGCACACTGGTGAGGCGGTCGTCGTCCGGCCGGAGTGTCGCCCGCATCGTCGCCAGCGCTTCGATCAGTCGCTTCTCGGCCAGTACGGCGTCCCCCGTCGCGATGGCTAGCTTCCCCAGCTCGTCGGCGCTCTCGGCGACGGAGAGGTCGCGTGTGTCCAGCGTCCGGCGGCGGATCGCGTAGGCTGAATCGAAGTGGACTCGCGCCTGGTCGTAGAGGCCGAGGCCGAAGTACGTCCGGCCAATAGTCGTCTCGACAGCGGCTCTGACCTCGGGCTGCCGCGAGAGCGACGAGGTGGCGGTATCGGTGCTCGCCTGGTCGAGGAGCTCGCGGACGCTGAGCTCCTTGCCGCGCGCGTTCGCTGGGTCGGACGAGGCAAGCATCCGCTGCAAGAACGTATTGATCGCCTGTGCCTTTTCCGCCTCACCGATCGCTCGCCCTGCGCTGACTGTCGCGGCGGCCTGCTCCCGCTGGGCCACGGCCCGCGCTGAGTCGGCCACGTGCATTGCGGAGTCGGCGACGGTGCGACGACGCTCGGCCAGTGCGCTCGCGGCGACGGCGTCGCTCCGCCGGGCTTCAGCGAGGCGCTCGGCGGCGGTCGCCCGCACCGCCTGCCAGACACTCACGGCGGTGCCGAGTACCAGGATGGCGGCGGCGAGCACCACGCCCCCGACCAGCGCTCGATTGCGTCGGGCGAATTTTCGGAGCTGGTATATCGCGCTCGCCGGCCGCGCCACAATGGGCTCGTCTCGGAGGAAGCGTCGGATATCGCTGGCCAGGTCGTCGGCCGAGTCGTAGCGACGTGCCCTTTCCTTTTCCAGCGCCTTGGCGACGATGATCTCGACGTCGCCGGCCAGCCTCCGGTCGATGGAGCTGAGCGGCGCTGGCTCGTGGACCAGGATCACGCCGACCGCTTCGTAAATCAGTTTCTTCGCCAGATCGTAGGGGAGCCTGCCCGAGACGAGCTGGTAGAGAATGACCCCTAACGAGTAGACGTCGCTGCGGGCGTCGACCTCGACCGGATCGGCATTGACCTGCTCGGGGCTCATGTACTGCAGCGTCCCGATCACTTTTCCCACCGTCGTCTGGCGCGTGGCCTGCGCCTCGGCATTCGTTAGGCGGGCGACCCCGAAGTCGAGAATCTTGGGCTGCCCTGACGCGTCGACCATGATGTTGGCGGGCTTCAGATCGCGGTGGACGACGCCCTGCTGGTGGGCGTAATGCACGGCGTCGCAGATCCGCGCGAAAAGCTCGAGCCGCTGGTTCAGGCCCAGGCCGCGCTGCTCGGCGTAGTCAGTGAGGACGTGCCCCCGCACCAACTCCATCGCGAAGAAGGACTGGGATCCGTGCGCCCCTACGGAGGTCCCGGCTTCGTAGATCTGGGCAATGCCGGGATGCTGCAGCCGTCCGAGTACTTCAGACTCACGGGCAAACCGTCGGATTAGCTCGGGCGAGACGAAATCCGGTCGGATGACCTTGAGGGCTACCGCGCGGTGAGGTTGGTCCTGCACGGCCTCGTACACTGTGCCCATCCCGCCCTCGCCCAGCGTCCCGATAATGCGGTACCTGCCAAAGCTCGGTGGGTTCATTCCAGAAAGGGGTACCTCGGTTCGTCTGCCACTATCGTCACGCGCTCCGCGGGCGCGCGCTCGAGGCGGGGCCGAACACGGCGTTCGCCCGCACCCCGCCGCTTCGGCGTCACCGCCGCCTCGCGTCGCACGCACAGACCCGCCGGACGTGTCAATCGGTCGTTTGAAGGGGCGCGCATGGAGAGTTGCGACCGAAGCCTTGAGCGGCGAGTGACCACATGGTGTGGCCAGCACGATAGACGGCGGCGGCGGCGGGGGTCAAGCAGCGTCCGAGAAACTGCCGGGCCCGGTGAGCCGCGTCGCCGCGCGGCACCGTCTCGGCTTTGACGCAATTCCCCGCCACCAGTCCAATCCACACTTGTACAAGTGTCTACCTCATTCGTTGTCACGGCATCCCCCGGGTTGGCCGTTAGGCATTCGGCGCGCTCGCCATCCCGCGTGGTCGTTGAGTCGTGCGACCCCACCGGCGTAATGCACGGAAGCGCGCGTTTTTGAGATACGTCGCGCAATGAACGGAGCAGCCGTAGTTACCGAAAGAATCGATTGGTCGCGGCAAGCTCGCCGGCCGCGTCCGCGCGTTCGCCACGAACAGGCACTCGCTGTACGTGTCGCTCACCTCGTGCTGCTTGACGCCGATCCGCTCGTCGACATTCGCAACACGACACGGATCCGAGGAGTCGTTACGAACGGTCGGTATCTCGAGAGGACCGCGCTGGGCGCACTGCTCAGCGGGGCGGCACGTTCAGCCGCGCTTGGAGGCTGGAAACCGCGAGGAAGGCCCGCCTCCAAACTGGCGGGGAGTTCCCGTCGGTGAACCATTGCTTCGGCCACCGGCGAAGCGCACCATCGCACCGTGCTGTTCCGACGCGCCGATACTGAAACGCTGTGGGAGTGTCGCCTAACGCTCGGCCGCTGGGCCCGGCGCCCGTAGCGGCCGTGACGCGTCGACTGACGCGCCTACAGCCCGCGCAGCAAGCTAAGTAGGTTGACAAAAGTTCTGTCACATTCAGTGACCATCCACAGAGGGAAAGCGAGCCTCATTTGTCGCAAAACTTTTGTCCACCTACTTAGAATGAGTTAGGCGCCGGATTCGGGTACTCGGGTGGCAAGCCGTGCCCGCACCTTCTCCACGATCTTCCGCGCCGAGGGCATCACGCCGACAGTGACCAGGGGTCCGCCATCGACGACCGTGTCGCCGTCGACGAGAACTCGATACTCACCGTAGCGCCCCCGAATCGCATCTACTTCGATCGCGAGCTCGCGGCGGAGCCGCGCCGCCACACGGACGGCATGGATCCCCGAAACTCAGAACGCGCAGTAGCGAACCGATACCCTGGCCATGGTGACCTCCTGGCGGACCTAGACCACGATGAACCGGGAAGGTGCACCGTACCGCCCGGGAGCGCGAGCACGGAGCGGCAGTAATTAGCTCCACCGCCGGAATCAGGCGTGTCGGGCCGCGACCGCGGTGAGGGGACAGCGCCCGCGATTCGTCGCGAGGATCACCAGTTCGACCGAGATAGTCCGATCAGACCGAAGGCGACGTGAAACGCGCCGGGCAGGTGGCGACCGGGAGAGCGACGATCGCGCTCGCGAACGCCGCCCGAGCAGCCGTGTGGACCACCTCGATCGCATGAAGCATCGTGTCCACGCTGGCGAGGATTCTCCGGGGGCGGGGGAACGAGCCTAGTTCACCTCGAACGATCCTCAGCCGGGCGCGCACTGTTCGGCTCTGAAATGGCCGGCGTCAATCTGCGCAAAACGCTCGGCCGTTCTTGCCACGTCCGCGACCAGTTGAGCGAACTCGGTGTCCGTCAGGCCGCCACGCACGCGGTCGAGGCGAGCCGCTATCGCGGCCAGAAGCTGTTGGTATCGCTCGTTCTTCCCGTCGTGCAGAAAGGCCTTACCTGCGTTGCGAGGCGCTTCACGTCTCCGTCCAGGTTCCGTTCTCCAATCATGGCACTTATCGGTCCATCCAGTCGTCATGGCGCCGGACCGTCCGGTACGGTAGCTTCAGTCACTGCGAGTTCCTCACCAGCGCAGGGTAGCTGGCAGATGACTGCCACGTGTACCGTCCGACGTCCGGCGCTCCTGGCGACGCCCGCTTCGCGGAGCGTCCCACGCCTGTGCCCTCGGACCACCCGCCGCAATCCGCGCCCCCGACCGCCCCGCAGTTCCCCGAGTACCAGCCGCTCGCCCCCGCATATCTCGCGGGTGAGGAGATCTCCGGGGCTAGCCGGCGTCTTCGCGCACTGGCGGCGCTCAGCGGCTCGCTCACCGACGCGTTAGGTCCGGCGGAGGCGGCCGACCTCGTGGAGCAGAAGGCGCTCTCGGCGCTCGGCGCCACGAGCGCCGTGGTGGTCACGCTCGGACCTTTTCCACCGCCCATTGCGCCGTCCGTCCGAGCGTTCGCGCCCAACTTCGCGACGACGCTCACCGTGGTCCACGCGATCGGGCTGCCCGCGGAAGTGCGGGCGGCGCTGGAGCAGCTGCCGCTCGACGCGCCGGTGCCGCTGGCGGAGGTCGCGCGCCTGGGCGAGCCCCTTTTTCTCTCGTCCGAGGAGGAGCTCCTGCGGTATCCCGACTGGGGCGGCGCCATGGCCGGCGCGGGAGCGCGAGCGGCGGCGATCGTGCCTGTTTGGGCGAACGGAGAGTTGCGAGGCGTCCTCGGGTTGGCCTGGGCCGAGCGGCGCTCCTTCGACGAAGACGAGCGCGCCTTCGTCCTCACGCTCGGCGTGATGTGTGCGCAGGCGATCATGCGCGCTCATCTGAGATGGGCCGAGCGGCAGGCGCGCGAGGCGGCCGAGCAGGCGAACCGGTCGAAGGCGCATTTCGTGGCAACGATCAGCCACGAGCTCCGCACGCCGATGAACGCCGTCCTGGGCTACACCGAGCTCCTCGCGGACGAGATCGTCGGTCCGATCAGCGCGCTCCAGAAGGACCACCTCGGGCGCGCGCGCGCCTCGGGCCAGCACGTGCTCGGCCTCATCGAGGAGCTGCTCAGTTACGCCCGGGTCGAGGCGGGCGAGGAAGTCGTGCGTGCCGAGCCGGGGCTCCTCGGCCACGTCGTCGAGCAGAGCCTTGTGCTCGTCCGATCGCTCGCCGACAGGAAGGGCCTGCACATCCGGACCCAAGGGCCTAACGAGCCGATCGAGCTGCACACCGACCCACGCAAGCTCCGCCAGATTCTCGTGAACGTCCTCGCCAACGCGGTGAAGTTCACGGACGCCGGTGATGTCAGCCTCTTCTTCCGCGCCCAGGGGGACGCGGCGGATGCCATCGTCACGATCTACTTCGAGGTGACCGACACCGGCCCCGGCATGTCGCTCGCCGATCAGGAGCACGCCTTCGAGCCCTTCTGGCAGGCGGATCCGACGTCGACGAAGAGCTCAGGGAGCACCGGGCTCGGGCTGTCGGTGGCACGGCAGTTCGCCCGTCTCCTGGGCGGCGACGTGTTCGTCCTCAGGAGCGCGCTTGGCGCGGGCAGCACGTTCGCCGTGTCGATTCCCGTGCGCTACCGGGGCGCGGCCGACGACGCGAGCAGCGAGAGTGCCGTACATTTCTCCGCCGCGGCGAGCCAGTGAGACGCATCGCTGTGCGCGGCCCTCCGCGTCGCGTGACTGCCTAACGAATCACGTCGCCCAGCTCGCGGCACGACCATGGAGCAGCGGCGCACACCTCCTACCACGAGGCTCCGTCAGTGCCCGTACCCCAGTCACACCCGTTCTCCTCACGCCGCCCGCGCCCGAGCGCTTCGGCCACCCCATTATCGTCATCGTGAGAGGCTTTGTGCGTCGCTTGCGCGTTGGAGTGCTCGATCTGGTTGCACAGGGCCACAGTCGGTCACTGTGGTCTCGCGTAATGAACGCCAATTTTGCGAGCATCATGCCTCAGGTGGTGGCCACATGGTGCGAGGAGGCGGGGCACGATGTGGAATTCGTCTGCTACACGGGCGGCGAGTCGCTCGCGGACGCCCTGCGGCCGGACACCGATCTCCTGTTCGTGAGTGCCTTCACTCAAGCTGCGCAGACGTCGTACGCCATCAGTCACCTGTATCGCCAACGTGGGACGGTCACGGCGTTAGGCGGTCCGCACGCCCGGTGCTATCCTGAGGACGCGTCCCAGTACTTCGACTACGTGCTCGGCTTCACGGACCGTGAAGTCATCGGTGAGGTCCTGCGCGACTGCGCGCCGCACCGGCCCCACGGCACACAGCTCAGCGCGAGGCGCCAGCCGCTCCACCTGCCGAGTGTACGAGAGCGTTGGAAGTTCATCTCGTCGACGCTCGACAAGGCTCCGACGGTCAAGATCGTCCCGATGATCGCCAGCCTCGGCTGCCCCTATACCTGCAGCTTTTGCATCGACAGCACCGTCGATTATCAGGCGCTCAACGTCGAGCAGATGAAGGAGGACTTGCGCTTCCTGCGGACCAAGATGCGCCGGCCTCACGTCGGATGGCACGATCCGAACTTCGGCGTACGGTTCGACGAGACGCTCGGCGCGATCGAGGAAGCGGTTCCACCCGGATCCGTGGACTTCCTGGCCGAAAGTAGCCTCTCGCTCCTCTCGGAGGCCCGCCTCGAACGCCTGAAGAAGAACAGCTTCCAGGCAATGCTGCCCGGAATCGAATCGTGGTACTCACTCGGCAACAAAGCGAAGACCGGAAGAGTCATCGGGATCGACAAGGTGCGCCAGGTTGCCGATCACGTGAACATGATCCTTCGCTACATCCCGTACGTCCAAACAAACTTCGTTCTCGGCCTCGACTGCGACGAAGGACCTGACCCCTTCGAGCTAACGAAGAAGTTCGTTGATCTCGCCCCTGGCGCGTTCCCCGGGTATTCACTCCTGAGCGCGTTTGGGCGTGCTGCTCCTTTGAACCTCGATCTGCAGCGGGCGGGACGCGTCCTTGCTGTGCCGCATCACTTCCTCAACAACTATCTCGCGATGAACGTGCGCCCGAAGAACTACGACTGGGCGACGTTCTACGACCACGTGGTCGATCTCACCAAGTACACGTTTTCATGGCGCGCAATCGGCCGGCGCTTCGGGGCCAACAAAACCGCGATCCCGTCAGCGCTGAACGTCATCCGGGCGGTGACGAGCGAGCGTGCCGTGCGCGTCGGGCATCACGAATCCGTCCGCGCCCAGCTCCGCACGGATCCGCAGGTACGGCGCTTTTTCGACGGCGAGAGCGACCTTCTTCCGACGACCTACGGAGAACGCGTCCGGAACGATTTGGGTCCTCTCTGGCCTCATCTCCCGAAAGGCGCGCTGTACCACAATCCTAACGCATACCTCGACTCGGAGAATGCGC
>JAJKIV010000222.1 GCA_021154285.1 Gemmatimonas sp. | reverse complement strand
TCCCGCCCCAGCTACAGCTCCTGCCGCTCGAAGGCCCACACCGCCAGCATCCCTCCCACGCCGATCGCCACCACGGCCGTGGCGATCTGCCAGCCTAACGGCTGCGACTCGAACACCAGCGCTTTCTGCGTCGCGAGCACCAGCCCGAGGAAGCTGTAGCGCGCCGCCGGCCCCCACGCGCCGAGGAGGAGCGTGAGAAAATAGAAGCCCAGCCCTGCGCCCGCCGCGGCGCCACGCGAGTGAAATGCGGCCGAGAATAACGTCATGACCACGATGAGCAGCACGGCGTACACGAGCCAGAGCGCCACCGCGGTCACGAGGTGCGCGCGGCCCGCACCGGTGAAGATGACGGCCGTCATGACCAGACAGACGGCCGTGCCTAACGCCGAGGCGACCACGAGCAGCGTGGTCTGCGAGAGGATCTTCGTGACGACGAAGGCGCCGCGTGACAGCGGCTTCGTCAGCGCGAGGATCGCCGTCCCCGACGAGCGCTCGCCCGAGACCACACCCGCCCCCGTGATGATGATGGCGATCATCACGAGCTGGTCGAGGCTCTTGATGAACTGGACGTAGGCGTCATGGGCGGTCGGCGGCGGGATCTGGATCACGAGGCCGGGCTGCGACGTGGCCATCGACCGCACTAGCGCCGGCGTGAGCGCGGCGATGATCGGGCTCGTCACCCCGAAGAACACGAGCATTCCCGGGATCACCCAGATCCGCCACGTCCGGCGGATCTCGGTGAGCTCTTTCCTCAGGAATGCGCCGAAGCCGGTCATTGGGCCGGTCCCCCAACGAGCTCGACGAACACGTCTTCCAGGCTCGTCTCCTCGATCTCGAATCGTCGGAGCGCCACACCGGCAGCCGCGATTGCCGCCGGGATCTCGCGCTGCGCGGTCGCCAGATCCGATACCGCCAGCCGCAACGTTCGTCCGTCCGTCTCGATGGACTTGAGCCAGGCGCAGCCCGCGAGCCCACCTGCTAGCGAGACGGCCCCGGCATCGCCTTCGATTTCCACGACCAGCCGGTTGGCGGCCGCACGGGCCGTCAGCTCGCCTATCCCCGCACTCACCACGACTCGACCCCGCTCGAGGATCGCCACCGCATCGCAGACGCGCTCGACGTCAGCGAGGATGTGCGTGGAGAAGAACACGGTGGTGCGCCCACGCAGCGACGCGACCATCTCCAGCACCTCGCGGCGGCCTATCGGGTCGAGCGCGCTCGTCGGTTCGTCGAGCATGAGCAGGCTCGGCGCGTTGATCAGCGCCTGCGCGATGCCGAGCCGCTGCTTCATCCCTCTGGAGAACCCGCCGATCCGCGTCGTGACGGACGCGAGACCCGCCATCTCGAGTAGCGCGGTGGCCCGCGCGTCGAGCGTTGCCTGATCGATCCCGAAGAGTCGTCCCGCGAACTCGAGGTACTCGCGAGCGGTCATCCACGGATAGAAGCCCGGCACGTCGGGCAGGAAGCCGATCCGGGCACGGACGGCGTCGGTGGCCCGCTCGACATCGTGGCCGAGGATGTGGGCGGTACCGGCTGTGGGACGGGCGAGCCCGGAGAGGATGCGGAGCGCCGTCGTCTTACCGGCACCATTTCGGCCGAGGAAGCCGAATACGACGCCGGGGCGGACGACGAGGTCGACGCGATCGAGTGCCAGCGTGTCGCCGAACCGTTTGGTGAGACCGCGAAGCTCGATGGCGGCGGTCTCGTCAGATCGAACGTCGGTCAACGCTTGTCGCGCGTGCCGTACAGGGCGTCGACAGCACGACGGGCTGCCTCGCCTCCCGCGGTGTCTGCGGCCGATCCGCCCGCGGGGAAATCGACGTCTTCCGGAGGCCGTCCGATGGCGAGGTAGGCGATCGCGCCTACCAGGTTGCCGAACGCTATGACGAGTACCCACACCCACTTGCGGTCGCCGCGCACCCTGTCACGCCGCATGAGATCCGCCAGCGCGTACAGCTGTACCGCCAGCTGCACGACGACGAGCCCGATCAGGATACCGGCGACGGTTGGAGATATGTGGAGTCGCGCGGCGAGCCAGTCCAGCATGGTCAGCCCTCGTGTGGGACGCAGGAGAAAATCGGGGCCGTGCTCCTCTCGCGCCAGGTGACGGTCACAACCGTGTCTAGGCAGCGTGCGTGGTGCTAGCGATGCGGCCCGGAATGCGGGAGCTTACAGGCCCATCGCTTACTCTAACGCGGCCGCGCCGCCTTTCACCACTCCTATGCACGGTCAATTCGTCTGGTACGAGCTCACGACGCCCGACGTCGACGCAGCGAAGAAGTTCTACTCCCGGGTCACCGGTTGGGGCACGCAGCGATTCGACGACGACTACGACATGTGGACGAGCGCCGGCCGTCCGATCGGTGGCCTGATGCACCTGGGCGACGAGATGCGGCAGCAGGGAATTCCACCCAACTGGTTGCCGTATGTCGAGTCCAACGATGTCGACGCGACCGCGGCGAAGGCTGCCTCGTTAGGCGGTCGCGTGGTCTACGGCCCGGAGGACATTCCTGGTGGCGGCGGTCGCTTCGTCGTCCTGGAGGATCCTCAGGGCGCGGTGTTCGGCGCGTTGAAGCCCGGTACGCCCGGCGGTGCGTGGGACGGCACGCCCGTCGTGGGGCGATTCTCGTGGCACGAGCTCATGACGACGGATTACGTGGCGGCGTTCCAGTTCTATCGCGACCTGTTCGGGTGGGAGAAGACGAGCGAGATGGACATGGGTGGTGGCCAGAACTACTTCATGTATGGCAAAGGCGACAAGGCGTACGGCGGCATGTTCAACCGCTTCGGCGACATGGAGTCGATGAACCCCTTTTGGCTCGTGTACGTCCACGTGAAGGACGTGGGCACGGCGGTGACGGCCGCGACGAAGGGCGGCGGTATGGTCCATCGGCCGCAGATGGACATTCCGGGCGGTTCGATCGCGATACTCGGCGATCCGCAGGGGGCGGGGTTCGCGGTGCATCACGCGAGCGCCCCGGCTGCCGCGGCCAAGCCTGCCGCTACCAAGCCTGCCGCGACCACGGCCAAGAAGACAGCGAAAGTGGCGAAGAAGGCCGTGAAGAAGGCAGTGAAGGCGGTGAAGAAGGCGGCGAAGAAGGCCGCGACCAAAGTGAAGTCGGTCGCAAAGAAGGCCGCGAAGTCACCGCCTCGAGCGAAGTCGAAGGCCAAGGCCAAGACGAAAGCCCGACCTGCAGTCAGGAAGCCTAACGCGAAGAAGGCGACCCGGACTACCGCCAAGCGAGGTAAGAAGGCAGCCAGGAAGCGCTGACACGTCCGGCGTCCGGCGGCGTCCAACAGCAGGAACGCAGATGGACGCAGACGCTCCGCCCGCAGACGGACACAGAAAACCAGCCGTTCGGGACGCTCCTCACCCAACGGTTATTAAGAGGGGAACGGCCCCGGGACGCTAATACCAATAGCCGACCGAGGCCGTTCTTCATTCTCGCTCTCCGCATCCCATCGCCCAATGCGCGCCATCACAACGGCAATCGCCCTCATTTCATTCGCGGCCGGAACCGTCTCGGCACAAGGCACCCGCCTCCTCCGGAACCCCTCGCTCGGACCGACACAGATCGCGTTCACGTACGGCGGCGACCTGTGGGTCGTCGGCCGCCAGGGGGGCGAGGCTCGGCGCCTAACGAGCACGCCGGCCGTCGAGACGGACCCACAGTTCTCGCCGGACGGCAAATGGATCGCCTTCACGTCCAATCGCGACGGCGGCGACGCCGTGTACCTCGTCTCGGCCGACGGCGGCGACCCTCGGCGCCTAACGTGGAGCACGGCCGGCGAGCACGCCCGCGGATGGACCCCGGATGGACGCCGAGTGCTGTTCGGGTCGGGGCGCGCGTCGGCGCCGACGCCGTACGAGAAGCTCTGGACGATTCCCGTCGATGGCGGCCCCGCCCAGCTCGGGCCCGCCTACATGGGCTTCCGCGGCAGCTTCTCGCCTGACGGCAAGCGCATCGTCGTCGACCGCGTGGACCGCTGGGACGTGGAGTGGCGCAGCTATCGCGGCGGCCAGAACACGCCGCTCACCATCACCGACGTCGCGAACGGCACCGAAACTCGACTGCCTAACGAGCGGACGATGGACATCGACCCGGTGTGGGTCGGCGAAACGATCTACTTCCTGTCCGACCGCGACTGGGCCACGAACGTCTGGTCGTTCGACACGCGCAGCTCACAACTCAAGCAGCTGACGCACTTCAAGGACGCCGACGTCAAGACGCTCGACGCCCGCGAGAACGCGCTCGTCTTCGAGGAGGATGGCTACCTCTGGATGATGGAGCCGATCGGCTCCGCGCCGAAGAAGCTCGCGATCACGGTCTCCGGCGATTTCCCGTGGGCGGCCTCGCGATGGACCGACGTGACGAAGTCGATCTCATCGGCCGCGCTTGGCCCGAACGGGAAGCGCGCGGTCTTCGAGGCGAGGGGTGAGATCTTCACCGTACCCGTCGAGAAGGGCGACGCGCGCAACCTCACGCGCTCCTCAGGCGCGGCGGATCGCGCGCCCGTGTGGTCGCCGGACGGACAGCGCGTGGCGTGGTTCTCGGACGAAGGCTCTGGCTATCGACTCCTCATCGGTAACGCCGACGGACTCGGCACACCGCGCGCGATCGCCCTGGGCGACGCGAAGATGGCGTGGTCGCCCGCGTGGTCGCCCGACGGAAATCACATCGCATTCGTCGACAACAAGGTGCGCCTCCGCGTGGTGAACCTCGCGAGCAGCGCGATCGCGGTGGCCGACACCGGTGGCGGGTCCACCGACCAGGACGCGATGTCGCCCGCCTGGTCACCGGACTCCAAGTGGATCGCGTACGGCAAGACCTACCCCAACCAGTTCCGGCGTGTCATGGTCTGGTCGCTGGCTGACGGACGCAAGCATGCGCTCACCGACGCATTGGCGAGCGCAGGGGAGCCGGCGTGGGACGCGAATGGCAAGTGGCTCTACTTCCTGGCCAGCACCGACCTCGGCGTGCAGAGTGGATGGGCGGACCTCGGCAGCCAGACGCGGACGTCTACGTCGGGCGTCTACGTCGCGCTGCTCCGTGCCGACGAGCCCACACCGTTCACGCCCGAGAGCGACGAAGAGCGCGCGGCCCGCGCCGCGGGCACGCCGGGCCCGGGGACGCCTCCGGGCGCGCCCTCGCCAGCCGCTCCGCCGGGAGGCGCCGATACGACCCGCCGCGCGCCTAACGACACGTCTCGTGCCGGCCGCGCCGGCGCGGCGAGTACGCCGGCAGTGCGGATCGACTTCGATCGATTCGATCGCCGGATTCTCGCGCTGCCCATGCCGGTCCGCGACTACGCCCAGCTCATCCCCGGAGCGTCCGGCGTTCTGTTCGTGGCCGAGCGCGTGGCGAATCAGCCTGGGACGACGCTGCACAAGTGGGAGATGACGCCCCGAAAGGCTTCCGTCTTCGTGAGCGGGGTCGCGCGCGTCTCGGCATCGAGCGACGGGAAGAAGCTCATGTGGCAGCAAGCTGGCGGGCCTAACGGGAACTGGGTCGTCGCCGGAACGGAAGCACCGCCGAAGCCGGGCGAGGGCACGCTCCGCGTGGCGCTCAACGCCCAGATCGACCCCGCGCTCGAGTGGAAGCAGATCTTCGACGAGGCGTGGCGCATGGAGCACGACTACTTCTACGCCCCGAACCTCCACGGCGCCGACTGGGAGGCGGTGCAGAAGCGCTACCAGCCGCTCATTTCGTACGTCAAGCATCGCGCCGACCTCACCTACGTCCTCGACATGCTCGGCGGCGAGCTGTCGGTCGGACACTCGTTCACGGGCGGCGGCGAGCTGCCGCCCGTGGACACCTCGCGCGTCGGCGCGTTAGGCGCTGATCTCGAGGCGGTTGGCGAGCGGTGGCGGATCGCGCGCATCTACACGAGCGAAAGCTGGAACCCGGGGCTTCGCGCTCCGCTGGACGCGCCGGGCGTCAAGGCGCGCGTCGGTGATTATCTGCTCGAGGTGAATGGCGTGTCGGTGACCACGCGCGACGAGCCGTGGAAGGCGCTCGACGGCACGGCCGATCGTCAGACGGTGCTTCGCCTGAGCGACCGCGCGAGCGGCGAGGGCGCCTGGAACGTGACGGTCGTCCCCGTGCGCTCGGAGGCACAGCTCAGACAGCGCGCGTGGGTCGAGGACAACCGGCGCCGAGTGGACTCGCTTTCCCACGGGACGCTCGCGTACGTCTGGATCCCGAACACCAGCCGCCCGGCGGTCACGGCGTTCGACCGGTACTACTACGCGCAGCAGGACCGTAAGGGAGCGGTAATCGATGAGCGCTTCAACCAGGGCGGGCTGCTGGACGACTACTTCGTTGCGGCCATGAGTCGCAAGCCGGTGGGCGGGGTGACCGATTTCGTCCCTGGCGTGGCGAGTGTGAAGTTGCCGATCAGCGGCGTTGCCGGCCCGAAGTCGCTGGTCACGAACGAGCTCGCGGGCTCGGGCGGCGACTTCTTCCCGTGGGTGTTCCGTCAGCTCGGCGTCGGCCCGCTCATCGGCACGCGCACGTGGGGTGGACTGGTGAACGCGGCGGTGCCCTACCCGCTCGTGGATGGTGGCTATATCACGGCGCCGGAGCGTGCCGTGTTCGGACCGGATGGGTTCATCGCGGAGGGCGAAGGTGTTCATCCCGACATCGAGGTGCTGGAGGATTCCAAACTCGTTATGCAGGGCCGGGATCCGCAGCTCGAGCGCGCGGTGGAAGAGACCATGAAGGCGGTGGCGACCAAGGGCGCGCAGATCGCAAAGCCTCCCGCGTTTCCGGTGAAGGCGAAGCGGCCGACTACCGTCGTTCCGTGATCGGCGGCTGGCGGCTGGCTGCTGAACGGCTTTACGGTTGGCATGGCTGTCTTGTCGGCGGGGTGTCGAGACTCCGGCGGCTACGCGCTTACACGGCTCGAGCCTCCTGCCGCGCTAGAAGCTGACCGTCAGCCGCCAGCAGCACGGGCGCGCAGCGCCCGCCGGCGCGTCCCCTCCCACTGTGCGCGCGCGTCCCGCCGGCTTGTTAGGCGCGGACGGGCGGCGCGTTCGCGCCGCGCGAATGCCCCGCGCGGGCCGGTCGCGATCCGTGCGGGCCAGCTAGCACTCTCTGGGTCGAGCCCGGTGCCGTCGGGCGCGGGCGCTCGGCGTAGGCGGCGTCGAGCGAGCAGTGAGAGACAACGGGGCCCTGGAGCCATCCGAGAGCGGAGCCCCGTGCCCGTTGGCTCGAACGTGGCGAGCGGTGGCCGCCGGAGCCGAGTGCCCGCGCCTCCGCCACGATGATCTCGGCCCCCGCCCCGCGCCACGATGATCTCAAACCAACCTGCGGCGCTATGAGCGAACGTTATCGGAGGAGGATGGCGCCTCGAGCAAGATGTCAGCGGTCACCGCGCGCGCGCTCGTCAAACCCGTCAGCGCGAGCGTGACCTTGATATCGCGCTGGATCTGCGACAGCAGATGCCGAACGCCGGCCTCGCCGCGAGCGGCGAGTGCGTAGACCCACGCGCGCCCGAGCATCACTGACCGTGCACCGAGGGCGAGGGCTTTCACTACGTCCTGGCCGTTGTGGACCCCGCCGTCCAACATGATCTCGAGGCGCCCACTCACGGCGTCGGCGATGCGCGGCAGGGCCGAGATCGACGAGGGGGCGCCGTCGAGTTGGCGGCCGCCGTGATTCGACACCACGATCCCCTGCGCGCCAGCGTCCGCGGCGGCACAGGCGTCGTCCGGCTCGAGGATGCCCTTGATGATGAGCGTCCCGGGCCATTCATGGCGAAGCCACTCGATGTCGCGCCACGTCACCGAGGGGTCGAACTGCGAGTCGATCCACGAGCGGAACTGCTGGACATTCTTCGCGCTCGAGACATATGACGCCAGGTTCCCGAACACGAGGGGTCGGCCGCCTAACGCTACATCCATGAGCCACCGCGGGTGCGCGGCGAAGTTGAGCGCGCTCCGGAGACGGGCCGCGGCGGTGAGCCCGCCGCCCATGCCGTTCCGCGTGTCGCGGTAGCGCGCGCCCACGACGGCGAGGTCCACCGTGAACACGAGCGTGTCGACGCCGACCGCGCGCGCACGCTGCAGGAGCTCGGTGACGTGACCGCGGTCGCGCATCATGTACAGCTGAAACCAGAACGGTGCCTTCGTGGCGGCACGCACCTCTTCCAGCGAGCAGAGGCCGACGGTCGAGAGAGTGAACGGGACGCCGGCTGCCTCCGCCGCACGTGCCGCCTGCACTTCGCCGCGGCGTCGCATGAGTCCCGCAAGTCCTACCGGCGCGAACGCGACGGGCATCGCCGCGGTTCGCCCCGCGATCTGCGCGGTAGTGTCGACCTGCGAGACGTCGCGCAGCACGCGCTGGCGGAGCCTCAAGCGCGCGAGGTCCTCGCGGTTGGCGGCGAGCGTACGCTCGTCGACAGCACCGCCATCGATGTAGTCGAACAGCTGCCGCGGCAGCCGCGACTCGGCGAGTCGCCGGTAGTCCGATACGGTCGCCGGAGCGAGCCGGAGAGTGCCCATTGGATGCCTAACGAGGTAACCTGGCCGCCGAGATGTAGTCGGCCGGCTTGTATGGCCACAGTATCACCATCGTGATCGTTAGCTGCAATGGGTTGCGGTGCCCCGTTGGCTCGAACGTCGCGAGCGGTGGCCGCCGGAGCCGAGTGCCCGCGGCTGCGCCACGACCATCTCGACGTGCCCCGCGGCGCGATGAGACAGACGACCCCGCCCAGGTCTCACCCGAGGCAGGTCCCGGCGGTACGTTCGAGGACATGTCCGCCCGCTCGACCGGCGCTCGAACCGTGCTGCTCATCGCAGCACTGGCTGCTCCCCTCGCGGCGCAGGAACGAGTCGCGTTCCGACATCTGACGATCGCCGACGGGCTGTCGCAGAACGCCGTCTCGAGCATCGTGCAGGACCACCGCGGCTTCATGTGGTTCGGCACGAAGGACGGACTCGATCGCTACGACGGCTATCAGTTCGTCGTCTTCCGCCACAATCCGTTCGACTCGACGTCGATCTCCGACAGCGAGATTAGCATCGTCTTCGAGGACAGCCACGGTCGCCTCTGGGTTGGCACACGAGGCGGGGGGTTGAACCGGTTCGACCGCACCCACGAACGCTTCTCGCGGGTCGGCGACGGGCCGACGCATGACATCACCGCGATCACCGAGGACTCGAGCGGCGCCATCTGGGTCAGCTCGGCCGGTGAAGGGCTGTTCCGCCTAACGGTCGACCGAAAGGACAAGGTCGCCGTGCATCGCATCGTGCACGCGCCGGCGAATCCCGCGAGTCTCAGCAACGATCGCGTCAATGCCGTGCTGGTCGATCGCCGCGGCGTGCTCTGGGTCGGCACCGACGCCGGGCTGGATCGAGGTGAATCGAGTCTCGGGAATGAGGTGACATTCCACCACCTCACTGTCCGAGCGAACGCTCCGCTCGGCCTCATCGACACCGTCGTCACTGCGCTGGGCGAAGACTCGCACGGCCGCCTGTGGATCGGGTCAGTGCCCGGGCTGAGCGCGCTCGATTCCGCCAGGACGAGCATTCGCCATTACTACAATAAATACAGGACGTACCGATACGGCTGGGGACTCGCCATCAGCATCGTCGAGGATCGACTCGGGAAACTCTGGGTATCGACGCCGTCCGAGCTGATGCGCCTCGATCCGACGACCGACGCGTTCGAGTACTACCGCCACGACCCGCAGAATCCCGAGAGCATCGACAGCGACCTCCCAACGCGCGTGTACCGCGATCGCTCCGACGTCATGTGGGTCGGCACCAACGGGTTCGGGATCAACGTGTACGACCCGAAGGCGAACCGGTTCCAGACCTTCCGCCGCCCGGAAAACTGGAAGTCGCGGCTGACCGGGTTCAGCGTGTACACACTGTTCGACGATCGAACCGGCGCGCTCTGGATCGACGCCGGACTGCTATACCGGTGGAACCGCGCGACCGGCGAGCTCCGGAGCTTGGAGTCGAGCTCCAACCGGCCTAACGATTTCGGCAACACGGGCGTGTGGGCGCTCGTCGAAGATCCGCCCGGCTTTCTGTGGGCCGCGACGTACACGGGGCTCTACCACTATGAGATCGCGACGGGACGCTCCCGCCAGTACAGGTACGACCCGGCCGACTCCACGGGGTTGCCTGAACAGGTGGTCTACGACGTCTTTCGCGACCGCGACGGCGTGATCTGGGCGGTGACCGAGAACTTCCTCGTCAGACTGGCGGACGTCGAGCGGGGGCGCTTCGAGCGGTTTCCTCTCAAGGAGCGACCGACCCTGCGCCAATGGGTCTTCCCGTCCACGATCCAGGACTCGAGCGGTGCGCTCTGGATCGGGTCGGACCAGGGACTCGCGCGGTTCGACCCGAAGACGAAGTCGATCCGACACTACCGTCACGACCCCCGGCAGCCGGCGAGCCTGAGTCACGATGCGATTCGCTGGATTCAGCCGGACCCGCATGAGCCGAACCGCGTCCTCTGGATCGCCACGGCCGGCGGCGGGCTCAATCGGTTCGACATCGCCGCCGGCACGTTCACGCACTTCGACGAGCGTGACGGGCTGCCTAACGACGTCGTCTACGCCATCCTGCCGGATTCCACCGGGCGTCTCTGGCTGAGCACGAACAAGGGCCTTTCACGGTTCGACCCGACGACGAAGCAGTTCCGCAACTACGACGCGAATGATGGGCTCCAGAGCAACGAGTTCAATTCCGGCGCGGCGTTCAGGAGCCGGAGCGGTGAGATGTTCTTCGGCGGGCTCTATGGCTTCAACTACTTTCGACCGGAGGCCATCGCCGACAACCCGCACGTCCCCGAGGTGGCGATCACCGGCTTCCGCCGCGGCAACCGGTACGAGAACGTCCGCGACAGCCTCACCGTGCTCCCGACGACCATCTCGGAAGCCGATACCCTGCGTCTTTCCCACCGCGACGCCGTGCTCACGTTCGAGTTCGCGGCACTCGAGTACTCGGCGCCGGCAAAGAATCGTTATGCCTACCGACTGATCGGGTTCAACAACGAGTGGTTCGAGTCGGGCGCGGTGCGCGTGGCAACGTACACGAACCTGCCGCCGGGCCACTACACGTTTCAGGTTCGCGCCAGCAACAACGATGGCGTCTGGAACGAGCGTGGAGCGTCGCTCGCGATCGTTATCGCGCCGCCGTGGTGGCGGTCGTGGTGGGCCTATGCCCTCGACGGCGCGCTGCTGCTCGCGGCGCTTTACGGCGTTAGGCGCTACGAGATGAACCGCCTCCGCCTCGAGAACCGCCTCGAGATCCAACACGTGGAGGCCGAGCAGCTGCGGGAGCTCGACCGCGCGCGCAGCCGTCTGTTCGCGAATGTCAGCCACGAGTTCCGCACGCCGCTGACGCTGACCATGGGCCCGCTCGACGATCTCCGCGCCGGGCTCCATGGGCCACTCTCGGCCTCCGCGACCGAGCAGGTCGATCTGGCGCGACGGAATGCCGGACGCGTGCTCGACCTGATCAACGAGATCCTCGAGCTCGCACGCGTCGAGTCGGGGCGAGAGGTGCTGCATGCCCGACGCGTCGAGCTGAGCGCATTCGTCATGAGCGTCGCCCGCACGTTCGTGCCGCTGGCGGAGCGAAAGGCCATTGCCTACGACATCCAGGGCGCCGCCGACGACGCCATCGTGTACGCGGACCCGAGTCAGCTCGAGCGCGCGCTCTCGAACCTGCTCTCGAACGCCTTCAAGTTCACACCCGACGGCGGCGCCGTCCGCGTGACCGTGAGTGCCGACGACGGCGCCGCACACATAACGATTCGGGACAGCGGCCCCGGGGTCCCGGCGGCCGACCTCGATCTCATCTTCGACCGGTTCCACCGCGCCAGGACCGCCGGCACGCAGCCCGGAACGGGGATCGGGCTCGCGCTCGCGAAAGAGCTCATCGCCCTGCACGGCGGCACCATCACCGTCGCGAGTGAAGAGGGCTTCGGGAGCACGTTCACGATCACGCTCCGAAAGGGGCGCGCTCATCTCTCTCCTGATCAGGTGGTCGAAGACGGGCCGGTCGTCGCATCGGCCGCGGCGCACCCGGGTCCGCCGCCGGATTTCGTCGCCCCGGCGTCGCCAATGCGAGATGTGCCTAACATAGCCGGTGCTACCCAAACGGTGACGCGCCCCAATGGTTCGCCGATTCTCGATTCCCAGTTCCCGATTCCCGGTAGCGAGGACGCCACGACCATCCTGGTGGTCGACGACAATCCCGAGGTGCGCGCGTACGTGAAGCAGCATCTGGCACCCAAATACCGGGTGCTCGAAGCGGTGGATGGGGAACAGGGGCTCGCGATGGCCCGCAGCTCCCTCCCCGACCTCGTCCTCTCGGACGTCATGATGCCGGCGATGGACGGTTACGCGCTCTGCCGTCAGCTCAAGTCCGATCCGGAGACTGATTTTCTGCCGGTCATCCTGCTGACCGCGCGCGCGGAGGCAGAGGACAAGCTGACCGGACTCACGGAGCAGGCCGACGACTACCTGACCAAGCCGTTCGACGTGCGAGAGCTGCTGGCGCGGATCGCGAACATCATCGCGACGCGGCGGCGGCTCCGGGAACGGTTTTCGGCCGTCCCACTCGCGATTCATCCCACGCCGGTGGACGTTGCGCCGGTGGACGTTGCGCCGGCGGACCGCAAGTTCGTCGATCAGGTTCGCGCGGCCATCGAAGCGCACCTCGGCGACGAGCAGCTCACGGTCGAGCGGCTTGCCGCCGAGGTCGGGCAGAGCCGCGGCAACCTGCACCGGCGGCTGCGCGAGCTGATCGAGGAGAGTCCGTCGGACCTGATCCGGCGCATGCGGCTGGAGCGGGCGGCGGCGATGCTGGAGGCCCGAGCCGGCAGTGTCAGCGAGATCGCGTACGCGGTTGGGTTCAAGAGCGTCGCGCACTTCTCGAATGCGTTCCACGAGATGCACGGAGTCCGCCCGTCGGCGTGGCGTGATCGGTTAGTCCGACTGGGAACCAGGGACTAGGCACTGACATCGGGACCCGGTCCCCGAATGCGACACCGACGCAACAGTCTGCGCCGTAGCCGCTAGGGTCTTTGGTCCGATTGGTCGCATGGTTGGCGCGCCCAAGAATCGGGAGACGCGCATGACCGTGCAGGAGCTGACCAATGGGTGCTGTTCCTTTGACGACGCCTGAGGCGGACGTCCGCGCCAGCGCGTTGCCGCCGACCGTGCTGATTGTCGACGACGACCCCGACATGCGGCTCTATCTCCGGAGCTGCCTGCGAGGGCTGGCGGCGCCGTTCGAGCGGGTGATCGAGGCCGCCGATGGACTCGAGGCGCTACGGCTGGTTCGGTCGGTGGCGGTGAGCCTCGTGATCAGCGACGTCGCGCTTCCAGGCCTCGACGGCCGCCGGCTGACGCGTGCCATCCGCGATGACGCCGCGCTGTCCCACGTCACCGTGCTGCTCATCAGCGGCGAAACGGCGCCCGGCGACAACCACGCCGACGGGTTCCTCGCCAAACCCTTCAACACGCATCAACTGATTGCCGCGCTGGACCGGCTGCCGGCGCGGGGTTCCACGCCGCCGCCGTGACAGGCTGAGGCGGGCGCCAGCTTTGGGCGCAGGCGTTTACGGGTCCTGAACCATCCAGAAGCAGGCCAATCCGAATTGGAGGTTGCCATGTCGTTCCGCAGATTCGCGCTCAGAGCCATCGGCGGCGCGGGGTTGTTCGTCGCCGTCGCACCGCAGCTCGTGCAGGCGCAAGGCCCCGCGCTGTCACCCGAGCTCCAGACTGTTCGGAAAGGGCTCGACAAGTACAACGACCCCATAGCCGCCGTGCACGATGGCTACTACTCCACCCTCGGCTGCATCTCGTATCCGAACGGCGGCGGCGAAGGCGCGATGAAATACAAGCCGGGTGCGATGGGCGTCCACTTCCTCAACATGGGGTACGTCGGCCCGACGCTCGACCCGACCAAGCCGCAGGTGCTGATCTACGAGCCGAACGGCGACAAGCTGAAGCTGATCGCAGCCGAGTGGTTCGTGCCGGTGGACCTCGTGAAAGGGGGGGCGCCGACGATCTTCGGCCAGGAGCTCGGCGGGCCAATGGAAGGGCACAAGCCGCTGATGCCGGACGGGCTGCATCACTACGACCTTCACGTGTGGCTGTGGAAGAACAACCCTGACGGCGTCTTCTCACCGACAAATCCGGCGGTGAAGTGTCCGGCGACGGGTTATTCGTTCACGGAAGCGGCGCCGAAGATGGTACCCGGACACAAGTAAGCCCACGCGATGACGACCGCCGCGTCGCTCACGTCGGCCCTGGCCGATCGCTACCGTGTCGAACGGGAGCTCGGCCAGGGCGGCATGGCGACGGTCTATCTCGCCCACGACGTTCGCCACGACCGCGACGTTGCGATCAAGGTCCTCCACCCGGACCTCGGCGCCGCGTTAGGTGCGGATCGATTCCTGACGGAGATCCGCACCACCGCCCGTCTGCAGCACCCGCACATCCTGCCCTTGCTGGACAGCGGTTCCGCGGATGGGCTGCTCTACTATGTAATGCCGCTCGTCACCGGCGAGACGCTGCGGTCGCGTCTCACGCGTGAGCGCCAACTGCCGATCGCCGATGCCGTCCGTCTCGCCCGCGAAGTCGCGAGTGCGCTGGACTCTGCGCACCGGCAGGGAGTCATCCACCGGGACGTCAAGCCGGAGAACATCCTCCTGCAGGATGGCAACGCGCTCGTGGCGGATTTCGGGATTGCGCTGGCCGTCCAGCAGGCGGGCGGCCAGCGGCTCACCCAGACGGGGCTATCGTTAGGCACGCCGCAGTACATGTCGCCTGAGCAGGCCATGGGCGAGAAGTCGATCGACGCGCGCACGGACATCTATGCGCTCGCGGCGGTGACGTACGAGATGCTCACCGGCGATCCGCCGTTCACGGGATCGAGCGTCCACGCTGTGGTGGCGAAGGTTCTGAGCGCCGAACCCGAGCGGCCGACGCTCGTTCGAAAGACGATTCCTCCGAGCCTCGAGCAGGCGGTGCTCACGGGTCTCGCGAAGCTCCCGGCCGATCGGTTCGCGACGGCGGCGGAGTTCGCGAGTGCGCTGCGTGAGATGGGGGCCCCGGCTGCCGGGCTTGCGCCGAGCACCGCACCCAACGCCGGGCACGCACCGGCCGGCCGCCGCTTGGCGTTGGTGGCCGGTGTGGGGCTCG
>JAJKIV010000221.1 GCA_021154285.1 Gemmatimonas sp. | reverse complement strand
GTATCCGCCATCGGCTCGAACAGTTTGCCCGACGGCCCGCGCAGCACATAGATCGGCAGGAAGCTCGCGATGATCACCGCGACCGCGTAGAAGATCGGCCGATCCACCTCCGCCGCGGCGGCGATGATCGTGTGCACGACACCAAGGCGCTCGGCCTCGGGGTCAGCAAGTCGTCGATAGATGTTCTCGACCATGACCACTGCGCCGTCGACCAAAATTCCGAAGTCGATGGCGCCAATGGACAGCAGGTTCGCGGGAATGCCGCGCAGGTCGAGACAGACGAATGCGAACAGCAGTGAGAGCGGAATCGTCACCGCGACGATGAGCCCTGACCTGATGTCGTACAGGAAGAAGATCAGGACGAGGACGACGAGCACGATGCCGCGGAGCAGATTGTCCTCAACCGTCCGCGTCGTGAGATGGATCAGGTCACTGCGGTCGTAGAACGGCAGGACCTTCACATCCTTCGGCAGGATCTGGTTGTTGAGCTCCGCGGTCTTCTTCTGAATTCCCTGCAGCACAGTCTGCGCCTGCTCGCCGGTGCGCAGCTTGACCACGCCTTCGACGGCATCGTTCTGACTTTGATATCCGAACCGACCGAGTCGCGGCGCGGAACCGATGACCACCTGCCCGATGTCCTTCACGAGGACCGGAATGCCGTTATGCACGGCGAGCACGACGTTCCCGATATCCTCGGGTGTCGCGACGCGACCCAGCCCGCGGACGTAGTAGAACTGACCGCCCTCCGAGTAGAAGCCGCCGCCGGCATTCCCGTTGTTGGCGTCCAGCGCGCTCGAGACGTCACTCACGCTGAGCCCCGCCCCGGCGAGCTTGGTGGGGTCGATCAGCACCTGGTATTGCATCGTCTCGCCGCCTAACGACTCGAGGTCGGCCACACCAGGCACCGACTTGTACGCGCGGTCGATCACCCAATCCTGCAGGATGTGCAGGTCGCGCGCCGAGCGGTCTGGGCTCTGCAGCACGTATCGGTACACCAACCCCGACGGCGACGACAGTGGTGAGACGCCGGCACTGACGCCGGGCGGCAGCGCGACGTCGGGAATTCGCTCAAACACCTGCTGGCGCGCGAAGTAGTTGTCCGTTCCGTCGACGTATGTGAGCGTGACATCCGACAGCCCGTAGAGCGAGATGGAGCGCATCACCCGCAGGCCAGGCAGGCCATTCATCTGCAGCTCGACGGGGGCTGTGATCAGCCGCTCGACCTCTTCCGCCGCATGGCCCGGCCACTGGGTGATGATCTCCACCATCGGCGGCGAGAGATCGGGATACGCGTCCACTGGCAGGCGCCGGAACGACCATAGCCCGATCCCGATCAACGTGACGGCGGCGAGTACGACCAGCAGCCGTTGCCGGAGCGACGCGGCGACGATGCGGTTGACGATCGAGGGAGAGCGCGCGGCCTCCGCCTCCGCGTGCGTGACTTCGTGCGCCCACCTGTCCGACCGGACGCCATCCGACACGCCGTCCCCATCATCGTCGTGCGGCGGGCGGCCAGCGGGCGGACTGAAATGTTCGCTCACTGCGTCTGCGCGAACTGCACGAACAGTGCGCCCTCGGAGATGATCCGTTCGCCCGCCTTGAGCCCCGCCGTCACCTCGTAGCGGTCGCCAACGCGGGAACCGATCGTGATCTGGCGGCGACCGAACGTGGTGGTGTCGTTCCCGGTCTGCACGAACACGAATGGAAGGTTGTCGTCGTCGCGCAGCACGGACGTGACGGGAACGAGCAGCCCGTTTCGCTCGCGCGACCCATGAATCGCGACCTGGACGTACATGTCCTTCTTGAGGAGTCGTCGCGTGTTCGGCACCAGCACGCGAACCGCCGTCGCCTTCGTGGCGGGATCCACCAGGGCCGAGATGTACGTGACCTTGCCGACGAACGGGTTCGGCGACGCTGTCGTCGTGACTTCCGCGCGGTCTCCGATCTGCACCGACGCGAGGTCGGTCTCGAATACGTTGGCCTGCACCCACATGGTCGCGAGATTCGCGACCGTGAACGCCGCGGCGGATCCGGCCTGGAGCAGTTGGCCGGGGTTGATCAGCCGTTCGACGACGGTCCCATCGATCGGCGAGCGGATGGCGCCCTGAAGCGCGGGGGTGTCTTTCCCGTCACGAAGCGCGGCGATCGATGCCTCGTCGACGCCTAACGCTCGAAGCTGCTGCAGCGCCGCATCACGATCCGCCGCGGCGGCCGATGCATCCGTCTCGGCCTGGTCGAGGTCGCGCTTGGCGATGGCGTCGTTCTTCCACAGCTGCTCGTCCTGGTCGGCGACCCGCTTGGTCTGCACGTACGCCGCCTGCGCTTTCCGGAAGTCGGCGATCGTCGTGGCGAAGTCCGGCGACGACACCAGCGCGAGCGCCTCGCCGCGGTGCACCTGCGCGCCCACATCCTCGAGAATCCGCATCACCGGTCCCGAGATGGGCGGGATCACCTGCGTCGAGACATCGGCGTTGAACTGCGCGGTGCCCGTGACCTGGATCGTTGGGCGAAAGTTTGTCTGCGTCACGGGCTCGACGTGAAGGCGCTCGAGCTGCTCGGACGGAACGACGACCGGACGAGCGGCGCCGGTGTCACTCGCCGGCGCAGCGGCGCCAGCCGCCTTCGACGATGCCGTGGACCCCGTCTCATCCGCCTCGGCCCCCTTGCTCGTGCACCCGCCTAACGTCATCGTGAGCGCCATGACCGCCGCGGCCACGCCCCACGCCATGGTGTTACCGCGCATTGGAGCCTCCGCGGGAAGCTGAGGAGAATGGCGCGCCGGTCGCGCGTTCGAGATCGGCCATTGCGTCGTTCACCGCGGCCAGCGCCGCGGAATACTGGGTTTGCGCGTCGAGCAGCGTCCGCTGCGCGTCGATCACCTCGAGGGCCGACGATCCGCCGAGCGTGTAGCTCGTGGACGCGATGCGGTACGCCTCACGCGCCGAGGGCACGAGCTGATCCCGGATGTAGATCGCCTGACGCAGCGAGGTGGACGCGGTCGCGTAGGCGTTCCGCAGGTCTTCACCTACCTGCGCCGCCATGTCGCGGTATTGCGCGTCCAACTCGTTCGAGCGATACCGCGCCTCCGCCACCTCGCCCCTCTGATGCTGCCAGAAGAAGATCGGGAGGCTGACGCCGATGCCCGTCTCATACTCGTAGGGCTCACCATTTATCCGACTTCGCGTGACACTCAGGTCGACGTCGGGAATCAGATAGTGCTGCGCCAGCTTCTGCGACGCCCGCGCACCGGCTTGCTGGCTCGCGAGCCCGCGCAGCTCCGGTCGTCGCTGCATAGCGAGCGCCTCGAGCTCCGCGAATTCCGGCGGTGCCGATGGAATCGTCAGACTGTCGGCCGCGTCGATCGACGCGCCGAGCACTCGGCCGAGCATCCGGTTCAACCCGGCGCGCGCGTTGGCAACGCCACGCTCGTTCGCGATCAGGTCGTTCTCCGATTGCGCGAGTGCCACCTGAGCCTTGACCACGTCCAGCTTCGCGACGGTGCCAGCGTTGTAGCGCGCCTGTGTCTTGTCGAGAAATTCCTGCGACAGCTTGCGCGCTTCCTCGAGATCCTGGCGGTGCTTCAGCGACACGAGCAGGGAGTCGTACGCCTGGTTCGTCTGGAAGACGACGAGCTGTTTCTGCAGCGTGTACGACTCGTCGATGCTCCCCAGGTCACCCTTCGCGGCCCGCCCTTGCAGCGCGATCTTCGTCGGGAACGGCACGGTGATGCCGAGCGAGTAGTCGGTTTCGTTTCCCGAGTGCCAACTAAACGCTCCCGTCTGTCCGACGACGCTCGCGCCGAACGACGGTTCGGGAAGCGCGTACGCCTGCGTCACGCGAGCCTGTGCCTGCGCGACCTGCGCGCGAGCGACGGCGAGCGTCGGGTTGCGCGTGAGCGCCTGCTTGATCGCGTCCTCGCGCGTGACTCGGAGAACCTGCGTCGTGGTGGTATCGCGCCGCTGTGCGCGCGCCGTCACGCTCGCACCGAGCGTGAGGAGCGTCGCGCCAATGCACGCGCGGCCGACTCGTGCCGAGGAATACGAAAGAAACCGATGGTCCATGCCCATGCTCGTTGACCGAAGGGAGCCGACGCGATGACAGGCCGTCACCGCATCGGGTCGAACTACGTGGGGTCTCGAGTCGCTCGGCCTAACGAGTACGGCGGCAGCCCGCTCGTCGTGCGGCGGTGCAATGGCGCTCGTAGGGCTTGCCCGCGGTGCGGGCGCCCGAATCAGCCGAGCTGGCGGGGCGTGGGGGGAGCGCGGGCGGCGAGTGGGCCGCGGCGCTCGGTATCAGGAGGGACGAGCCGCGCCGCCGGAGGCGGCGCCACGAACCCGACGGCAACCTTGGGCGGCGGCGCCGGCAATGGCGCCGTCCCCGTCAGGTGCCGGGCGATGCACGCCGAGCAGTACGCCTCGTCGTGAACGTAGTGGCGTCGCTCGCTCGGCTGCTCGATATGCGCGCCCAGTCGGGACGGCGCGCGCGCCTCGGCAAAGGGAATCACGGCCGAGACGAACAGCTGGACCAGGCCGAGCAGTGCGAACGCCACAACTGCCGCCCGCGTTCGCGTGCGGACAGGCCGAGGCGCTTTCTCTGTTCGGTGAATGGTCGAGGTCATTTCAGTAGCACTACAACCTACGGCGAGAATACGACAGGAACCAGCGAAGTGTTGGGAATTCCGGGCCGGGACGTCCCGTCTGGAGGGTCGACGGCGCTAGCTTGATGCCGGGTAAAGCATCAGCTTGAGGCGCATGTATCGAGCGCGTCCGTTTGCAGTGAGCATCGTCCTCATTTCGTTGGCCGCCTGCGGTCCCGGGGGCCGCGAGCGACCGGTGTTCAAGCTCCTGAGCCCGTCCCGGACCGGCATCACCTTCGCGAACACGATCACCACGAATGACTCGGTGAACGTGCAGAACGACGTCTACGTCTACAACGGCGCAGGCGTCGCGGTCGGGGACATCGATAACGATGGTCTGCCCGACATCTTCTTCGCCGGCAACATGGTCTCGAGCCGCCTGTACCTGAACAAGGGCGACATGCGGTTCGAGGACATCACCAAGCGTGCAGGCGTCGAAACCACCCGATGGGCGACCGGCGTCACAATGGTCGACATCAACAATGACGGTTACCTGGACATCTACGTTTCGGTCTCGGGGCCGGCCTGGTCGAAGCCCGAACAGCGCGCGAATGAGCTGTTCATCAACAATGGCAACCGGACGTTCACGGAAGCCGCGGCCCGATACGGCATAGCCGACACCAGCTTCACGACGCACGCGGTGTTTCTGGACTACGACCGCGACGGCTGCCTCGACCTCTTCCTGCTCAACAACTCGCCGGCGGACTTCTCGCGCGGTGAGGTGGTCCAGAGCCCGGTCATGGTGCGCGACTCGACGCCGGGGAGCTACAACCAGCTCTATCACAACAACTGCAACGGGTCGTTCACGAACGTATCGAAAGAAGCGGGCATTCTTCGCGACCCGGGATTCGGGTTGGGCGTCGTGGTCAGCGACCTGAACGCCGACGGCTGGCCGGACATCTACGTGTCGAACGACGGGACGCCTAACGACGTCGTCTACATCAACAACCGCGACGGCACGTTCACGAACAAACGGGCATCATATCTCAAGCACGCGAGCTACGCGGGCATGGGCGTGGACATCGCGGACTTCAACGACGACGGCTGGCCGGACATCATGCAGGTGGACATGATGCCGCACGCGCTCAGCGGGCGGAAACGCACGAGCGGCTACATGACCCCCATGCGACTTCTGCGGTCCCGAGCCGCCGGGATCCGCGATGATTACTCCGTCAACTCGCTTCAGCTGAGCAACGGAATCACGAAGGA
Source organism: Gemmatimonas sp. (assembly GCA_021154285.1). Lineage (GTDB taxonomy): Bacteria > Gemmatimonadota > Gemmatimonadetes > Gemmatimonadales > Gemmatimonadaceae > JAJKIV01. The sequence goes on along the minus strand of JAJKIV010000221.1, from coordinate 423 downwards.
CGGCGACATCGTCTTCAGTGAGGTTGGTGCGCTCGCCGGCGTCGCCCACACCGACTGGAGCTGGAGCGCGCTGTTCGCCGACTTCGACAACGATGGGTACAAGGACATCTTCATCGGGAACGGTTACCCGAAGACGGTCAACGACCTCGATTATCAGACCGCGATGTTCACGGTCCGGCGAGGCAAGGGCATCGATTCGCGCCGCGTGGGGCTGGACCTGCTCGATCGGCTGCCGACGTATGCGGAGTCCAACTACGTATTTCGGAACGACGGCGACCTGTCGTTCACGGACAAGTCGGTAGCGTGGGGGCTCGCCCAACCGAGCTTTTCGTACGGCGCGGCCTACGCCGACCTGAACAACGACGGCCGGCTGGACCTCGTCGTGAACAACATCGACGCGAAGGCGTTCGTCTACGAGAACGT
>JAJKIV010000220.1 GCA_021154285.1 Gemmatimonas sp. | reverse complement strand
TCCCCTGGCCGCGGCCGGCGGTACGTCGGACCATCGTCGTCACCGCAACCGGCGGCAAGCGTCACCGCGCTGAACAACATGAGGAAACGTGAACGTCGCATCGAGCGCTCCCGAAGACGTGGCTGACGCAGGTCGGAGCGGCAGGTTCCTCCCGCGCCGAGCGGTGACGGCAAGATCTCGATGATCAGTGACCTGCCTCTGTCCAGCGCTTACCTGTCAGGTAACGCGACGCGAGACGCAGGCGCTTGCGCGACCGAACGGGAGAGCGTAAAGAGGACCGAGCATCGCGCGGAGGCCACGTGCCTGATCGATCATTGCGAAAAGTCGTGTATCGGTGGTCGATAGCGGTTGCATTCGCCTGTGGCTGCACAGCGGTTACGGCCGCTCAGGGCACGACGGCGGCTGTGGAAGGCAAAGTTCTTTCGGCGAGCGGCCTCGCCATTGCCGGTGCGCGGATCGAAGCTCGGAGCCGCGAGACGGGACGCACTCGTGAGGCGCTTGCCGACGCCGCCGCTCGATACCGCGTCGTCGCGCTCCCACCTGGCACTTACGACATGACCGTTTGGGCGACAGGCTACCGCTCACAGCGTCGATTGGGAGTACAGGTCGTCCTCGGCGAGTCGCGGCGGCTCGACTGGCTGCTCGAGACCGGTGACGAGACGGTGGCGCTCGCGCCCACGATCGTTCAGGCACAGGCGCTCACCGAAGTAGAGCGGACGAACGTCTCGACGCCGGTACTCGAGAAGGAGATCGAGCAACTGCCTCTCAACTCGCGAGACGTGCTGGCGCTCGCGTCAATCGCGCCCGGCATTCGCAGCTTTGGACAGGAAGCCGGTCGCGCCATTCCGGCCGCCGGCGCCCTTTCTACCGCGAGGTTCGTAAACCTCTATGTCGATGGCATCGAGTGGAAAGGGCTCGCGACGGGGCAGCTCGTCGGTCAGCCCCAGACTGGATCACTCATCCCACAGGAGGCAGTGCGCGAGTACCGCGTCTATCTCAATCCGTATGACGCCGAGTACACGCATGGCGGCTCGTGGGTGATGAGCGCGGTGACACATGAAGGCGGGAACACGTTGCACGGATCGCTCTTCGGCTTCGAGCAAAACCGGACCCTCGTTGCTCGCGGCAGCTTCCAGACGGAGAACCCGAAATATCAGCGCAGTCAGGTTGGAGGCAACCTGCGTGGGCCCCTGCTTCGTGACCGCTTGTTCTTCTCGATGAGCTACGAAGGCCAGATCACTGACAACTTCGTCACCGTGGTACCAGGGCGCCCCTCGTATGCGCCCGACATCTGGAACCAATACGCCGGGACTTTCCGCGCTCCCTTCCGCAACCAGATGGGCATGGCCCGAATCACCGGGCTTCATGGATCACACACCGTGGATGCCATCTGGCTCGGACGTGACCTCACGAGCAACTCGAACTTTGGCGTGCGGCTACCCACGGGTCCAATGCTCGCGCGCGATGCGGGGGTCGCTTCGAGGTACGACGTCTCCATGGTCCAGCTTCGTGACCGCAGTGTCTCACCCTCCTTCGTGAACGAGCTGTCGCTTCACCTGATTACGAACAAACAGGACGATGAACCCGTCGCGCGAGGTGCGACACTCCGCTACGCGGGTCTCCAGACCGGCCGTCCCGCTTTCCCGCAGGTTGTGAGCGCGACGTACCTTGGGGCCGCCGAGAAGTTCTCGTACACGACGCGGTCGCTGGGTGGTGAGCATACGCTCACAGGCGGCGTGGAGGCCACGGGTGTCAACGGCCGGAGCTATCTCCCGTCGACTCGCGACGGTCTGTTCGTCTTCCTTACGGACACGAGCAGGGTTCCCCGCGCAGGCACGATCGGCGTTGGGTTCGTCGATCCGACCTCCACCGATGATGCGCGGTCGGCGTCGTACTTCTGGTTCGCCGGTGCATTTCTCCAGGATCGCTGGCGACCCATTCCAACGGTGACTCTGACGTTAGGCCTGCGCTACGACGCCGACGTCAACACTCTGGGGCAGGGCTCGGCATCGCCATGGGTGGGAGATACCACGTTGCAACGCGTGGCCGGCACGCGGTATCTCAACAGCGGCGACCGGAAGAATGATCGCGACAACTTCGCGCCGCGGTTGGCGGTTGCGTGGGATGTCTCGGGAGCGGGGCGTACCTGGCTGCGCGCCGGCTACGGTGTGATGTACGATCGGGTGCCGGCTTTTGGCGCGACGATGGAGCAGCTCTCGTGGCGCTGGCGGACGTACACCTTTCAAAACCCGGGGACCACCGACCCTGAGGTCCTGCGGAGCCGCGTCGCCGCCGGCGGTGGCACGCCGACTCCGGCGAACGTGCAACTGCTTCCCGACCGTATGGAGACGCCGGCCACTCATCAGTGGTCGTTAGGCATCGGCCAACGCCTCGGTGCCACTCTCGCCCTCAACGTCGATTACATCGATCAGCACATGTCCGGGTTGCCGGTAACGGTGAACGTCAACGCGTTCAATGCCGCGGCTGGCAAGCGTCCGCTCACGAGCAGCTTCGGTGACATCATACTCTGGGGGAGCTTTGGAGACGCGACGTATCGTGGCGTGTTGACATCCCTCGTCTACGATCGCGGAGCGACGCGCATCACCGCCGCATACACACTTGCCTGGGCGCGGTCCGAGTTCGGCGCCGTCTCGACGAGCGACTATTCGGATTCCGCCGCGTATCGGATGCAGCGCAGCGACGGCGACGAACGACATCGGCTCGTGGTCTCCGGTCTGACGACCGGGCCATTCGGGCTTCAGCTCTCGACGATCGCGGTGCTGGCGAGTCCGCGGCCCTTTGCGGCGGCGGTCGGTACGGACGTCAACCTGAACGGCTCGACGGACGACGACTGGCCTAACGGCGTCCGAACCGAACGGCGCCTTGGCTTGGAGCATTGGTATCGCACGATCGACATCCGCATCGGCAAGACCGTTCCGCTGTCCAACGGACGCCTGATCGTGACCTGCGACGTCTTCAACCTCGGCAACTGGGCGAATCACTCGGAGTATCAGGGAACGCAAAACCAGTTGGATTTTGGTGAGGCGATTGGCGACTACGCCCGGCGGCAGGCCCAGATCGGCGTCCGTTATGCATTCTGAGGGCTATTACTTCACCGTTCGTCGCTGTCGTCGTCGACAACGTCGGTCGGAACAGGGAACGTGTCGAACCAACGCCGCGCCCCGATGTACGCAGGCCATTGAGCGAGACCATGCGTGAGCGCCTCTCCCTTGAGGCCGACGAGTGGGATCGCGTCGACATTCTGAGCGCCACGCGCGCGCATGCGCTCGAGAGCGAGAAGAGTATTCATCGGATTCACCACGAGATCCGCCGGTGTGTAATACATGCGCAATGGCGTCCGTGGTGTCCAATCATACGTCTCGTTCGCCCGCATCGCCTGCACGATGGGCGCGTCCGGATCGTTGAGTATGCTCTCAAACAGTGCCGGCTGCAGCACGTCGCGCGAGAATTTCGCCACGGGGATGGCCGCCGCCTCGGCGTCGGTCATCCCGCTCGTGACCATGCGCTCACCGAACGCATCGAACGGGGGAACGAGCAGATCGTCCATGCGGTTGGCGAAGTGATAGACTTCCTGAAAGGACGCGACGAGAAAGATCACGGGCACGCTCGGGGCCTTTTGCACGGGCGGATTGGGATTGGCGAGTGTTGTCCTGAACACCTCGCCGAAGGCGTACGGTCCGGAGCCCGGCGCGGCAGCGGTCACCGTGAAGTGGGAGCGCGGCTCGGATTCGATCTCACGAACCAGCGCCATCGCCACCTGACCGCCCTGCGAGTAGCCGTAAACGAAGAGCCGCCCGTCGAGCGACAGCCCGAGCGTTTTCAACAGGCGCCGCGCCGCACGGAGCGCATCGAGGCTCGCGTCCGCTCCAACCTGGGCGATGAGATATGGCTGAATGTGCGCCGCATCCACTCCCATGCCAACGTAGTCGGCAAGTACCGCAACGCTGCCATGCGCCGCGTTGACGATCCCCTGCGGATTGATGAACGCGAGCGTCGACGGGACCTTCTGCTTGTCGGTCTGCGTTCCGTGCGAGAACGAGACCAGTGGCAATCGAGTGCCCGCGCCAATCGGCACGAAGACACCAGCACTCGCGACTGTCGGCTCGCCCTTTTCATTGATGGTCGTATACGACATTGCGTATTGGTCCACATCGTAGCGGGGATCGAACGCCTCCACGGCGCCGAGGTTGGCGTTAGGCGCGAGCAGCGCGGCGGCTTCGTCCCTCGTGACATGCCGCAGGAGGGTGGCGTCCACGACACGCCCGCGCTGCCCCCAATTGCCGGTCTCCCGGCTCGCGGTCAGCGTGAATACCGGTTGCCGCGGTGCCGCCGTATGGTCAGCGGCGCAGCCAGCGCCGCCCGCCATGATGAATGCCCAGAGCATCGGGACGGCTCTCCGGGCTTGTTGCAAATACGATGAACGCATGACGATCCTCGCGGTCAGGGTGATTGCGGCGACCAGTGCCGCGTGTACGTTCGTCGAGGATGTCGTTGTCGAATTACCGCGTTGTTTTCCGCGGTTATCGGCGAGATAACGCAACAGCAGCAAGGGGCGCGATGGCGTCGACTATTCGACTTCGGACACTGGGTTCGGTGCAGCTGCACGGCGGCGACGGGCAAGAGCTGTCGGCACTGCTCGCTCAGCCGCGCCGCGTCGCACTCCTCGTCTACCTGCTCATGGCGCGGCCGCGTGACTTCCACCGTCGCGACAAGCTGCTGGCGCTCTTCTGGCCCGAGCATGACGAACCGCGAGCGCGCAACGCGCTCAACCAGGCGTTGCACTTCATCCGTCGCAGTCTTGGCACGGACGCGCTCGTTGGTCGCGGTGACGGTGACATCGCGCTCGACCGCGCGCTCATCTGGTGTGACGCGCTGGCCTTCGAGGAAGCGCTGCATTCCGGTCGTACTGATGAAGCGCTGGAGTTGTATCGCGGACCATTTCTCGACGGTTTCCATCTCTCGGCGGCCGCTCCCGAGCTCGATCACTGGCTCGAGGAGGAACGCGCGCGACAAGCCAGGCGATATTGCCAGGCACTCGACCAGATGGCCTCGAGTCGCGAGGCCGCTCGTGATCCGAGTGGCGCGGCGGTTTGGCTACGCAAGCTCGCGGCGACCGATCCGGTTGCCGCAAGACCAGCGCTCCGCCTCATGCGCGCGCTCGCCGAATCCGGCGATCGCGCCGCGGCGCTACACCATGCGCGAGTTCACGAGCTACTCGTGCGCGAGCAGCTTGGCACGCCGGTCGATCCCGAGATCGCGGCGTTCGTTCGACGACTTCAGACGGAGCCACTCGCTGAACGGGTCGACGCAATAACACGTCCCGCCGAGTCGGTGGAGAGTGCGACGTCAGTAAAGACGGCACCGGACGTTGCCAGGCCGCCGATACGATCGCGAGTGCGCACCCGGCCATGGCGTGCCGGCGCAAGCATTGTCGCCGCGCTGCTCGCGCTCGTGCTCGTCGGTGCGCTCGTGCGCACCCGTGGTCGCGGGGCCGCGCCTGCGCCGGCCGTACGCTGCCTCGCTGTGCTTCCGATCCAGAACGTGAGCCGCGACTCCGTCTGGCCGCATCTCTCGGCCGGCATCACGGACGACATCATCACCGGGCTGGCGCCGGAGGAGGAACTCAAAGTCATCTCGCACACGTCGACCATGCGCTACGAGCGTGCGGGAGCCCTGCTACCAAAGATTGGAGAGGATCTCAATTGCGACGGCATCGTCGAAGGCACGATGCGTCTCGAGGGCACTCGCGTGCACCTGAACGTGCAGCTTCTCGATGCGGCTGGGGACCGGCACCTCTGGGCGCATGCCTTCGAGGGAGATCTGAGCGACATCATGGTGCTCGAGGGTATGGTGACCGATTCGCTCGTGAGGCACGTCCTCTTCCGGGCACCGCGGGGACGTGTCGTGTCGCGGAAGGTCGACACCGTCACGTACGGATTGTATCTGCGGGGACGCGACGCGTTCCGGAGCCGCAATCCGGCCTCGCTGCGTCAGGCACTCGCATTCTTCCACCAGGCGACGGCACGTGACTCCAGCTTCGCCCCCGCCTATGCTGGTTTAGCAGATGCGTATCGGTTCCTCGGCGAATCCGGATATGCATCGTTCGACTATGTGACCGACAGTGCGCGACTCGCCGCAGCCCGGGCACTGGCATTGGATAGCACGAGCTCGGACGCGCATACCTCGCTTGCGGCGATTCTCACCGACCGGGCTGACTGGCAAGGAGCGGAGGCGGAGTTCAAGCGAGCGATTGCGCTCGCTCCCTCGAACGCGCTGGCACGCCACTGGTACGCCGTGCTGCTCGCGACGCTCGGCCGCAAGGAGGATGCGGTGCTCGAGATCCAGCACGCCGCGGAGCTCGATCCGTTGTCCCAGACCACTCATGGCGCGGTGATCGACATCGAGCGCTACGCGGGTATTCGAAAACCCTTCTCGAAGGTGCCGGATCGTGATTCGCTGATCGATCCCACACATCCCGGTGCCATCGCGATTCGGTCGGTGAGGCAGGCACAGACCGGCAACTGCCCGGGCGCATTTCAGGAAAATGCCCGCGCTCAGGACTTGGCGCCCAATAATACCCAGATCCGCCTCACCCTGGTTAGCGTGTACTCATTCTGCAATGAGCGGCTAAAGGGCCGAGCACTGCTCGACACTATCGAACATCGCCCCGATGCACCGCTGAGCAGCGTGTTCATCGCCGCCTTGTTCGCGGCCAGAAAGCAACCCGATTCGGCGTTTGCGTGGCTCGATCGCGCGCAGTGGACCATGCAAGGCCGCTATCAGCTTCGCGTCCTACCAGCGCTCGGGCCGCTGCGTCCTGATCCCCGATTCGCGAAGCTCCTCGCGAGGATGGGACTTCGTTAGCGTCCCTTGATCTTCCGCCGGAGCTTCTGCATGAAAGTCGGCGCATCTGGATCGACGACCTTGATCTCGATCGAGCCCAGGAACGCGGTGCCAGTGATGCGAACGACCGGCGCGTCGGCCGGCGCCGGCGTCGAGACCTGGCGCCTGATCTCGGCGCTGCCCAGGACGGCATCGACCTCGCACTCCACGCGCAGATCGGGCGGAGCGATGATCTCGACGCTGGCCATGATGCAGCGGATCTCGATCTCCGACGTGCCCGGAGCGAGCAGCGCCTTGGTGAGATCGATCTCGGAGTTTCCCCAAAAGGCAAAGATGCGGAAGAGTCGCGGCAGCACCCAGTCCGCGTCG
>JAJKIV010000219.1 GCA_021154285.1 Gemmatimonas sp. | reverse complement strand
GCACCGCGCCCGCCGTCTCGTAGTATCCCGCACGTCCTTCGACGCCCAGTTCCTCCGCAACCGTCACCTGGACGCTCTCGACATGGTCGCGATTCCACAGCGACTCGACCACCGAGTTCGCGAAACGGAAGACGAGCAGGTTCTGCACCGTCTCCTTGCCGAGGTAGTGGTCGATGCGGTAGACCTGCGACTCGTCGAAGTACTTGTGGATGAGCTGATTCAGCGCCTCGGCCGACTGCAGATCGCGGCCGAACGGCTTCTCGATCACGAGCCGCGTCCAGTACTTGGTGCCGTTGCCTTCGCCGGTCGTGCTGTGGCTCAGCCCAGCTTCGCCCAGGCCCTGGATCGTCGACGGGAAGACGTTAGGCGGCAGCGCCAGATAGAAGATCCGGTTCGGCGGCTGACCGCGCTCCTGTTCCAGCTGGGCGATGCGGGTCGCAACCGCCTTGAAGTCCTCGGGCGTGCCGCCGCCGATGCCTTGGTAGTAGATCGTTTTCTCGACCCAGTCCTCGATCTCCTTCGCGGCCATGCCATCGTCTTCGACCGCTTGGCGTACGACGTCACGAAAGCCGCGGTCATCCATTCCCTTGTCGCGCGCCACGGCGAGGATCGTGGTATCGTCGTCGATCAGCCCGCCGTGGCGAAGGCGCGAGAGTGCAGGAAGAATCTTGCGCCGCGCGAGGTCGCCGGTACCGCCGAAGACGATGAACGTGCACGGCCCGTGAACCGGCCGCTCACCCACACGCTCTTGTCCCTCACGTGCCTGTAGTCCCTTCAGTCTGCCTGGTCGTCCCGCCTTCGTCGCCATCGTATGCCCCTGGCTCGGTGCCCGCGCCTAACGCCGTTTCGCTGTTCGATTCCCGTTTCCCGTTTCCGTTTCCTGTTTCCCTACGTCTTCTTGATCGCGTGCCCGCCGAACTGATTCCGCAACGCTGACAGCAGGCGATCGGCGTACGATTCGGAATCACGCGATCGGAGCCGCTGCAGCAGTGACAGCGTGATCACCGGCGCCGGTACATCCAGATCGATCGCCTCGGTGACCGTCCAGCGTCCCTCGCCCGAATCCGATACGTACGGCGCGATCGAGGAAAGCTCCTGGTCGTCGTGCAACGCGCGGGCCGTGAGGTCGAGCAGCCAGGAGCGCACCACGCTCCCCGTTCGCCACAGCTCCGCGATCTGGGCCAGGTCGAGAGAGAATTCCTTCTTGTGCTTGAGGATCGAGAAGCCTTCGGCATATGCCTGCATCATGCCGTACTCGATGCCGTTGTGCACCATCTTGGTGAAGTGGCCCGAGCCGGCCGGCCCGACGTGCCCCCACCCCGCGTCCTTCGCCGGCGCGAGCGTCTCGAAGATCGGCCGCAGCCGATCCACGGCCTCGTTAGGTCCGCCGATCATCAGACTATAGCCTTCCTTGAGTCCCCAGACCCCGCCGCTCGTCCCGGCATCGACGAAATGGAGGCCGCGCTCTGCCACCATCCCCGCGCGACGGATCGACTCCTTGTAGTTGCTGTTGCCGCCGTCGATGATCGTGTCGCCTTTGGCCAGCAGCTCGGTGAGGGCACGAACCGTGTTCTCGGTGGGATCGCCCGCGGGAAGCATGACCCAGACGGCGCGTGGCGCCTTGAGCTGCCGCACGAGATCCTCGAGCGCGTTGGCCGCGCGCGCACCGTGACCGGCGGCGGCCTGCACAGCGTCTGCGCTCCGGTCGAACGCGACGACCTCGTGGCCTCCTTGAACCAGACGGGTCGTCATGTTCGCGCCCATCTTCCCGAGCCCCACCATCCCTAGCTGCATGGCGCCTCCGTACCGGGTGAGTTGTACTCAATAGTACGTCGGACCGGACGAAGCGGCGATTACACTCCGGGTTGTTGGTTTTCCGTCCTCGGTTGAAACGAACGCGCGGTCGGACTTAAAATTAGATACTTAGCTAATTATCTGATGCTACCCTTCGCCCGTCCGTGAACGCCGTCTTCCGCGCCCTCGCCGACCCGACCCGACGCGAGATCCTCAAACTTCTCCGGGCCGGACCACGTACCTCAGGCGAGATCGCCGACCGATTCCCATCGACCTGGGCGACCATCTCACGACATCTCGGCATCCTTCGCGATGCCAATCTCGTCCTGGCGGAGCGCGACGGACAGAACGTGCGATACGAGCTGAACACGACCGTTTTTCAGGAGGTCGTTGAGCACCTGCTCGATTGGACCAAGCCTGCACGGAGGCCAAATGCGTAGGTGGTTGCCGGCATCGTTCATCGGCGGCGCTTGGTTGTTCTCGATCGCGGTCTATTCGCGACTGCCCGAGCGCTTCGCCGTCCATTGGGACATACACGGCGAGCCCAATCGCTACGGGAGTCGCGTGGAAGGCGCGTTTCTCTTGCCGGGACTGATGATCGCGCTGTACCTCATCATGCAGTGGTATCCATCCCGGGACCCGCGCTCATCCAACATCGCGAAGTTCCGCGGCGCGTACGACGTGGTCGTAACGGCGACGATCGCGTTCCTCGGGGTCGTACACGTGCTCGTGCTCGGCCAGTCACTTGGCTGGCGAGTGGATATCACGACTGTCCTCTTCGTCTGCGGCGGCGCGATGTTGGTGCTGTTCGGCAATCTGCTGCCACTGGCCCGCTCGAACTTCATCTTCGGTATCCGGACCCCGTGGACGCTGTCGAGCGAACACGTGTGGGCGCGCGCGCAGCGCGTCGGCGGGTATGCAATGGTTGCGGCCGGGCTGCTCACGATGGCCAGCGCGTTCCTCGCGCGACCTACCGGCGCCGTGATCGCGCTGGCGAGCCTGATCCTCGCTGGCGCGATTCCGGTCGTGTACTCCTACGTGCTCTGGTCCAGCAACCGGCCTGGACCGCCGGACGCACCGCCCTGAAGCGGCTAGCAGTCGCCGAATTGCAAGCACGGCGCGTGCAATGTGGGAGGTCCCTCGGGCCGAAGGTCGTCACCGGCCAGCGTTCCCTTCCACCAGCATGAATTCCTGATGTCCGTTGCCGCCGAACGCCGCCATGAAGATCGAGGACGATCCCGGCTCGTTTGGGACGTTCTGTTCCGCGGCCTGCGCACGTCGTATCAGCACGCGCAGTCGTTCGGGACGGCGGTCGGGATGTTCCTCATCGTCGGCGCGCTCATCGCCGTGCTCGGCACGTACGCCTTTGCCGAGTTGGCGAAGCTCGTGAGCGGCGGGCACACGCAGGCGTTTGACGACGCCGTGCTTCGCTGGATGCAGCGCCACCAGACGCCGTGGCTCGAGGGTCTCATGTTGGAGATCACGATGCTCGGCACCTGGATCGTGGTGTTGAGCATCGTGACCATCGCCGGGCTCTTTCTCTGGCTTACGCGCCACCGCTATTCGGCGGTGCTTCTGCTCGTGGCAACCGCTGGCGGGATTGGCCTGAACAACATCCTGAAGGTGGGCTTTTCCCGCCCGCGACCGCACATCTTCGAGTGGGGCACCACGGCGAGCAGCTGGTCCTTCCCATCCGGGCACGCGATGAGCGCGACCGTCGTGTACGTGACGGTGGCGTACCTCGCGGCGCGGTTACAGAAGAGTCGTATCGCGCGACTCGCGACGCTCGCGATCGCTGCCGTCATGGTCGCGACCATCTGCTTCAGTCGCCTCTACCTCGGCGTGCACTACCCGTCGGACGTCGCCGCCGGTGTCGTCATTGGGCTCTCGTGGGCCGCGTTCTGTATGGCCACGCTCGAGGCCATTCAGCGCTTCGCGAAGCGACACGCGAAGGAGGTCCTGAAGCACGAGGCGCCCGCGCCGAAGCAGACTACTGGTTAGGCGCTGGTGCCTCGCGCGTGACGTCAGCGGGTTCGAAGATACGAATCCGTGCGGTTCAACCAGTCTTCGCGCGGTGGACTGAACACGTCGAGCACACGCGTGTCCGCCATCGCCTCCGCCGCGTGCGGAACGTTCGACGGGAGGAGCACGACCTCTCCGGCTCGCACGTCGTACGTCACGGCGGCATCGTCGCCAACAGTGAGTCGTAGATGGCCGTCGAGTACGACGCTCACCTGTTCGTGGACGTGCGCGTGCTTCGGGACGATGCATCCGCGCTGGAGCTCGACGGTCGCGATCATCACGCGATCACCGCTGATGAGTCGACGACTGAGATCGGCTTTGACCTGCTCTTCGGGAACGTCGGCCCAACGAAAGTACGTCGCGGTGTTCGGCGTGCTGGTGGGATTCGACACGGTCTTCCTCGCGAGGCTATGGCTTCGGAATGATCTACAGTCGACGGCTACCCATGGAAGACATGCACGCGCCTCATAGCGAGTGACGGCCCACGTAACGCCGCGTCACCCGTTTTCGCGTTGCACCCGTGGAGCGGGCAACCAGGTGCGACTCGTCCCGAGAATTGCCCGGTTCGTCCTGATGCGGCGTTAGCGATGCCGGACGACCCCGACCTGGCGGCAGTACTCGAGCACCGGACAGGTCGAGCACTTTGGAAGATGGCCCGTGCAGATGTGTTTCCCGAACGGCACGAGCAATCGGTTGATCTCGATCCAGTACTCGTGTGGGAGCTTCTGCTCGAGTGCCCGCATCGTCGCCTCGGGTGAGGTCGTCTCGACGTACCCCCAGCGATTCGTCACGCGGTGCACGTGAATGTCCACACTGATGCGCTCCGCGCCACAGGCGACGCCCATCGTTAGGTTCGCGCACTTCGGTCCAACGCCATGAAATGACGTGAGTGCCTCGAAGTCGCACGGCAGCTCGCCATCGAACTCCGCGACCGTGCGCCGTGCGATGTCCCGGATCTGCACGGCCTTGCCCTCGTGGAAGCTGCTCTCCCGAATCAGCGCATCGATCTGCGTCGGCGAGAGCTTCGCCATCGTCTGGGGCGTCGGAGCCCGCTCGAGCAACCGGATCGCGACCGGCAAACTGACCTCGTCGCGCGTGCGAATCGAGATGATGCACGCGACCAGCTGCTGGAACACCGTCTTGAACCCACGCTCCGCGAGATCGAACATCGCCGCGGGGGCGTGCTCGGCCACAGCGTCACGGATGCGGCGGAGGACGGTGTGGACGTCGAAGCGCCGCTTCGCCGGATTCCTGCGCGCCGGGCGCGCACCGGACTTCGCTCGAGCAACCATGCCCGCTCTCAGCGCAGAACGGATGCCGCCCCGCCATGCAGTTCGCTAATCGCGCGGGCCAGGCCGGTACATGATCACCCGCGCGCGCTCGAGCGTGATGAGGCCACCGCCAATCATCTCGTCGAGCTCCGGCAGGATGGCCTCGATCCGCTCTTCGGTCTCGACGCACTCCACGACGATCGGCAGGTCGAGCGACAGCACCTCGAGTCGGTCGGTGCGCACGTGCGCACTCGCGCCATATCCCATGATCGCTCGAAATACCGTCGCGCCCGCATACTGCCGCACGCGAAGCAGCTCGACGATCGCCTGGTACAGCGGCTTCCCTGACTTCGGATCCTTGTCGCGCTCCCCGATGTGAATGCGCATGAGCGTGCGCTCGCCTGTGAACCCGTGCATGTAAACCTCGCTTACCTCACTCGTGCTTCGAGCACCGCGTTCGCCGCTATGATCCCGAGGAACGTCGCCGCGAGCGACAACACCACACTCGCGATCACATAGATCGCCGCGCGCCGATAGTCGCCATCTTCCATGAGCGCGATCGTCTCGTAGCTGAACGTGGAGAACGTGGTATACCCGCCGCAGAACCCCGTCGTCAGCAGCGCGCGCGTCTCGGCCGATACCGACGTGGAGCCGAGCGCATACCGCATGAGAAAACCGAGGATGAGCGAGCCGGTGATGTTGATGATGAGCGTGCCCACCGGGAACGTGCCGGCTCGTTGCTGGATGAAGCTCGACAGGAGGAAGCGCGACGCGCCCCCGACCGCACTGCCGACCGCTACGTACCAGACCAGATTCATGGAAGGCCTCGAGTTTGCCGCGCGGAAGAGCTGAATGAAAAAGACTCCCACGCGTGAAGTGACGCGTAGGAGTCATTAGCCTGGGGCTCTATGCCGCCGATCTCACGCGCTCGAACAACGAACCGAGCGCGCGGACGACCGTGTCATTGCCCTCGCGAAGCAGCGCGGCGAGGATGTGCTTGCAGATCCGATCCCGCCAGAGGTGATCGCCGCAGTCGCAGCGAGGGATCGACGTGGTGTACAGGTCGACCCAGTGATCGTGGTCGCCGCCCACCACATGATATCGGCCTTCGCCGACCCGCCGTCCTTCGAGCGTGAGGCTTCGTTCCAGCCGGTCCAGATCAACGCCACCGGCCCCTTCGAAATCGATTGCTGGGTGTGCCATTCTCATCTCCTTCGTTGTAGTCCAAGCCAATTATTCGCATACAGTTGGCACGCCCTAAAGATAACCCGAGGCGCAGCGCCGCGCGTCGATGACGACTCGCACCGCGCCCTCACCCGTTGATCCATCTCCCAAGATTTTCACGCAACGTGAGACTTGTTGGCCGATGGTCTCGTACTGACTGCATCGCGTTCCCCCGTCCTTCCGTTTTTCTGACGTCTTTGCCGCCATTACCCATGCAGCCGTCCCCCAACCACGCACCCTGGCAGATCGCCGCCGTTCCCACGTCCGGCCGAGTGGCCGCGGCCGCCCTCGCCCTGCTCGCCGTCGACTCCATCTTCGCCTGGTCGATGACCTCGATGATCGAATCAGCGGCCCTTACCATCATTCCGGCGGTCGTTGCCATTCGAGTCATCCGTGGCTTCCCGCGATCGCGCGAGATTGCCGCCGCGACGTTGGCCGCGGGCGTGGCGGTCGGCCTTGCGGCGCTATTCCGGGTCGGGGTTGGTGCAGGTCGAACGAGCGGCGCCATTGTCGTAGCGATCGTCCTGGCGGCGTCCGGCCTCCTGACCCTGACATGGAGCTGGGTCCTCGACCGCCGCAGCGGACACCCGGTCATCACGATGCCTCGGTGGCCGTCCGCCCCAGTAGCTGTGCGCAGCCCGTCGCGATATCGGAGTCACCGCCGCTATCGTTAGCGGCGGTACCCTGCTCACCGCTCCCCGATAACGCTCCGCAGCTGATCGAGCGCGGCCTGCTCGGCCGGGCTCACAGCAACGCCTCCGAAGCCAAGGATGCCGCCTTCCTTGGAGGCGTTCGCGACTTTCGTGGCGACGTCGGCAACCAGCTGCCTGTACGTGGGCGCATCGGCAGGGCTGTTTCGCTCGACGGACGCGATCGCGTCTCGAACGGTAGCCAGTGCATCGTCAGGCGTTCGCGCCTTCGTGAACTTGGTCAGCTCCTCTACGGTGAAGTCGTGGTCGAACGCGAGACTGACGAGTGACGCAGGTGACGCCGCCTTGGCCGCATCAGTTATCGCCCCGGTGGCTGCGCTGATCTCCTTGATTGCGCCGACCGGCCCCGACTTGTCGGCTGTGATGACCATGTGCGCCGCGGCGACTGGAGCGAGGCGCACCGTATCCCACTGGACCGGCGAGTACTTCGCCCGAACGTCTGTCGCTCGCTGACCGGCGTCGAGCGCCTCCCGGACGAGGCGAGCCGTTTCGCCGCCCGTCTTCTGGAAACTGGCTGTCTCGTTACCGAGCAGCGTCGCAATTCCAACGGCGCCAAGGTTCTTCTCGGTGTTGGCCTTGCTGATGAGACCGAGTACGAGCGGCATGACGGCAGGCAGAAGCGCGCTTGCCTTGAAGCCGAGCGCGCGGTCGAGCGTCGCACCGGCCGCCCCAACGCCGCTGCCAAGAATCGACGAGAGCGTGTCGGTACCGCCACCGGTCACACTCTTGGCGAGATTCCCGATGATCGACCCGACGCCGTCCTTTGGGAGCAGCTGCATCAGCTCCGTTTGACCGGATGGTGTCGACGCCTTGTTCGCGAGGGCAGCGGTGACGAGCGGGCCTACCACACCGACCGCCTTCCCGACCAGATCGGGCTTCAGCCCAACCGATTTGCCCAGATCCTTGGTGACGGATGACGAAAGCAGTCCGGTAAGGTCCTCGAAAATCGACGGCATTATTCCCCCTGCGAAGGTGTGTGGCCCATCCGAATGCGGCGCCACGTTGCCCTGTCAGGGTGAAGCTGAACAACGGGACTTAGGTCCTAGGTCCGTTCCCCGGGTCGAAGGTCGCGCTCCGCCTGTCGGTCTTCAGTCATCGGCCAACCGAACAGGCACCGAGTAGTGTCGGCTGTTTTGTGCATTAGACGCAGAATTTCTTGCGCAGCACGCGGCCCATACGCTAGATTCAGAGCCAACGTAAGAGAATTTTTGTTGTTTCTGCACGTTTTGCGGAACACATGCGGACCGAACTCGTGATGTCGCGACGTTAGGTCCGCCTTGTCGTTTTCCGGTCCCGCCGCCCACGTCTTCGTCCGGAGCACCGACGCATGCCATCAACCAGCTCGACCCCGCGGAAAGCTGCGATCCAAACCATCACCAGCCGATCCGCTCTCAAGCCCGCCCACCCTAACGCGACCGACAACGGTACGGCGCCGGTCAAACCGACGTCCGATTACTTCGGGATCAATACGTTCGGATGGCGCCAGATGCGGTCCAAGCTGCCGAAGGACGTGTACGCGAAGCTCCTCGCGTCCATTCGCCACGGCAAAAAGCTCGACGGCGAGATCGCGCCTACGGTCGCGCAGGTCATCAAGGAGTGGGCAATCTCCCGTGGGGTGACGCACTTCACGCACTGGTTCCAGCCCATGACCGGACTGACGGCCGAGAAGCACGATGCCTTCCTCTCGTTCGACGATCACGGTCAACCGGTCGAGACGTTCTCGGGATCGCAGCTCATCCAGAGCGAGCCGGATGCATCGAGCTTCCCCTCAGGCGGACTCCGCGCGACGTGGGAAGCGCGCGGCTACACGGCGTGGAACCCGGCGAGCCCGGTGTTCATCGTCGAGTCGGGCGGCGCGCGCACGTTATGCATCCCGTCGGTCTTCATCGGCTACAACGGCGAAGCGCTCGACGAGATGACGCCGCTCCTACGCTCGAG
>JAJKIV010000218.1 GCA_021154285.1 Gemmatimonas sp. | reverse complement strand
GGTCGCTCGGAACAGAGCCCATCGTGAGGGCAGAGTTCACGAGCCACATCTGTGGTCGGTACGTACGCTCGTCGCGCGCCCCGAACACAGCCACATTCAGGGAGCACGAGGATGCGTACGACCGGAACCGTCAAGTGGTTCAACGACAGCAAAGGGTTTGGCTTCATCACGCGCGATGACGGGCAGAAGGACTGCTTCGTTCATCACTCGGCGATCGAAGGAAAGGGGTTCAAGACGCTGGCCGAAGGCGAGCGTGTTGAGTTCGACGTCGTGCAGGGCGCCAAGGGTCCTGCCGCCGAGAACGTGAAGAAGGTCGGCCAGTAAGCCGTCCGAAACCACGGGTTCAGACACAGCCGGGCCGAGCACTCGGTCCGGCTGTGTCGTTTTACGGCCGACGCATCACGAGCGTCTTCACCTGCACTTAGGAGCCACTTCAACACAAGGAGGAAGGCACCTTGATCGAGATCCAGCTCAGCGATGACGATCGCCTCGACTGGGCGCTCAAGAGCTTCAAGAAGAAGGTGCAGAAGGCCGGCATCCTCGCCGACCTGCGCCGCAAGCGCCACTACACGAAGCCGAGCGAGGCCCGCCAGCTGAAGGCCGCCGCCGCTCGCCGCCGCCGCCGCGCCGCGGCGCGCCGGGGCTAACACGAGCCCCACTCTTCCGACGGGCTAGGCCGGACGGCCGCCCACCGACCGCGGACAACGGCGGCTCGTCGGAAAACAAAAGCGGGGCCGGGTCAACTGAGACCCGGCCCCGCTTTGCATTCCTGCTCTCGTTAGGCCCTCGCCGCCCGATCAGAAGTTCGGATTGTTGTCCCTCTCGGCGAGCGGGAGGGGATAGCAGGTCTTGCTGCCAATCGGCGGGAACCCTGGCTTGAAGTACGGGTCGCCCGGTACCGGCATGTAGTTGACGTTGTTCGGATTCCGGCGGAAGTCGCCAAGACGCCGACCCTCGAGCCAGAAGTCGAAGCCCTTCTGGTCCATGAGCTCCGTCAGCACGCTCGCATCATCAGTGGCTCCCGCGTACGGGGGAAGTCCCGCCGCGGTTCGCCGTGCCGCGATCAGCGTGAGCTGGTCGGCACTCGTTCCCGCTTCCGCCGCGATGTAGTCCGCCTCGAGCTTCGAGGCGAGCCGGATCGGCGTAGCGTACGCCGGGTACTTGAACTGGATGTAGAACGGACCGCTGGATGCATCCTGCGGCGTTAGGTTGTGCTCCCCCGGTGCCTTGAACAGCACGCGGGGATCCACGCGGAAGTCTGCCGATACGCTCATCGACCCGCGGTCCAGCGTGAACTGCCACAACCGATTGCTCAGACGCGTGCGGTTCGCGAGGTCGTCGACGTACGGCATGTTGAAGACGAACCCCGCCGGAACGGCCGCAGCATCCGTCGCGGCCTCGGTTTTCCGTCCCGCCTGCAGATGAGCGCGGGCGCGGCCAACGAGTGCTGCATTGGCGAGCGCCACGGCGTCCGCCGTGCCGTTCGCCGTGAGGATGGTCATCGCGCTCGTGAAGTTCGCGACCGCCGAGTCGAGCATGTTCTCGGGGCTCAACTCGGGTCCCGAGTCCACCGTTCCCGTGCAGAAATCCGTGGCCATGAACAGGAACGAGTAGCCTCGCCACACGAACGACCGTCCGCGATTCAGGTTCGATTCCGGCGTCGGGAGGTCGAGGTCGAGCACGATCTTCGTCGACTTCGCCGCGAGAGACAGCGGGGTCCAGACGTCCGTGTTGAGCGACCCGTTCGATTCGGCCACGTCGCGTCGGCCAAACTCGTTGCGGGTCGGGAACGTCTCCGACACCTGTGTCTCGCCGGTGAACCACGACGAGTACATGATCAGCCAGCCGTACGCGGTGGCGAAGTTCTGCTGCGCCGAGTTGGCCAGCGCCGCCGCGTCCTGAACCGGATCGATCGCGTTGATGTCGATGACGTTAGGGTTGTCGACGTTCAGGAAGTCCGAGCATGCAGTGGTGCCCGCGAGGACCGCGGCCACTGCCAGCGTGCGCCGGGTGGCGCGTGCAAGCGTCGTCATAGGTCCTCGAGATCAGAAGGTGAAATTGAGCCGGAGCAGCGCGCGACGCGGATTCGGCAGCGTGAAGAAGTCCTGCCGGTCGAACTGGTTGCTCGTGTTCGAGATCACTTCCGGGTCGAACCCTTCGTAGTCGGTCCATAGCCCGATGTTCTGGAACGCGATGCCGATGTTCGCCGACGACACGCGGTGGAGACGCGACAGGAACTTCGTGGGCACGTTGTAGTTCACGCCGAGCTCACGGAAGCGCACGAAGTCGCCGGGTTGGAGGTAGGCGTCGCGCACGACGTCGACCGTGGCCGCCGAGCCGTTCTCGGAAAGGAACGCCGGCTGCCCGGCAGTCGGATTCCCGTAGCGACGGAGCCGTTCGTGTCTCGAGAGCTTGTTCGGGTCCAGACGATTGTCGCTGCGAACGACCTGCGTTTCGCGGAAGAAATCGCTGTTGTTGTAGAGCAGGAAATCCTGCTTCGTGTCGACCAGCGCGGTGACTCGCAAGTTCCTGAAGAACGTGAACGTGTTCGACCACGAGCCCTCGAAGGTCGGGAGCGTATTGCCAATGACCTCGAACGTGTCGGCCACCGTCACGACGCCCGTCTCATCATTGATGTTGCGAATCCGGCGCGACACGAACGACTGGAGTGGGAAGCCCTGCGTCACGCGATTGAGCGTTCCGAACGGCGCGACTCCGCCCAGATCGACGACCTTGTTGTCCAGGGTATTGAACGCGAGACGCGAATCCCAATCGAACCAGGAGAACCTGACCGGCGCTCCACCGATCGAGACCTCGAAGCCGCGATTGTACATCTCGCCGATGTTCACGAACGGGTTCTGCTGGAAGCCGAGCGACGGCGGGAGCGGCCGCTGCAGCAGCAGGTTTTTGGAGGTCTTGTCGAAGTAGGTGACCTCCAGGTTCATGCGGTCCCGGAAGAACGACGCGTCGAAGCCTGCTTCGATCTCCGTGCCCTTCTCGGGCTTGAGGTCCGAGTTGCCGGGATTGAGCGGAATCGCTCCGGATTCCACCGTCGTCGTCGTGCCGCTGACGAGCGCGGACGGCGCGGAGCTCAGCGTCGTGAGCGCAGCACCGGCAGTCGGCGCACGGCCAGTCGTCCCGATGGCGGCGCGGAATCGGAGCGAGTTCACGACGCCCGACAGCGGCTGGAAGAAGCCGTAATCCGAGACGACCCACGATACGCCGACTTTGGGCAGTAGAATCGGATCGGTGGCCGCGCCGAACGCCGAGAAGTCGTCGAGTCGCGCGCCCACCTGCACGAAGAGCTTGTCCCTGAAGCCGGCCTGCAGCTGGCCGAGGTATCCGATCTGTCGGGTATCCGTCCTGCCGCCCGCCGCGCTCGTAGTCGATGCCGAGCCGATGACGTTCGACGAGTTCGACGTGAACCCCTGGCCGGTGGCGGCGATGCTGTCCTGCCGCGTCGCGATGATCTGCGCGCCTAACGATAGGTTGAGCTGCCAGGCCTCGCCCATCGTTCGCGTCATGTCGGCGAGGTAGTCGACCGTATAGCGCTGAATGTTGCGGCGCGTCTGAACGTTGTTGCCCGTGTTCAGGAGGCCCGCGTAGTTGCCGCCATTGTTCTTCGGGAAGAAACGCGTGGCCTCGTCGCCCACGACGTCCGCGCCTACCGTGACGCGGTTCTTGAACCACGTCCACGGCAGGTACGTGCCCGTCACGTTGAGCAGGCTCCGTCGAGTCACGAGCTCGTTCTGGATCGCCGAAATAGCGTCGACCGAGCGGTTGAAGCCGAACCACCCGTTGTTGCTCGGCACGCCGTCATCACGACGCGTTAGGGGCGAGCCAAGCAGCGCGCCACCGAGGAAGCCGTAAATATTGTTGTCGTTGTCGGGCAACTGTGCCGTCGACTGGATCATCGACGCGCCGCTCTCCAGCGTGAGCTTCGCGTCCGGGATCCAGTTGAAGTTCACGCGCCCGGCCAGCCGCTGAAACTCGTTGTTGGGAAGGACGCCGATGTTGCGGTCGGTCCCGCCACTCAGGAAGTAGCCGTAGTTCTGGCCGCCGCCGCGTCCGGTCCAGCCGAGTGCGAGGTCGGAACCCGTTCGGAATGCACCCGTGCGGAGCAGCGGGTTGTCGTGCACCAGGGTGCCGACCGCCTGTCCCTTGCAGAGTGGGTTGGTGCTGTTGTCCGCCACGAGCGCCTGAGTGCAGCTCCCGTAGTTGTCAGGCGGCGTGAAGTTGCGGTTGACGTTTCCGTACTCGGTGCGAATCGATTGCTGGAACGAGTTGGCTCCGGTCCGCCCCTTTTTCGTGATGATCTGGATGACGCCCGTGGACGCATCCGCGCCGTACAGCGTCGCGGCCGCTGGGCCCTTCACGACCTCCACGGACTCGATGTCATCCGGATTGAGATCGTTGAGGCGGTCGGTGCGCTGCCCATTTGTACCGAGGTCGGTAACGCCGTCAGCGTATCGGACGCCGTCGATGAAGACGAGCGGCTGATTCGACAGCGAGATCGACGACGCGCCGCGAATGCGGATCGTTCGCGATGTCCCGGCGGTTCCCGAAGCGGCGCTCACCGCGACGCCCGGAAGACGCGACTGGAGCAGCTCGTTCACGTTGCTGATCGGCGCATCCTTTTTGATCTCGGCTGCTGACAGCGACGAAACGGTCGCCGCCTGCGCGCGCCGCTCCTGGTTTCCGACAGTTCCCGTGACCACGACGTCGCTGAGCGTCGTGACCGATGGGTTCATCCGAAAATCCTTCGTCACCGTCTGCCCTGCAGTCATCTGGACCGTGTCCGCCACGGCCGCATAGCCCAGACGATAGACGCCAACAATGACGCGTCCCACCGGAACGTTCGGAACGCGATACTCACCGCGCGCGTTGGTCAGCGCACCGAGGGTCGTGCCGGGGATGGCGATTCGCGCATCTTGAAGCGGCAGTCGCGTCAGCCGGTCCGTAACGACCCCGGCGACGATACCGCTTGCGGCTGCTGCGCCACCCTGCGCGAACAGACCGACGGGAACAGTGGCCGCGCCGATCGCGAGCGCGAACGCCGCAATACGGGACGGACCGGGGAGAACACCCAGTCGCATAACTACCTCCCATCAGTTTTTGAGGAGAAGCCGGACTGCCAGAGCATCCGCGGCGGGTATCACCCCGGAATGGGGAGACATCGTACCTCGTCACACGGCTGAGTCAAGGCGCCTGGGACCAGTCCTCACCGGTTCGTCACACGCCGTGACGGATCGGCCCAGCCTACCGGCGGAGCCAAGCGCGGTCGAGCGCGTTGCGGTGAGTGGCGCCGTCCGAGCGGTGGAAGGCCGACAAGTCGAGCGATTCGCGTATGTGGGTCGGGAGCGATGCCGGGCCTAACGTCGCTGTTCACCGAACTGGCGCCGCGTCGTGGCAGGGTTCTTCCGGTCGAGATACGGCTTTGCTGACAGCAATTCGGCCCTCGCGGCCATTCTGCCCGCGATGCATAGTATGCCGTCCGCCCGCAGCGCTTCGCGCCTCGGAGGTAGTAGACCGATGCTCCTGTCTCGCCGTCGCAGCCAGGTGGCTGCCAGTCTCGCCATCATCGCCATGTTCGGCGGCGTGTCGCTCTCGCTCGGCTCACGCGTCGAGGCGCCGACCATACCGGACCGCATCGGCGACGACGTGTTTTGGCGGATGGTCTCGGACTACTCGGAGCCTGGCGGATTTTTTCGGTCGGACAACTTCGTCTCCAACGAGATCACGTTCCAGTGGGTCCTGCCGGAGCTCGCCAAGACGACGAAGTTGGGCGGCGTCTATCTCGGGGTCGGCCCTGACCAGAACTTCACGTACATCGTCGCGATGCAGCCGAAGATCGCGTTCATCGTCGACATCCGGCGACAGAACATGCTGCATCACCTGCTGTACAAGGCGCTGATCGAGCTCTCGCCGGACCGTGCGGAGTTTTTGTCGCGGCTCTTTTCGCGGCCGCGTCCCGGCGGGCTCGACGCGAACGCCGGGCCGGCGGCGCTGTTTCAGGCGTATGCCAACGTTCCGGCCGACAGCGCGCTGTACACACGCAACTTTGCCGCGGTGAAAGAGCACCTCATTGCTCGCCACAAGTTCGCGCTCACGAACGACGATCTACGGTCGATCGAGTACGTGTACACCGCGTTCTTTACCGCGGGGCCGGACCTGACCTACTCGTTTACCATGCCCGGCCGCGGTAACGGCATGATGTTCTACGGTCGCCGCATGCCGACGTATGCCGAGCTCATGATGGAAAGCGACGGGGCCGGGAACCAGCGCAGCTACCTCGCGAACGAAGACAACTACCGCGCGCTTCGCGAGCTCGAGCGGAACAACCTGATCGTCCCGCTCGTGGGCGACTTCGCCGGTGACAAAGCCATTCGCACGATCGGCCAGTACGTGAGAGACCACGGGGCAACGGTCACGGCATTCTACACATCGAACGTGGAGCAGTACCTCTTCCAGAGCGACGACTGGAAGAAGTTCTTCGGCAACGTCGCGACGCTCCCGGTCGACACGTCGAGCACATTCATTCGCGCGGTGTTCAACTTCACCACGATGCCGAGTCAGACGGGAACGCCCGGGCCGAGATCGCGCACCATGCTCGCGTCGATCGCCGAGCAGGTGCAGGCGTTCACCGAGGGGCGCATCCAGTCGTACTGGGACGTCATTCAGACCTCGCGCTGATCTTCGGCGCCCGAACGGCCACGACCTGACTCCCTCGACTCCGCCCAACGGTCTCCGGCAGGCGATCGGCCTAACGCGGGCGACCGCGATGGTCGTCGGGACGATCATCGGCGCCTCGATCTTCGTCCAGCCGTCGCTCATCTCCGGCGCGGTGCCATCGGTTTCCGGCATGTTGCTCGTCTGGGCGGCGGCCGGCGTGTTGACGCTCATTGGTGCCCTCGTCACCGCGGAGCTCGCGTCGGCGTTTCCGGGGACAGGCGGTGTTTACGTCTTCCTGCGAGAGAGCTACTCGCCCGCTATCGGGTTTCTTTGGTGTTGGGCGATGTTCTGGAGCATGCACACCGGGATCATCGCGGCGATCGCCACGGTCTGCGCGCGCTACGTCAGTTTCTTCTTTCCGCTTGGCGATACCGGTGTTCGCGTCGTCGCGATCGGCGCCATTCTCGTCCTGTCGGCCGTCAACTACGTTGGCGTTAGGTACGGGACGGCAGTGCAGACGACCTTCACGATCATCAAGGTCGTGGCGGTCGTGCTCATCGTGGCCGCCGGATTCGCGGCGGCCCGCGCGAGCTCGCCACCGGCCGCAGCGGCCGCACCATCAGTCGTTCCATCGCTTCGCGCGTTCGTCACCGCCACCGTCGCGGGTCTGTTTGCCTTCGGTGGCTGGCACATGGTGACCTATACCGGCGACGAAACAGTCGACGCCCGTCGCACCATCCCGCGCGCGCTGCTGATTGGCACGCTCGCGGTCACCGCGTCGTACATCGCGGTCAACGCCGCCTATCTCGCCGTGTTGTCACCCGGGGCCGTCGCGTCATCGAACCGGGTCGCTGCCGATTTCGCCGACCGCGTTATGGGCAGCGGAGGCGCCGCGGCGATGTCGGCGCTGGTGGTGCTCTCCACGCTCGGTGCGATGACGGGGATCATCCTCACCGGCCCGCGCGTGTATCTCGCGGCCGCGCACGACGGTCTCCTGTTCCGGTGGATCGGTGCGATCCACCCACGCTACGGCACACCGCATCACGCGATCGCGCTGCAGGCCGTGTGGGCATCGATCCTCGTGGCGACGGGCACGTACCGCGCGCTCTTCACGCGCGTGGTGTACACCGAGTGGATCTTCTTCGGGCTGATGACCGCCGGCATGTTCGTCCTGCGTCGGCGCGCTGGCTATGCGCCGGCGTATCGCGCGTGGGGCTACCCCGTGCTGCCGCTCGTGTTCATCGTCTGCACGGCGGTGATCGTATTCAACCAGTTGGTCTCCGATCCGATCGAGAGTGCGACCGGACTCCTGATCGTTCTCGCCGGTCTCCCGATTTACTACCTGCGCGCCGCGCGCCTCAACTCCCGCACCGTCACACATGACGATCATTGACGTTCACAACCACTTCTATCCGCCCGAATACCTCGACGCACTTCGCTCGGGCAAGAGTGCCGTGCGGGTCACGGTCGACTCGGCAGGGAATCCGCACATCCACTATCCCGGCGACTACAACGTTGCCGTCGCCGGTCATCGGGACATTGCGTATCGACACAAGGTGCTCGAGGACGCGGGGGTGGACACGCAGGTGATCAGCCTGACGACGCCCGGAACGCATGTCGAGTCGCCCGCGTACGCGTTGACGCTGGCCAGGCTGGTGAACGACGCGTTCGCGGCCATCATCGCCGAGCGACACCCAAGATTCACGGCGCTGGCGACGCTGCCGCTCAACGACCCGGCGGGATCGCTCACCGAGTTTCGTCGAGCCGTCGAGGAGCTGCATTTGCCCGGCGCGATGCTCTTCAGCAACGTGAACGGCGTCGCGCTGGCCGACGAGCGGTTCTGGCCACTCTACGAAGCGGCCGACGCGTACGGCGCGGTGCTGCACATCCATCCCACGAGTCCCGTGGGCGTGGAGGCAATGACGCAGTATTGGCTGATGCCGCTCGTGGGGTTTCTGATGGATACGACCCTGGCCGCGGCGCACCTCGTGTTCAGCGGCGTCGGTGAGCGATTCCCGAACATCAAGTGGGTGCTCTCACACCTCGGCGGCGCGGTGCCGTACATGGCCGAACGGTTCGATCGCGGCTTTCACGCGTTCAAGGACTGTCGCCGCAACATCGATCGGCCACCGAGCGATTACCTGAGGCGCTGGTACTACGACACGGTGAACTTCGATCCGAACGCGCTCCGTCTCGCCGTGGCGTTTGCCGGCGCGGATCGTATCCTGGCGGGCAGCGACTATCCGCATCAGATCGGGAGCATTCCGTCGATGCTGATGAGCCTCCGGCATCTCGGGTTGTCGGACGCGGACACGGCCAGGATTCTCGGCGGGAACGCGGCTGGCCTCTATAGACGTTAGGCTGTGGTAAATGAGCTTCGCCGATTTTGCCTACCGCTGGCGGGCTCTCGTTTTATCGCAAGGAAGCATCAACCGGTCGGGAATGCGTCGCCACCCCGGGGCAGACCGAACGGGAGAAGCCATGAGCGGTGTCATTACCCGCTGCGTCTCACTCCGGCAGTGGACACCAGGTGTCCGGCCCTCGGCGCGAAGTTCGACCTGAAGCTGGCCTGAGCCGCTTCTGCTCAGTTAACGCCAAGGAAACACGCGGATAACGCCCGGCTCGTAGCGTCCGCCCACACCTACGAGACGTCTCACGGCCTGGCATCCCAGTCACCGCCGCGGCGGACGACTCCTGCCAAGGGAAGGAACGATGATGACCCGGACAGTTCCGCTGTTTTGCCTGACGCTGGTCGCCGCCTGCGCCGACCGCGCGACCGGCCCAACGTCGGAGTCCACGCGTAAGCCGCCGACGCTCAGCCTCGGCGAACATGCTCGCGTCGGTAAGTACGTCGCGATGGGGACCAGCTTGAGCATGGGGGTGATGTCGAACGGCGTCGTCGGCGCCGATCAGGCGCAGTCCTGGCCGGCGCAGCTCGCGGCACTCGCGCGGGTGCCGTTCTCGCAGCCGCTCATTCAGGCACCCGGATGCCAGCCGCCGCTGATGTCACCGCTCGCGACGCTCCGCCGCCTGAATGGCGAATCGCCGTTCGTCCGCAGCAACCTCTGCGCGCCGCTCGTAGAGGAAATCGGCACGCCGACGCAGAACCTGGCTATTTCCGAAGCGATCACCGCCAACGCGCTCGCGACCACGCCCGAGTCGCTATCACCAGCGTCCTGGCCGCTGCGAGGCGCGTTTTACAGTCGCGTGCTCGGCGCCGGACAGACGCAGCTCACATCGATGCTCGCCCAGCAGCCGGACGTCGTCTCGGTGGAGTTCGGTGTGAACGAGGTGCTCGGGGCGCGCTCCGGCCTGCTGGCTCCAGGCCTAACGATTGTGCCGGCCACGGTATGGCGGCCGACGTACGACCAGCTCATCGCCGGCGTGAAGACCGCGGGCGCGAAGGTGCTCCTGGTCGGTCTGCTGTCCGACGCCGCGAACTTCCCGAGCCTGCGGCGTGGCGCGGAGCTCTACGCAAACCGCTCGGACCTGGCCACGTTCGGAATTCTCGTGAGCGACGATTGTGGCGGAAGCGCGAGCGAGAACCTTATCTACGTTCCAGCGAAAATCGTCGGCGCATATGCAGCGGCACGGGCGGCGCAGGCTGGAGGACCGCTGCCTGCGCCGGTGAGTTGTGCCGACATTCCGGGCACACAGGACTACGTGCTGACGAAGCCGGAGATCGGCGCGTTGGAAGCGCAGCTCGCCGAAATGAACGTGCACATTCGAGACGTCGCGGCCGAGAACGGCTTTGCGTTCTTCGATCTCGATCCACTCTACGGGCAGCGCCATCTCAAGGCACCGTTCAGCGCGACGACGCTCCTGACGTCGGACGAGCCGTACGGTCCGTTCATCTCGCTGGACGGCGTGCACCCCAGTGCGGCGGGGCACCGGATCCTCGCTCGTGAAGCGGCGAAGGCGCTGAACGTGACCTACCATCTCGCGATCCCCGTTGCCAACGCGATTGCCGAGCAGCAGTAAGTTGGAATGCCAATGATCGCGCGCGCGGCGTGACTGGCTTCGGCCACGCCGTGCGTCTTCCGCCACGCGTCGACGAGGACGACATGACCGGCCGAGATCTGCAGATGCGGTGTGGACTGCCGGGGCTCGCCATCGTACTTGGCGGATGCGTCTACGCTGTGGAGTCGGTGATCACGGAGTCGAGTGCGACGTTCGACCTGCGCCTCCTGTGAGCGACGACCTGACCTACCATCGCAGCGAGTTGCGCGGGGGTGAACGCACTCCTATGTTCGCCCAGGCGTTGCGCCATGCGGACGGGTCAGCCGCAGAATTTCGAGTCCGTTCATCGTCCGAGCCGTCCATGTTCCGTCTGCGCGTGCTCGGCCAGGTGGACCTGCGCGATCCCGAAGGGCGCGAAGTCACCGCCGTCCTCGTACAGCCAAAGCGACTGGCGCTGCTGGCCTATCTCGTCGCGTTCCGACCGCAGCGCATGCATCGGCGCGACGCGCTGCTGCCGCTGTTCTGGCCGGACATCCCTGAGAGCCGTGCGCGCAGCTCATTGCGCCAGGCGCTGCACCAGTTGCGCCAGGCACTGGGCCCGAACGTCCTGATCACACGAGGCGCCGACTGTGTCGGCGTGAATGTCGCTGCTCTCGAGTGCGACGCCGCCGAGTTCGAGAATGCCCTGGATCGGGGACGGCTCGCCGATGCCATGCTCGCGTATGGTGGCGAGCTTTTGCCGGCCTTTTCGATCGATGGCTCGACGGCATTCAACGAATGGCTCGAGGAGACGCGCCTTCGACTGCGAAACCGCGCGGCCCGCGCCGGCTGGGCTCTCGCGGAGCAACAGGAGCGCTCCGGCGACATCGGCGCCGCCGCGGCGAGCGCACGACGCGCGGCCGAGCTGTTGGTCGAGGACGAGAGAGGGCTTCGCCAGCTCATGTCGCTGCTCGAGCGGACCGGTGACCCGACCGGGGCGATTCGCGCGTACGAGGATTTCGCCGCGCGACTGCGCCGCGACCTGGATCTCGAGCCTTCGCCCGAAACTCGCGCGCTCCATGACAGCGTGCGCGCGGGCAACCGTTCTTCAACGGGATCCGCCACGGACACGACACGCCCAATCACGCGACCCGTCGGTGCGCCCGATGGTTCGACGGCCGGAGTCACTCCGCGATCGGCGGCGCGTCCGACGGTCGTCGTGTCATCGTTCGACAACCTGACTGGCAGCCCGGAGCTCGATTTCGTGGGGCGGCTGGCAGCCACCGCAGTCTCACAGGCGATAGCCGAAACGCGCCTCGTCGACGTGCTCGCCGCGGACGCAGCCGACGACAGTGGGCACGACAGGTCGAGCGGCGCTGTTGGAGGCGGCCGGCTGGCCGTCGAGGGGTCGTATCACATCGTCGATGATGCATGGCACCTGCAGGCCACGCTGCAGATCGCGCGCGACGGCCGCGTCATCGGCAGCATCTCCGGAGTGGTCGCCCGTCGCGACCGCCCATGGGAAGCTGCTCACGAGATCGGCCGCCGAATGACCGGCGTTGTCGCCGGGCACGTCGACACACAGGTGGCATTGTGGGCCGACGCGGTAGCGGCACCGCCGAGCCTCGAGGCGCATCGCACGCACCTCTACGGAATGGAGCTGCACCTGCGCGGCGAGTATCGCGCGGCGATCTCGGAGTTCCTCAAGGCGGCGAATCCGGAGGTCGGCTTCACCGTTCCGCTCCTGTGGGCCATCACGGCGAGCTGCAACCTGGACGAATACGAGCAGGCGACCGCGATCCTGGAGGCACTCTTCGCCTGCCGCTCCCGTCTGTCACCCGCGGAGCGACTCGGGGCCGAGTACTTCGCACAGTGGCTCGCCGGAGATCGACTGTCGGCGCTACGGACCCTGGACCGCGTGGCGGAGCTCGTCCCTGACTCGGAGGTGCTGGCGCAACTCGGGCGCGACGCGATGCTGTGCAACAATCCGCGTTATGCAGTCGAGGTCTTGGAGCGGGTCGATCCCGAGCGAGGCTGGATGCCGTCGTGGACGCCGTACTGGCAGCGGCTGACGGAGGCGTATCACATGGTCGGGGATCATGGGCGCGAGCTCGACGCCGCCCAGCGTGGGCGGCGCCAGCATCCCGAGGCGATGGGTCCGCTGCTGTACGAGGCGCGCGCTCACGCCGCGCTCGGAGACGCAGACGCGGTCAGCCGCATCGCCGACGAAGCGGTGGCCCTCACCTCCGATCGCTTCATGTCGGCCGGCGAAGTGCTGTTCAGCGCGGCTCGCGAGCTGAAGGCTCACGGACACCTCGCCGCGGGCATCGATATGCTCGCTCGCGCCATCGACTGGCACCGTTACCGGTCCGCGGTCGGCTCTCCGACCGTTCCGGATCGGCTCGCGCTGGCTCGAATGCACTACGAGGCGGACGAGTGGCCGGAGGCCGCCGAGCTCCTGTCGCCGCTGCAGCGAGAGCGACCGGAGGACGCTGACGTGCTCGGCGCTGCGGGGACGCTGGCTGCGCGAATGGGAAACGAAGCCGCCGCGCGTGCCGCTCTATCCGCGCTGCGCGCGAAGACGGGTCAATTCCGATATGGCCGGCACCTGTTGTGGGCTGCGCGGATCGCGGCGGTCCTCGGTGACAACGGCACCGCGCTCTCGCTGATGCGCGGCGCGTTTGCGAGAGGGTGCGGGCACGACATCGCGCTCCACACCGACATCGACTTGTCGCGCCTTTCAGCCGACGAGCGGTACAGGGAGATGCTGCGCCCCAGGGGCTGATGATGCGACCGCGGCCACGACGAGCCGGTTCGCGTCGTCGCGCTGCAGACGTCCGCGTAACGGCCCGATAACGCACGGCGACGAGATTCGCGGAAGCATTTCCGAGGACCAGTCGGTCCTGACGTTGGGACTCAACGACAACGGAGACTTCCATGCGCCCGATCCTAGCGCTCTCGCAGCTTGTGTTCGCCCTCGGCCTCCCCAGCGCCATGGCCGCGCAGGGGCCACCCCCGAAGCACGGCGACCGCGTTCGTCTCACCGTGCCAAGTTTGGGCGTCAAGCCCATTGTCGGCATCGTGGAACGTATGCCCGCCGACACGATCCTCGTACGCACCGGCGCCAAAGTGGTGTCGGCGTTTCCACTCGATCAGGTCGCCCGGCTGGAATTGTCTCGCGGCACGAGCAGCCCGACATGGTCGAAGACCGCGCTGCTCTGGATGCCCGCGGCGGGATTCGCTGTCGGCTTTGCCCTCGGTGCTGCGAAGCCCGCGAGTAGGACCAGACCCAACGAGTCTGGCCTCATGATTGGCATCATGGGAGCGGTGGTCGGGCTTCTCGCGGGCGCCGTCACCACGATCGCCGTGGCCCCAAAAGAGGAGTGGGCAACGGTGCCCACCCGCGACGGTTCTCGCACGTCGCTCGCGCCGTCACTCTTCGTCGCTCCCGTTACGGGCGGACTGGCACTCGGCCTCCGCGCAGCGTTCTGAGCATGATAGACCCAAGGCACGAGCCGCACGCGTTATCTGACGGTCTCACGAGAATCGTGCGAGGCGCGGTATAGCGCCGTACCACCCTGAGAGAATCGTGTGCGGCGCCATGGATCACTTGCGAAAGTTCCGCGAACTATTCTCGCCAAGGAGCTACTATGCAAACGGTTCGGCATTGGTCTCGCGCGACAGCTCTCGCCGTCGTGGTGCTGATCGTCGCCAATCGCCCGACCGCAGCGCAGTCCCTGGCGTCGGCATCCGTCGCGAGCTGGCAGCGCAGTCTCAGCGATGTGCATTCGGGCCAGGCGGTCAGATTGGGGCTCGTCCACCGCGGGCGCACGGAAGGGCGGTGGGTGGAGGCGTCGTCGCCTCAGCCCGACTCCATCGTTTTCGAGCGGCGCACGTTCGCCGCATGGGACCGCGAGTCGTTAGGCGACCGGCGGCGTCGGTCGACCGGCGGCGGTGCGAGCTTGGCGGGCAGCAATGACGGTCTTTTTCGGCTCGTTCCGCGCCGGGGCTAGGTTCACCCGCTGTTCGGCCCCCCGACGGCGAAGATCGCGCGGCAAAGGCCAGCGCTGCAAGGAACCCAAGGAGCATGACCGTGCGGGTCCCGCTGTCGGTCTGCTCCTCGAGCGACCCGATCTCAATGAACCGCGACCGCGGCGCGCAACGTGAACCTCGACACGGTCGCCTATCGCGT
The DNA here is from genome assembly GCA_021154285.1 of Gemmatimonas sp. Classification (GTDB taxonomy): domain Bacteria; phylum Gemmatimonadota; class Gemmatimonadetes; order Gemmatimonadales; family Gemmatimonadaceae; genus JAJKIV01. Next base: position 6,334 of record JAJKIV010000218.1, on the reverse strand, counting down.
GCGCGCTGACGGAGATGATGATGGCGCGCTTGCACCCTGACCTAAGGGCGCACGCCGAGCCGTGAAGGGGTGTTCGGATGCTTCGGATGTGGCGGATGAGCTGGATCGCTGACCGAACCGTCTACGATGGTAGCGCAACGAGCCGCGATCTTGTGGTTGACTGCCTCGGGACGCGTTGGGTTCCCTAATCAAAAAGCTGAGCAGCTGCACGAGACCGTCCACCAGCGCACGGCCAGCATTGCTGTCAGAGTCACGCTCCGGGTCGTAGATCGTGACATTCATCCCGACCACCAGGCCCGTATCGAGCACAGGGGAGAGCAACGACGCCAACTCGGCATACGGCAGACCGTCGGCTGACGCGAGTCCACGGCGGGCATGACGGCATCGTCGAGCACATCGACGTCGAGATGGATCCACACCCCGGTCACGCCGGACTCCGAAAAGCGCCTCGCCGCCGCCACGCCAGCAGCCGTCATCCCGGCCTGCCGCAGCGCGGCCAGAGAGGAGATGTGCATGGTGGCACGCGCGCGTTGCACGTCATCGCCCGTGTACCACGCCGGGTTGTCCCGCGGCCCAAGTATCGCGACATCGGCGGCGGCGAGAAGCGACGCATCGCCGCCTAACGTCGCCAGTGGCGGCGGGCCGATGCCGACCGCGAGCGCCAGGTCCATCCCGGCCGCACCGCCGGTGCGCGACACAGCGGGAGTTTGCAGGTCCTGATGGCCATCGACGAACGCCAGCCCGTGTCGCCCACGCGGGGGGAGCGCCAGCGCGCACCCGAGCAGGACCTCAGCGACAGCCGGACCCGTTAGGCATCAGAGCCGCTCCACGAGCCGGTCGATCAGGAAGCTGGATTGTTCCAGCGCCTCATGGGTAAACGGCCCGAAAAACTCGCGCACCTCATCGAACAAGCCGCGAAACCGCTCGCGGTCCCCGCTCTCGATGATCTCGGCCACCTGGCCGGCGGCCCTGGCGAACGCCGCGGTCACATGTGCCGTCGCCGGATTCCGCATCTCGATCGGCCCATAGAGGTCCGGCGATTGATCGAAGTGCCGCGCCGTCACGTATAGCTCCATCAGATAGGCCGGCGATGTGAACCGCAACGTCTCATCGAGCGGCGTGCCGAGTCGCGCGAGTGTCAGCCCGAGAACCTGCGTCTGGAAATGCGTCAGCACCTGCACGACCGACATCATCCGATCGTGATGCGCCGGCGTGGTTTCCTGCACGGTAAGCCCGCGAGCCTGGAACATGCGCGCGACCCAGTCGGCCCATTCGTCTCCGCGAGCGCGACAGACCACGACGCGCTGACCCTGCAGGGAGTGCACGTTAGGCCCGAACATCGGGTGCGTGCCGACAACGCTCGCCCGCGTCGACGCGAGCATGGCGGCAATGGGCGCTGCCTTGATGCTCGTGACGTCCATGAGGACTGCCTCCTCACGGAGGCGAGGTCCGATCGCGTGGATCACCGGCTCCGTTGCGTCGATCGGCACGCTCACCACGACGACGTCGGCCACCTCCGCTGCCGCAGCAGCCGTGAGCTCGGTGCCCACGTCGACCACGAGCACCTGATGGCCAAGGTCGCCGAACAGACGCACCATGAGCGCGCCCATGCCGCCGTGTCCGCCGATCACCGCGACCGTGCGCGCCACGGTCTCGTAAGGCAGCTCAGCGCGCAACGTCGCCTGGTGATCGCGGCTTGCGCGCATCAGCACGCGAAACACGGACTCCATCTCGCCGCGCGGAAGCCCCATCGCCTCCGCGCGCCGGGATCGATCCACGATGATGTCGCGCTCGCGCTCGACGTCGCGAATGCGAAGTCCGTGCTGTCGCTTGTACGCGGCGATCTCGCCAACGAGCGCCATGCGGCGCGCGACGATCTGCAGCAGGTCGCGGTCGAGCACATCGACCATGGCCCGCAAGACGGGCAGCGGCCGCGGTGAAGCGTCGTCAATCATTTCACGGAAACTACTGGATCCGTGCGACGTTGCTGCCCTTCACGGCGAACTTCGCGAAGACGCCCGGATCATGGCCCGGAATGATCAGCCTTGGGTCCGATGCGAGGCGAGCCATCCGCGCCTGCGCCGCGAGGTTCGACAACGAATCGAGCGTCTGCGCGATCGGTCGATGCTGCTCGAGGTTCTCGTACAGGTACGCGTTGTCCGAGGCGATGACCATCGTGCCGACGTCCGATCGCACCGTCGCATACTGCGAGGCGAACGTGTGCTTGCCACCCGTGAACACCGTGATGCCAGGGATGATCTCGGTCGAGTCACCGTCGATCAGGTGCACGCGTCCTCGCGCCTTGAGAACGGAGAGCATCTTCGCGTCGTCAGGGTCGATGGCGCGATCGCGCGCCGCTCCATCGGGAGCGACGTAATGCTCATACTCCTCCTTTTGAATCCAGACGCGCGCATTCGGGAAGAGGTCGATCCCGTCGGCGTGATCCCAATGGATGTGCGAGACGATGATGTCGGTGACGTCCTGCGGCCGAACCCCGGCGCTCTTCACCGCGTCCGAGGGCTGCACGAAGTTCACCGGTTTCCACCGCGTCACGAACTTGTCCCGGTAGAAACCCGCGTCCACGAGAATGTTGCGCTGGTTGCCACGGAGGAGCCACACACTCATGGCGATGTCCATTCGCCGGCTCGTGTCGGCGCCGGAGATCAGCCCGCGCACGGGGAAATTCGGCACCGTGGCGTAGCGGATCGCGAACACCTCGTACGTTGGCTTGGTCTGCGCGTGGCTTGTGCCACTGACAGACAGGAATGCGAGCGTGGCAATGGCGATGAAGCTGCGGCGAATCATGGCGGTGGGGGTCGGAGTCGTTGAGGTCGCGATGCCTTACCAGCTAAACGCGATCAAGGGGCGGGGGAGTTGGGCTCTGACGCAATTCCATGCGGATATTCAACGACGCTGACCCCTTGGCGGGAAGGACTGGATCATATACGCTACCGCGCTCTCAAACGCGGCAGCCTACGCAAGTGTTCTCCGGAGACCAGATCGCGTCGCTCCTCTCCGAGGTCGGCGTCACGCATGTCATCACCGTTCCCGACAGCACGATCGGCCGGTGGGAGAAGGCGATCGAACAGAGCGGGCGGATCCGGCTCGTGCGTGTCTGCCGCGAGGGCGAAGCGTGGCAAGCCGCGGCAGGTCTCTATCTCGGTGGCGCGACACCACTCGTCATGATCCAGTGTACGGGGTTGTTCGAGTCCGGCGACGCCATTCGAAATGCGCTGCACGACTGGAAGGTCCCGGTGTTTTCGATCATCGGTTACCGCAGCTATCTCGATCAGGCAAAGCTGCCGGGCGACACCTGCCTGATGTTCACCGAGCCGATCCTCGACGCGTGGAAGATCGACTACCGTCTGATCACATCGCCATCCGAGCTTCACGTGATCCGCGATCACTTCCTGAGCTGTCGCGATGCGGGGAAAGCCGGCGCGGCTCTCATCGGCGAGTGACCGGAGCTTCCCGACCATGGCAACTACATCGGCAACCACATCGCGGATTCAGCTCAGGAGCGCGCTCGAGACGCTCCGGCGCATCCGCCGCGACGACGAAGTCATCATTACGACCATGGGCTCCGCACGTGAGTGGATGACGCTCGGCGAGCTCCACGACCTCGACTTCATTCTCGTCCCGTCGGCGATGGGGCACGGCACATCGATCGGCCTCGGACTCTCGCTGGCGCAACCCGACAAGCGCGTGATCGTGTGCAGCGGAGATGGCTCGCTGCTCATGAACCTCGGGTCGCTCGCTTCGATCGTCGCCGCCAACGTGCCGAACCTCGCGGTGATCGTGTTCGACAACGGCGTCTACGAGGTGACCGGCCAGCAGCCGACCGCCGCGGCGGGTGTCGGCCGGCCCGATGGCCGGAGTGCCGACTACTCTGGCATTGCCCGCGCCTGTGGGTTCGAATCCGTGCACGCTTTCAACGACGATACGACATGGGCGGATGCCGCACGCACGGTGCTCGATGCAAAAGGCCCGACGTTCATCTCACTGAACGTCGAGCCTGTCGTCGGCGGTACCTCTCCGCATTCCCCCGGCCCAACCGCCGCGCGTGCCAAACGATTTATGGAAGCACTGCGTCGTTAGGTTTTCGCGGTCGCCCGTCGCCCGTCGCCCGTCGCCCGTCGCCCGTCCCCGGCAGTCGCCAGTCGCCTTAAGCAAGTACCGTCCTAAACGACACCTCGATCGCCGCCTCGAGCGGCACAGGGCTTCGCAGCAAGCGTGAACGTGCCGCAGCACCCTCCCAGCAATCGAGCATCAGATTGGCTGCCTGAACCGGATCCACGTCCGCGGGCAGGTCGCCTCGGCGACGCGCTTCCTCGAGCGGTTCTGCGAGACGACGCGCGAGCCCATCGAACGCGCCCTCCATCCGCCGCCGAAACGCCGTGTTCACCGCGAGCTCCTGCCCGAGCAGCCCAATGAGGGAGCCGAGGTAGCCCTGGCTGGCGTAGAGCGCCATCAGCCGCTCGAAGAACGACCGGACGCGTTCGAGCGGAGCGCGATCCAGGTCGCCGAGCGATTGCTCGAGCTGCGAGTGGACCTCCACCAGATAGCGGTCGATTACCTGAAGCGCGAAGTCTTCCTTGCTGACGAAGTGGTGGTAGAACGATCCCTTGGGAACGCTGGTGGCGACGAGCAGGTCCTGGATGCCCGTCGCGTTGTAGCCGCGCTCGAGCAGGGTGGCGAGTCCGACATCCAGCAGCCGGCGCTTGGTGATGTGCAGGGAGTCGTCGGGGGAGGGACTCGAGGGCGAAGTCATGGCTCCGGGGGTATGACGGGATCGATCACCGCTGGCGACAACCGCCGACGGTGTCGAATAAACGCAATTCATGGTCTGCCACAACCCTCCGACCGACCCCCCGGTCACTCGATCGCACACGGTCGCGACCTCCGGGGCCGAGTCGCTAGGGTTGCAAGCCGGGCCGTCAGGATTGCATACCCGCCGTACGCGCCGGGGTTCGCTGGGCGAATCGCAACCGGGTTGCCGAGGCCAGGAACCCCAGGATCGCGCCAATCAGACTGGCGGGGATGATGAATCCATAGGATGGCCCTAAGCTGTCCACGACAAGCCCAATGGCCGCGCCGACTGTCGTACCGGCGGTGGTTTGCAGCAACGCCCTACCGAGAGGCACTCGTCTCAGGAAAACCCACGACGTGAGCGGAGCGAGGACAGCTCCCAGCCCGGCACCGCCAGCCGCGCCAACGGCGATGACCCTCATGCTCCTCTCGCCGAGCCCAATGGATATCCCGTGCAGACCCCTCCACGCCGCGAAGAGAAGCCCGCCGACAGTGCCGCCGATTACGGCGCCGACGAGCGCGATCACGAGCGTGATGGAGAAGGCGCGTCCTACTCGCATGGTTCGGCGCGAAGGCGATTCGACGAGCGGTGCTGGAGACTAGGAAACCGGGGTGGTACCATATGATGTCGAAGCGCAGACTCCTTCAACATGGAATCAGTCATGGCTTTTCACGTGCTCACCCGCCTCGTTGCCGGCTCAGCGGCTGTTGCTATCGCGACCGCCGCCACCCGGACCATCGTGGCCGACCTCAAGGGCGATTACAAGGTCGAGTTCGTAGTGAACGAGGCCTCATACACCGGAACGGCGAAAACCACGCCGGCGGGCAAGGGCGCCTTCACCGCCAAGTTCGATTTCACGTCGCCCTCCCCGGTGACCGCCGATGCTACCGGCAAGACCGTCGATGACTCCGTGACCTTCGACGCGAAATACCAGGACAAGGGCCGCAACTGCACCGGTACCGTGGTGGCAAAGGGTACGGTCGAGAAGGACGCAAGCAAGGCCGCCGGCACGATCACCATCCAGGACAGTTGCGACGGCGAAGCGAGCGGCACGTTCCGGTTCTATCGATAGCTGAGTTTGGGGCCGGAGCTCCCCCCGGGGCTCCGTCCCCTGGTCGCGGGCTCGTGCCCGGAGTCGAGGGGTATTCGTCATTGAGCATCGCCCGGCTATGATGTGAGCCGAGTCATGTGTCCGCGTCGCGTTACGCGAATTTCTCCTCTTACGTCGAGCAAGCGCAGTGCAGCTGTCGATCCGAGCCTTTCGGTTTTTCCTCGCGCCCGCGATCGTCGCGGCGCCCCTTCTCGCCCAGAGCTCTCCTCCTCCGTCCAAGACACAGTCTGCGGCCAAGGCTGAATCGTTAGGTACGACCTCGAAGAAGCCGGCCGCGACGAAGAAGCCGCACACCACGACGACCAAGAAGTCGTCGGATACGGCGGCAAAGCCCGCGAAAAAAACCTGGACCGGCGGCCACAACGGCTTCGTGGTGGACAGCGCCGAAGCCGCGAGCCTCTGGCCGGTGAAGG
>JAJKIV010000217.1 GCA_021154285.1 Gemmatimonas sp. | reverse complement strand
GTGACGACGCAGATCGCGCTCTCGATGGCGCTTCTCATCGGCGCCGGCCTGTTCGTGCGGAGCCTGTTCAACGTCAGCAGGGTGAACCTCGGGCTCTCCATTGAGAACGTCGTGACGTTCTCGGTGTCGCCCGAGCGCAACGGCTACACGCGCGAGCAATCGCGCCAGTTCTTCCAGCGGGCGGAGGAATCGCTCCAGGCGATTCCCGGCGTGACCGGCGTGACGGAGACCATGGTGGGTCTCCTCGCGGGGAACAGCTGGGGCAACGACGTGGAGGTGGATGGCTGGAAGTCCGGCCCCGACATCGACAGTAATTCCCGCTTCAACGAGGTCGGCGCCGGCTACTTCAAGACGTTAGGCGTGCCGGTGCTGTCGGGGCGCGAGTTCACCGCTTCCGACCGGCTCGGGTCGCCCAAGGTCGCGGTCGTGAACGAGGCGTTCGCGAAGAAGTTCAAGCTTGGCCGGGACGCCGTGGGTAAGCACCTGGCCGAGTCGGGCGCGAAGATCAACGACATCGAGATCGTGGGCCTCGTGAAGGACGCGAAGTACAACAACGTCAAGGACGAGATCCCGCCCGTCTACTTCAGGCCGTGGGCGCAGGATAGTACGACCGGCTTCCTGAACTTCTACGTGCGCACTGCGATGGAGCCGCGCCAGATCATGCGGACCATTCCGGCGATCATGGCGCAGATCGACCCGAACCTTCCGGTCGAAGACCTCAAGACGTTGCCGAGGCAGGTGCAGGAGAACGTGTACCTGGACCGGGTGATCAGCACGCTGTCGGCGTCGTTCGCGGCGCTGGCGACGCTGCTCGCGGCGATCGGTCTCTATGGCGTGCTGGCGTACACGGTCGCGCAGCGGACGCGCGAGATCGGCGTGCGGATGGCGTTAGGCGCCGATGCGGGCCGCGTGCGCACGATGGTGCTGCGCCAGGTCGGGCGGATGACCCTGATCGGCGGCGCGATCGGCATCGTTGGTTCCCTGGCGATGGAGAAGACGGCTCGGTCCCTGCTGTACGGCCTGGAGGGCCACGATCCACTCGTGGTGATCGGCTCCGCGCTCGTACTCGCGCTAGTGGCCCTTGGTGCGGGGTACTTGCCAGCGCGCCGCGCGTCAAAGATTCATCCCATGCAGGCGCTCCGTTACGAGTAATTGGGGTCAGAGTCGAATTTCATCATTCGAACGCGGTGACGGAGCGAATCGTGCCCGGGAGGCCCGGCACCTATGCGGCGATCATTCCTGGCGTTGGCGGTTTCGTTCACGACGCTCGGGTCGTATTTCCGCTGCGTCGCGGGTGATCTGTCGTGCTCGAATGGCGGGCTGCTGATCGTCGTGAGCCCGTCGACCGTGGTCGTGGCGGTCGGTGAGTCGGTGACGCCATCGGCGTCGCTGTGCCACGATGGTCGCTACGACGTCGCGTCGCCGAAATGGAGCCTGGGTTCGTCGACCGACTCGAGCGTAATCACCCTCGATGCCGCGACCGGCCGTATAACGGGACGTTGGCCTGGCACGGCCAGCGTGATCGCTACCTCGAACGGCGCTGAGGGGGCACGAGTCTCTGTCATCGTGAGATAACAACACCTGTCGCCGGTGCGTCCGTGTCAGTTTCTCACAGACCCGTCTCGAAAAATTGACACGACCGGTTGAAGGGAGTGGTAGCGCGGCGGGTCGTTGATCGGCCAAGCCGCGACAGGACGCGCACTTCCGCGTTGGTTCGGCGGCGACTGATCGGTGGCACTCGGCTCGCGTAGAGCGGCGGCTCTGGCAGCGACATCCAGCCCCTTCTCCCGAGAGGTTGAGCCGTATGCGCCGAGCGTTCTGTACTGTCCTAGCGTCGCTGGGTCTCGTCGCGTCGTCCGCGAGCTGCGTCATCGTCGACCCGGGTTGCGGGGTCGGCGGTACATCGATTCTCATCAGCCCGACGGTCGTCTTCGTGGCGGTCGGACAGTCCGCGACGCCGAGAGCGTCGTGGTGTCGAAACGGTCATTATGACCCAATGTCGCCGGAGTGGAGTCTCGGCTCCGCGGCCGACGCGAATGTCATCGGGCTCGATCCCACGACCGGTCGCATCACCGGGCGGCGCGCCGGAACGGCAACGGTCATCGCGACGTCGCAAGGCGTTGGCGGCGCGAGCGTGTCCGTGACGGTCGAGTGAAATTGATGAATAAGGGGTCAGAGTCCTGACGCATCATTCCCACGCCCCGTGGGGGCGTGGGAATGATGCGTCAGGACTCTGACCCCAATTACTTCGCCTTCTTTTTCGCGGCGGCTTGTCGTTCGGGACCGAAGATCGTTTCGCCCTTCTCGAACCTCGCAATGAAGTCGGCGATCCGCTTCGCGCGGGTCTCCGGCTTCTTGGCCGTCTGCACGCGGAAGATGACCCCGTAGCGGTTCGCGCCGCGCAGCGTGTCGAAGAAAGCCTTCGCGTTAGGTGACGCGTCGAGCGCCGCCTGGAGCTCAGGCGGCACGTCCGGGTTGCTCCACGGCTGATACGCCGACTCCCAACGTCCGCTGGCTTTCGCCGATTCGATCGCGGCGAGACCGGCTGCTCGCATGCGGCCGGCCTTGATCAGCGCGTCGGCTTTCCCGGTGTTGATCTTCGACCAGATGCTGCGCGGTCCGCGCGGCGTAAAGCGCTGCAACCACGTCCGCTCGTCGAACGGCCGTTTCTGGCCGTCGATCCAGCCGTAGCATAACGCGACGTCGAGGGCCTCCTGGTACGTTGCCGATGAGAGACCGCTGTTCTTCTTCGCGATCTGCATCCAGATCCCTTTGGATTTCACGTGGTTCGTCTCGAGCCACTTCTCCCACGCGGCTGGAGTCTTGAACAGCTTGACCGGGAGATCCAGTTCCTTGGTAGATGTCTTGGCCATCGGCATATGTCAGGTGCGTTGTTTACGCTGGCACTAGCTCTGTGGTCGTGTCACGTCGCCGCTTGCTCCGCGCAAATCCCTTCACGTACTTGATCGCTCCGGGCGTCGTGTACTTCGCGGCGTACGCGTCGTCGACCGCCGCCTTCGTCCGCTCCGACGCACGAGTTACTGCCCGAACCCGGAGCTCACGACCCGCCGCCTGGATGCGGCCAACCGGTTCATTCACGAAGGCCTGATACCACCCAGCCCGCTTCAAGCCCCAGGAGCGGATGAACACCCGGCCGTCAACGACCACGACCCAGACACCGATGAACCGGTGGTCGCCCGAGCCAGCCTGCAAGCCCAGTATCTTGTCCTTTGCGATCGCCGTCGTGACCGCCTTGGAAAAGCGTCGTGCCCCCGCCACTCGGCCCCCTGTCGATTTGAGTCATCGCCAATCGACTACTTGCGACCACGCACCACACACCGGCCTACGTTATCCAACTCAATGGAGGGACGCCATGAAGTACCTGTGCCTGATCTACCAGAACGAGGAGACCTCTGCCCGCAACGGTCAACAGGGCGTCCCCATGTCGCAGGAGTATTTCGCGTTCACGCAGGACATCCAGAAGAGCGGCCACATGCTCGGCGGCAATGCGCTGCAGCCGCCAAATACGGCCACGACCGTGCGCGTCCGTAACGGAAAGGTCTCGACGACCGATGGCCCGTTCGCCGAGACGAAGGAACAGCTCGGCGGGTACTATCTGATCGAAGCGGCGGACTTGAACGATGCCATCCAGGTTTCCGCGCGCATCCCCGGTGCGAAGACGGGATCCATCGAAGTGCGGCCGATCATGGTGTTCAGCAATCAGCCGTCCTGACCGCAGGCAAGCGACCCGTTAGGCACGCGGCATGGGACACCCGGCCGACCCTCGCGCCGCGATCGACGCGATCTACCGCCGCGAATCTCGCCGCGTGCTCGCGACTCTCATCCGGCTGCTCGGCGACTTCGACCTCGCGGAAGAGGCGCTCCACGACGCATTCGCAACCGCCGTGGAGCGCTGGCCCGAGGACGGGATTCCCGCGAACCCGCGTGCGTGGCTCATCTCCACCGGGCGTTTCAAGTCCATCGATCGCGTGAGGCGCCGCGCCCGGTTCGACGCGAAGCTCATCGAAGTGACCGAGCGACTCGCGACGAACATGACGCCAGCGCCCGAACGCGACGACGAGGAGGTCGAGGACGACCGACTCCGACTCATCTTCACCTGCTGTCACCCCGCGCTCGCTGCTGATGCGCAGATTGCGCTCACGCTGCGCGAGGTGTGCGGACTCACGACCGAGGAGATCGCCCGCGCGTTTCTCACACCGGCACCCACGGTGGCGCAGCGCATCGTCCGGGCGAAGAACAAGATCCGCGACACGCGCATTCCCTACCAGGTTCCACCGCTGAGCGAGCTGCACGAACGACTCGATGCCGTGCTGCAGGTCATCTACCTCGTGTTCAACGAAGGCTACTCGGCCTCGTCAGGCACGTCGCTCACGCGTCACGACCTGAGCGCCGAAGCCATTCGACTCGGTCGGCTGCTGGTGGAGCTCCTTCCGGAGGCCGAAGCGACTGGATTGCTCGCCCTCATGCTGCTGCACGACGCGCGTCGCTCGGCACGCGAGTCGAGCGATGGCGAGCTGCGGTTGCTCGAGGAGCAGGATCGGTCGCTCTGGAAGCGTGAGCAGATCGATGAAGGTCGCCGGTTGGTCGAGCAGTCGCTGTCATCCCAGCCGGTTGGACGCTACGTTCTCCAGGCGGCCATCGCTGCCGTGCACACCGAGGCGCCTAACGCTGCATCGACTGACTGGCGGCAGATCGTTGGCCTCTACGACATCCTGCTGCGCATCGAGCCGACGCCGGTCGTGGAGCTCAATCGCGCCGCGGCCGTCGCGATGGCCGACGGTCCGCCCGCGGGACTGGCGCTGATCGACGAGATCCTCGCGCGTGGCGATCTGGCCGAGTACTACCTCGCGCACTCGGCACGTGCGGACCTGTGTCGTCGCCTGGGTCGCCGCGCCGATGCGATCGCCGCCTACCAGCGTGCGCTCACGCTCACGAAGCAGGAACCGGAGCGCCGTTTTCTGATGCGCCGTCTCGCCGAGTTGGGGTCAGAGTCAAATTTCGGTACGTAAGGGGTCAGAGTCCCAAGGCATCGTTCCCACGCCACGGCGTGGGAACGATGCCTTGGGACTCTGACCCCTTACGTATCACTTCAGCGCAGGCTTGAACAACGAACCGGGCGTCGTTAGCATCGCATCAATTCCGATAGTGCCGCGCAGCCTGAGGCTCGGAATCAGCACAGGGTTCTGATCGTCAACAGGAACGCCTAGCTTCC
>JAJKIV010000216.1 GCA_021154285.1 Gemmatimonas sp. | reverse complement strand
GTCTACCTCGAGCGTGTCAACGAGCTCAAGACGCGATTCCTCTCCGACCTCAATCACGAGATTCGCACGCCGCTCAACGCCGTTCGGAACGTCGCGCGGCTGCTGCTCGATGGGTACGAAGGCCCGTTGACCGATCGCCACCGCCGCGCGATCGAGATGATGCGGAACTCGACCGACGCGCTGTCGGATCTCGTCAACGACTGGCTCGACCTGGCGAAGATCGAAGCCGGCCGCACCGAGGTTCGCGTCGACGCCTTCACGGTCGAAGAGGTGTGGGGTGCACTGCGCGGCGTCTTTCGCCCCATCGAGACGGACGAAGCCGTGTCGCTCGTCTTCGAGCCCGTTCCCCCGCTGCCGCTGTTGCAGACCGACGAGTCGAAGGTCGCGCAGATCCTCCGGAATTTCATCTCGAACGCGCTCAAGTTCACTGAGCGGGGCGAGGTGCGCGTGTCGGCCCGCGAAGGCGATCACGACACGATCCGGTTTACGGTGGCCGATTCGGGGATCGGGATTGCCGACGGCGATCTGGCGCGCATCTTCGAGGATTTCGCGCAGATCGAGAGCCCGATGCAGCGGCGCGTGAAGGGCACGGGGCTCGGGCTGCCGCTGTCGCGGCGGCTCGCACGGCTGCTGGGTGGCGATGTCACGGTCGAGAGCGAGGTCGGACGGGGCTCGCTGTTCACGCTGGTGCTGCCCATCCTCTACGAGGAAGGTCGCACCGCGGCCGCGTCGCCTAACGATGATCGAGATCGCCCCCGGGCGATCGAGGTGTCCAATGTCTGATCGGCCAGTGATCAACGTAGTGGTCGTGGACGACACGTTGGCCAATCGCTGGGTGCTCATGCGCGTCCTGGAGGAGGGCGGGTATCGCGTCATCGAGGGTGAGACGGCCGCCGATGCGCTCCGACTCGCGGCCGAGCGTCCGGACCTCATCGTGCTCGACGTCCGGCTGCCGGATGGCAGCGGGTTCGAGATCGCGCATGGCCTGAAGGCGGACTCGAAGACCGCCGACATTCCGCTCCTGCTCATCTCCGCCAGCTTCACGTCACCCAGCGAACGTGCCCGGGGTCTCGACGCCGGTGCCGATGGGTATCTGACTCACCCGGTCGAGCCACCGGTGCTCCTGGCGACGATCCGCGCCCTGCTGCGGAGTCGTGAGGCCGAGCGAGCCCTCCGCGAAAGCGAAGTGCGGTTTCGCACGATGGCGGATTCGGCTCCGGTCATGATCTGGCTCAGCGATGTACGCGGCAACCCGGAGTGGTTCAGCCGGTCGTGGATCGAGTTCACCGGGCGTACGCTCGAGGAGCAGGTCGATGATGGATGGCAGTCCGTGATTCATCCCGAAGACCTCGATCGTGTCCTCACGACCTATCGTTCGCACGCCGCGGCGCACGAGGCCTTCCGGGTCGAGCTCCGCGTTCGCCGGCACGACGGCGTCGATCGCTGGGTGCTCAGCTCCGGAACGCCGAGGATCAACGAAGCCGGCGACTTCGCCGGTTACATCGGGTCATGTCTCGACATCACCGACCGCAAGGACGGCGAGATCGAGCGTGAACGGCTGCTGATGCGGGAGCGCACCGCACGCGCCGAGGCGGATGCGGCGCGCGTGGCGGCCGAGCACGCGAACGATGTGAAGGCGCAGTTCCTCGCCGCCATGTCGCACGAGCTGCGCACGCCGCTCAACGCCATCGGCGGCTACGTCGACCTCCTGGAGCTCGGCATTCGCGGGCCGGTCACCGAGGCGCAACGGGAGGACCTGGATCGGATCCGCCGCAACCAGCGCCACCTGCTCGGGCTCATCAACAACGTGCTCAACTTCGCCAAGATCGAGGCTGGCCACGTCGAGTACCATCTCGTCGAGGTGCGTCTCCACGACATCCTCGAGGGGATGTATCCGCTGGTCGCCCCGCAGGTGCGCGCCCGCGGTCTGGAATACGAGTACCGGCAATGTCCGCGGTCGATGGTGGTCCAGGCGGACACCGACAAGGTGCAACAGGTGCTCATCAACCTGCTGTCCAACGCGATCAAGTTCACGGAGCCCGGCGGCCACGTTAGGCTCGAGTGCGATTGTACCGACACGATGGCCAACGTACACGTCGTCGACAGCGGCGTCGGGATCCCGGCCAGCAAGCTCGAGGCGATCTTCGAGCCCTTCGTGCAGGTCGATCAGGCCTTCACCCGCGAAGGGCAGGGGACCGGGCTCGGACTGTCCATCAGCCGGGACCTCGCTCGGGCCATGGGCGGTGACATCACCGTGCAGAGCGTGTTCGGCGAGGGTGCGGTCTTCACGCTGTCACTGCCGCGGGTGGTCGGCCGGGAGGCCGAGCGGCCGGTGATGAGCGCTTCGTCCCAATCGGATTGACGCGTCGCTGGACCCGATCCAAGCTTCGGCTCCTCATTCGCTCGTTTCGTCACCCCCGGAGCCTTCCATGATTCGGTTTGCGTCACGCTCCTCGATGTTCGCTGCCGCGCTCCTCGCGTGCGTCACGCCGTGCCTAACGGCACAGGGTACCGCCACTCCGCGCACGGGCTCCGACGTGCTCGAGGCCATGCGCGCCGCCTACGCGGGCAAGTGGTACCACACGCTCACGTTCACGCAGAAAACGACGCGCCGCGGGCAGGACGGCGCGGACCACGAGCAGACCTGGTACGAGACGCTCGCGCACACGGCGGCCGGCGGCACGCGACTTCGCATTGACATCGGCGACCTGTCCGCCGGAAACGGCGTGATCTACACCGCGGACTCGTCGTTCAACGTTCGCGGCGGGAAGCTCCAATCGGCCGAAGCGACAGGCAACGAGTTCCTGCCGCTCATCGAGGGCGTCTACGTCCAGCCGGTGGCGAAGACGGTCAAGGAGCTCGGTCAGATGAAGGTCGATCTGAGCCGCGTGCGAACGGGTACGTGGCAGGGCAAGCCGGTGTGGATCGTCGGCGCGGCGTCGGCGTCCGATACGACGTCGCCGCAGTTCTGGGTCGACACCGATCGGAAGCTGCTCCAGCGGATGATCGTCTCGTTCGCCAGCGGCCAACCGCCTTACGACGTGCACCTCGGCGGGTACGAGAAGGTCGGCAATGGCGCGTGGCTCGCGACGAAGATCGAGATGTACCAGAACGGCGTGCGTCGGCAGGGAGAAGACTACTCGGCGTGGAAAGTCGACATTCCAGTGGATCCAGCCCTGTTCGATCCGGCACAGTGGTCAACCGCTCCCCACTGGGCGAAGTCAAAATAGGGGCGCAACTACCTAACGGCGCCCGAATCCCGAACGGCGCGACATCACTGACGGCGCGACATCACAGACGGCGCCAGGCGCTAACTCCCAGACGGCGGAAAACCTAAACGCGCGGTTGTTGTCCGCGCCGTTAGGGATTTCGCGCCTGGCGCCGTCTGTGATTTGCGCGCCCTTAGTGATTTGCGCGCCCTCAAGCCGCTGCGTCGTCTGTGTCCTGCGCCTCTACTGCTGTTGATCATCCGGCCGACGCTGCGGCGTCGGTCCTCGTCGGTCATTGTTCTGAGATCCGCGCATGTGCATGTGGTTGCCGTGTATGCCGTGGCCGTGTCTGAAGCCGCGGCCCATTCCACCGCGCTGTATCCGGCCCGACGCCGCAACGCGCTCCCACGCCCGCGCTTGCTGATCTGGCGTCAGCACCGCGATGGCATCGCGACGGTCCGCCTGCGCTTGATCGCGAACACGCTGCATCGCCGGCCGCATCTGCTCGAAGCTCTGCCGCATCTGCGCACGTTGTGCTGAATCCGGGCGCCCGCCGCCGGGCGGCCGTTGGGTTCGCAGCGAGTCCATCTGAACACGAAGCGCGCGTCGACGCTCCGCCGTCCGCCGGGCGATGGCGGCCAGGCGAGTGACCTGGGCGTCGGTGAGATTCAACTCGCCTGTCTGGGCGAGCAGGAATTGTGCGGGGTCATCCATCGCGCCGCCGCGAGGAGCGCCCGTGCCGTCTGGACCAGGCATCGCGCCGGGCCCCATTTGTCCGCGTGGCTGCTGCGCGCCCAGCGTCAGTGCACTGGCGGCGCAGACCACCGCCGCAATAAAGAGCTGTCTTTTCATCGTGCCGACTCGGACCTCCACCGGTTGAACCTGCGACATCGATCCTATTGAGTGGGACGTATCCGTACGGTCGCCGTTAAGACACATTTGCCGTCGCCCGTCGCCCGTCGCCCGTCCCCGGCCGTCGTCCATCGTCCGTCGCCCGCCCCCGGAGTTGTTCCATGACTCGTTCGTCATTCGCTGCTTGTGTCGTCGCCCCGCTCGTCGTCTCTCTTTCCACGCCCGACCTGCACGCGCAGGGCACGACGCGCACGGTCGCGCAGGGGAAGCCGACGATCGCGCAGTTTCTGAGTCCCGCCTCGCCGCTCGAGGTAGCGGCCGCGCGAAAAGCAGACCGCATCGCGTGGATGACCTATGACCGCGGGATGCGGAACGTCTACACGGCCGCCGCGCCGGCTTTCCGCCCGGTGCGCCTCACGCGCTTTCTGGACGACGACGGCCGCGATCTCACGGACGTCAACTTGTCCGACGACGGCTCGATCGCGGTGTTCGTCCGCGGGTCGGCGCCGAACCGTCAGGGGTGGGTGGCAAACCCGTCGCACGATCCGGCCGGCGCCGAGCGCGAAATCTGGGCGGTTCGGACGAGTGGCGGGGTGCCGTGGCGAGTGGCGGAAGGCGCCGCGCCGGCGCTTTCGCCCGACGGTCGCTATGTGCTGTACGTGAAGGACAACCAGATCTACCGCGGCCGAGTGATCACGCCTGCGGCGCCGGATTCGATGGACCGGGGGCAGAAGCCGTTCATCAAGGCCTGGGGACGGCAGATGAATCCGCGATGGTCGCCTGACGGATCAAAGATCGTGTTCGTCAGCGATCGCGGGAACCACGCGTTCATCGCGGTCTACGACGGGAAGACGCGCTCGATGACCTATCTCGCGCCCGGTGTGGACTTCGACGGGACGCCAGTCTGGTCGCCCGACGGAAAGCGCGTCGCGTTCACGCGCCGGCCCGGGGCTCCGTTCGGACAGCAGTCGCAGGAAGGGCAGGGCGGCATCGGGAACCCGCCGGGTCCGGCGGGGAACGGCGCCGCGCCGCGCAGTGTGTGTCCGCCTGGATTGGCGAATCCATTCGCACCGGGCGGTGGCGGTGGCCGCGCCCGCGCGGACTCCGCGCCGGCGCGGCCGCTCATCCCCGGCCTCTGTCGCGCGACATTCGCCGGCGGGCACACGATCGCCATCATGGTGGCCGATGTGTCGACGCAGTCCGCGCGCGAGCTGTGGCACAACGTGCCTAACGACTCGACGTTTCCGGCGATCCAGCGCTTGCTGTGGGCCGGGGATCACATCCTCGTCCCGGTAACGCCGCTCAACGACGAGTGGGAGCGCTACTACTCGCTCGATGCGAACGCGAGCACGGCGAAGCCGGTGCTGCTGACGACGACGAATGGCTTGATCGAGGATGCGACGTCGGCCGCCGTGTCGGTCGACGGCAAGACGTTCTACTACTGCACGAACGCGAGCGACATCGAGCGGCGCCACATCTGGTCGGTGCCGACGGCCGGTGGAACGCCGAAGCGGCTCTCGACCGGCGACGGGATCGAGACGTCGCCGCAGCCGCTCGCGTCAGGCAAGCAGCTGGCGGTGCTCTACTTCGACGCCAGCACGCCGGCGTCGGTGGGTCTGGTGCCTGTGGACGGAGGGAAAGCTCGCGTGATCTTCCCGACGCTTGGCGCCGACTTCCCAAAGTCCGAGCACGTGACGCCGGAAATCATCACGGTGAAGTCACCCGACGGGCTGGAGATTCACAACCAGCTCTTCCTCCCGAAGGATCTCAAGCCAGGTGAGCGCCGGCCGGCCATCGTCTTCGTGCACGGCGGTCCCCCGCGCCAGATGATGCCGGGCTATCACTACATGCAGTTCTACCACTGGGCCTACGCGGTGAACCAGTGGCTGGCGAACCAGGGCTACGTCGTGCTGTCGGTGAACTACCGGCTCGGCATCGGCTACGGCCGGTTGTTCCGCCAGGCGCAGAACACGAACGCGCGCGGCAACGCGGAGTACCAGGACGTGCTCGCCGCCGGCAAGTATCTGCAGACGCGCGCCGACGTAGACCCGGCGCGCATCGGGATCTGGGGGCTGTCGTACGGCGGCCTGCTCACGTCGCAGGCGTTGGCGCGCAACTCGGATCTTTTCATAGCAGGCGCGGACCTCGCGGGCGTGCATCTCTACGGTAGCTCGCTCGACACGAGCTCCGTGTCATACAAGTCGTCCGCGATCTCGGCGATCGACAGCTGGAAGTCGCCGGTGTTCCTCGTGCATGGCGACGACGATCGGAACGTGGACTTCGCGCAGACAGTGGGTTTGGTGCAGCTGCTCCGCGCGCGCGGGATCTATTACGAGCTGCAGGTGATCCCGGACGACCTCCACGAATCGATGCTGCATCGCAATTGGGTCGGGACGTTCACCCACATGGGCGATTTCCTCCATCGCTTCGTGTGGAACAAAGAGGCCGCAGCGGCAACGGATGGAGGCAGGCCTTGAGGCAAGGGCTGCACTGGTAATTGGTTACTGGAATTGGTAACTGGTTATTTGAACCCCCGGGATGCTCGTCTCACTGCGAGAGACGTCCCGGGGTTCGATTACCTGTAACCAGTTCCAGTAACCAGTAACCTATGCGTATGCAGTTGCGTCTACATCTGTTCCCCTTATTCTTGTTCTCCCCGAACATAGACCGAATCAACGGGAGAGCAGCGTGGACTCCGAGGTCGACCGGCCAGCGCCAGCAATCGAAGGAGCCGCACGATCGCGTGAGCTTTCACCGGTTCCGGGTTGGGTCGGGATCGTTCGGGTAGCAGCGGCAGCAGCCGCCGCGACGGATCCACCGGCGTCGTTCCTATGCCGGGCGCGGTGGGGGCGGCTCGCCTGGTACGACGTCCGCGGCCCACGTCCCTTCGTCGAGCTTCTCTGGGCGCTCGAGGAGCTCTCGGCCACGCTCTGCGAGGTGTGTGGTGCGCCGGCCGTCCAGCGCGAGACGTGGGAACGTGGCATCCACACGCTCTGCCCGCGGCACGCCGTGGACGTCGCCGTGGCCGGACCCAAGGTCGGCGATGTCTACGACCGAGCGTGGGCGCTGCTTCGAAACACCCAGTAAGGCGCGAGTGATGTCGCTGTGGAACGACTCGCCGTCGAGACGTGGAACGCGCAGATATGCCTTGCTGGAGCTGCGTAAAAAATGCTTGTGGAGCATTGAATCACGAGCACCGCGGCATAATTAAGCAGGTTATAGCGAGTATTTCTCGATGATTCGTGCAAATCGAGCACGAATTGCTTGACGCTATGCGCGAGAAGGTATAGGGTGTGCGAGGCGGGCCGATGGCTCCGCCGGATCCAATCCACACCCGCCCCTTCGGCCATGATCGCGCAGTCTCCGGAACCGAGCGCGCCGGACACCGTCTGGATGCTGGTATCGACGGCGCTCGTGCTGCTCATGACGCCCGCCCTGGCGTTCTTCTATGGCGGCCTCGTTCGCGCCAAGAACGCCCTCAACACCATGATGATGAGCGTCGCGTCGCTCGGCATCGTCGGGCTGGTGTGGGCCCTCGTTGGCTACTCCCTCGCGTTCGGGCGCGGCACGGGCGTCATCGGCGGGTTGGAATTCCTTGGACTCGAGAACGTCGGCCTCGAGGTCAAGGGCTCCATTCCCCACCTGCTGTTCATGGCGTATCAGGCCACGTTCGCCATCATCACCGCCGCGCTCATTTCCGGGGCGATCGTCGAGCGCATGCGGTTCGGACCGTACCTCGCGTTCATCGCCCTGTGGACTGTCGTCGTATACACACCCGCCGCGCACTGGGTGTGGGGCGGCGGATGGCTCGGCTCGTTAGGCGTCCTCGATTACGCCGGCGGCACGGTCGTCCACGTCAACGCGGCCTCCGCGGCGCTCGCCGCGGCCCTCGTGCTTCGGCCGCGCCGCGACTACGGACGGCAGGCGCTCCTTCCACACAACGTACCGTACGTGTTGCTCGGTGCCGCGCTGCTGTGGTTCGGATGGTTCGGCTTCAACGCCGGCAGCGCGCTCGGCGCGACCAGGACGGCGGCGCTCGCGTTCGTGAACACATTCCTGGCGCCCGCCGCCACGATGGTCGTGTGGATGCTGATCGAGCTCGCGCGCACGGGACGCGCGACGGCGGTCGGCGTGGCGACGGGGATCGTGGTTGGACTCGTGGCCGTCACGCCAGCCGCCGGCTTCGTGTCGCCGTTAGGCGCGATCGCCATTGGCGGGATAGCGGCGCCGCTCAGCTACTTCACGATTCTCTGGCGAAGCCGTACGGCACTCGATGACTCGCTCGACGTGGTGGCCGCGCACGGCGTTGGCGGCGCCACCGGCGCCCTCCTGACCGGCGTGTTCGCTCGGCCCGAGTGGGGCGGATCGGCGGGCCTCATCGCCGGGAACGCTCGTCAGGTCGGCGTTCAGCTCATTGGCTTGCTCGTCGTGGCAGCGTACAGCGGCCTCGCGACGGCATTGCTCATCAAACTCGTGAACGTGGTTGCCCGCGTGCGCAGCAGTCAGCGCGATGAGGCGGTCGGCCTCGATGTCACGCAGCACGGCGAGGAGGCGTACACACGAGGCGAGGGCGCGGTGTTGGTGATGCCCTCGATCAGCGCACCCGCGACCCGGTCGACTGACGAATCGATGCGTGCGCCACTCGAGGTGCCCGCGTGAAGCTGATCGTCGCGATCGTTAGGCCCGAGCGCGCGAACGAGGTGCTCGAGGCGCTGTTCATGGCGGAGGTGCGTGGGCTCACCGTGTCGCGCGTTCAGGGGCATGGTGGCGAGACCGAGCGCGTCGAGACGTACCGCGGCACGACGGTGAAGATGGAATTGCAGGACAAGGTGCGATTCGAGATCGGCGTGTCCGATCACTTCGTCGAGCCCACGGTGCGCGCGATTCTCGACTCGGCTCGCACCGGTGATGTTGGTGACGGGAAGATCTTCGTGCTGCCGGTCGAGCGCGTGTACCGAATTCGTACGGGCGAGACGGATCAGATGGCGGTGACCCCGGGTTGGCCAGAAGAGGAGTCCCGGTAGCGACGCCAGTCAGCGCGGCTTGCCGGCGGCACGCTCCTCCTTCTCCTCGCGTTCATCGTCCGCCAGGTCGCGCGACATCGGGAAGAACAGCGCCTGCTTCACGCCGGGGAACGGCGTCTGCCAGCCTCGGGCCTCGTGCCAGAGAATGCGATTCAACCGATCAGACGGTGCCGCGTCCGGAATGTCGAACCGCATCCGCGCCGACGCGAGCGCCGCCCGCCGCCGCTCGGCCGCGTTAGGCCCGCGAATCTCACCGACCCGCGCGTTGGTCTCGGTGAGTGATACGCCCGGCTCGATCGCCGAATACGGCGCGAGGTTCGGCTGCGCACCGGCCGCGATGAAGCTCGCACGCATGTCGGTCGCGACCAGGTCGAAGAGACTCATCGCCGGAAGGCCAAGAATGAGCTCGATGCTCTTCACCATGCTCGGCTGGCTGTAGAACGTGCTGTCCACAATACCGCGGCGCGCATAGGGCGAGATCGCGAGCGCAACCGTCCGATGACCATCGATGTGGTCCACGCCATTCTGCGCGTCGTCCTCCACGACGAAGATCGCCATGCTCGGCCAGAAGCGGGAATGCGACAATCCGTCGACGATCCGGCCTAACGCCAGGTCGTTGTCGGCGACGCAAGCGCGAGGCGTGCACCAGCCCGGCGTCGTGCCGACAGTGTGATCGCTCGGCAGGATGACCATGGTGAGCTCCGGCATCGCGCCGGCGTTGTTCCAGTCGCGGAGATGCGCCAGGATGTCCTCCACCTTCACGACGTCGGGCACCTCCTGCGTCCAGCCGGGATACTCGCGGATGAGCGCCTTGTCGAGCGATGGTATCTGCGAGCGCGTGTTGTAGCGTTTTCGCAGTTCCTCGCGGAAGTACGTAGGACGGTCGGTATGGGCCTCGTGCCATTTCGCAAACAAATCGCGTCGGACCCCCGATATCGAGTCGGACGGCGCCGGGGCGTACTCGCCGAACACGGTCACCTTCTTGCCCTTTGCCTGCGCGTTCTCCCACAGGAAGCCGCCTGACGAATAGGCGAGGGGATCGTTCCCCTCCGACGGGTACGATCGCCCGTAGTAAAGCGGCCACAATGGATATTCGGTTTCGTTGGCCTGCGTGAGCCACTGATGCCCGTCCGCCGAGTTGCCGCCGGATGCGAAGAAGTGATCGAGCGTGACGAAGCGTTCGGACAGCGCGTGCGCGTTAGGCGTGACGTCGCGCCCGTAGATCACGAGGCTCGGATCACCGGCCCCGCGGCCAAGGTCGCCGAGGATCTGGTCGTAGGTGCGGTTCTCCCGGATGATGAACACGACATGCCTGATTGGCGTCGGTTCACCAGGTCGTTCGGGTATTGGCTGCGGCGCGACGTTCGGTCTCGGCGCAAGCGATGCCGCAAGCGCACCGGTTGCGCCGCCCGGAGTCAGCCGGTTGTTCTGCGCGACCGCGGTGGAATACGCGGCGAGCTCCGCGGTCGTCGGAATAGTCACGACGCTCACCGAGCCGCGAACGGCATGCACGTAGCGGCCGCGGCGACCGGGCGAGCCGTCCGTGGCGCCTTCGCCGGACCCGACGCCGAGCAGGGCGCCGACCGCCAGATACTCGCCGTCGCTCGAGACATCGAGGCTCGACGGGTACCACGCGGTAGGAATGAGCCCCAGGGCGCGCCACGAGGGCGTCGGCGAGCGGACGGCACGCACGTCATAGACGGCCACCGCATTCGCGCCGCCGAGAGCGACGTACAGGGTTCCGCGGTCCGGCGAGAGCGCGAGCGCGGTCGGCGATAACCCGATCTTCCGTTCGCGGAACGGAGCGACCGGCAGGGTCGCGATTACCGCGTTCGACCGCGTATCGATCACGCTGACCGCGTCCGCATTGCCGGCGGCGACATACAGCCGCGCGTTAGGTTCATCCCAGGCGAGCGCTGTCGGATGGCGGCCAACCCTGATCGTGTGGGTCACACGACCGGCCGACACATCGATGCGAGTGACCGTTCCTTCGGCCGCGATGCCGCGCGTGTCGGTCTTCACGCGCTCCGCGCGTGGATCGCAGCATTGGGTCGCCGACCGTTCCCCATTCCTGGGTTGCGCCCCGCCGAGGTTGGACACGTACGCGACCGCACCGTCGGGGGAGAGCACAGCGGCGACTGGCGCGACACCGAGCGGAATGAGGCGAACCGATCGCCCCGTTTCGGCCTCGATCACCGCGAGCGCATCGTTCGCCGTAAGCGGCACGACGGCGACGCGACGACCGTCCGCCCCCGCGCGGGTCGCCACGGCTGGCGAACCAGCCATGTAGTCGCCAAGTGCGCCTGACGAGTACGCGGGCGCCGCGCTGTCGCCGGCGGCATCGCGCGCGAACGCATGGATCTGCGCGATGTTGTTCGGGTTTGGTTTCGACCGAAGCCCGGGCATTGGCGCTTGCGCAGTCTGCTTCGGCTGACCACCCACCGAGCTCACGAGCGCGCGACCGGTCGCCGGATCGACCGCGACACCCTGCACGCCGGACCTGCCATCGAATCGACCGCGCGCGACCACGCGGTTGTTCGCCCACGCAATGTGAAACGCGGATCCGGGAACGACGACCCAGAGGTCTGACGGGGAGGCGAACCGCACACCGGTCACGCGACCATCGAAAACGGTTTGCACGCCAGCTGGCGTAACGCGCTGATCGGTCGCGATCACACCGGGGTCGCGAACGCTGCCTCGCGGTGTCTGGCCGCGGAGCTGGTGGGGTACAATGAGGGAAACGGTTCCGAGCAGCGCCGCGATAGGCGCGCGCACGATCCGGTGAGATGCGAGACGCATGAGGCCCGTCTGAGGAGGTGTCGCTGGTTCGAGACCATGAAGCTGCGGTCTCCTTGCTCGCGTCGCAAACCTGGTGACCGCGCTGTTACGCCGAGCCGCGATGTGACCATGGCTTGACGCCCGGCGGCTCATGACCCATCTTCCCTTCGACGCTCGAAAGGAGAGCTCCGTGGGCGAGAAGGGACGCGGCGACGTGTTGCAGGGAACGCTCGACATGCTCGTGCTGAAATCCCTGCAGCTCGGGCCCATGCATGGATGGGGAATCACCGAGCGCCTCGAGACAGGTTCGGAGCGCGTACTCCAGGTCGGGCAGGGATCTCTCTATCCCGCGCTCTATCGGCTCGAGCGGCAGGGCCACATCGCGTCGGACTGGGGAACCACGGAAAACAATCGCCAGGCGCGGTTTTACAAGTTGACGGCGGCTGGTCGAAAGCGGCTGGCCGAGGAGCGCGCTACCTGGGCGCGGATGTCGCGGGCGGTGGATCTCGTGTTGCGCATGGGCGAGGGCTGACAATGCGAACGATTCGCGATGCCGTCATGCGCGTGCTCGGGCTCGCGCGGCGTGGGACGATGGAGCGCCGGCTCGATGACGAGATGCGCTTTCATCTCGACATGTTGACGCAGCAGCAGCTCCGCGCCGGACGCTCGCCGTCCGAGGCGCGTCGTGCCGCGCTGGCCGCGTTCGGCGGACTCGAACGGTTCAAGGATGATGCGCGCGATGAGTACCGGAGCCGCCTGCTCGACGAGCTCGGGCAGGACATCCGATACGC
>JAJKIV010000215.1 GCA_021154285.1 Gemmatimonas sp. | reverse complement strand
ATACTGGCGCTACGTGAAGGCCGGTGACGTCGAGAAGTACCGCACGCTCTGGAATGCGGGCTTCCGAGGCTGGCCCTGCCACACCGAGCACCCGTCCACGAAATCGACGATCACCGGGTGGGTCCAGGAAATTCGCGACGGGAAGATCACGTTCGACTACAAGTTGACGCGCGAAGGCGCGTCGAACGTCGGTGGCGTCGTCGTCGTGTTCTATAAGACGCCGATGATCTGGAAGTACGCCGACGGCCGCGTAGATGGGCGAACGGAGCTGTGGCGAAAGTTCACGCACACATGGATGAAGGTCGGCGGCAAGTGGCAGATCATCGGCGGCATGTGCGGAGCTGACGCGTCGCGGTCATGACGGCGAGCCCGGCGGCCGAGACCCTCCGGTCGGCGCTGGCCGACCGCTACCGCATCGAGCGCGAGCTCGGTCAGGGCGGCATGGCGACCGTCTACCTTGCGCACGATCTGAAGCACGATCGCAAAGTCGCCGTGAAGGTCTTGAAGCCCGAGCTCGCCGCCGTGTTAGGCGCCGAGCGGTTCGTGGTCGAGATCAGGACGACGGCGGCGCTGCAGCATCCACACATCCTGCCACTGTTCGACTCGGGCGAAGCCGACGGATTTCTGTACTACGTCATGCCGTTCATCGACGGCGAGACGCTGCGCGCGCGGCTCGATCGGGAGACGCAGCTCGGCGTGGACGAGGCGGTGCGTATCGCGCGCGAGGTGGCCGATGCCCTCGACTACGCGCACCGGCACGGTGTGATCCACCGCGACATCAAGCCCGAGAACATACTGCTGCACGACGGACGTCCGGTGGTGGCGGACTTCGGCATCGCGCTCGCGGTGAGCGCAGCCGCCGGCGGCCGGATGACCGAGACGGGGCTCTCACTCGGCACACCGCATTACATGAGCCCCGAGCAGGCCACCGCGGAGAAAGATCTCTCGGCGCGCTCGGACATCTACTCGCTCGCCTCGGTGCTCTACGAGATGCTCGCCGGCCAGCCACCGCACCTCGGTGGGTCGGCGCAGCAGATCATCATGAAGATCATCGCCGAGCCGGTCGAATTGGTGACGCGGTACCGAAAGGCCGTGCCACCGAACGTGGCCGCGGCGCTGGCCCAGGCTCTGGAGAAGCTACCAGCCGACCGATTCGAAACGGCGAAGGGCTTTGCCGATGCGTTAGGCAATCCGGCGTTCACGACATCGGGAATGACGACGTCCGCCAGCGCAGCTGTGCCGAAGGGTTGGCATCGCTACGCCGGTCCGATAATCGCCACCCTCGGCGTCGTCACGATCGCTGCGATCGCCGTGGCCGTGAAAGGACGTCAACCGATGGCACCGCCACCGGTCTCTCGCTTGAGCCTCGCGCTTCCGCCGTCAAAGGCGCTGACCGCGCCCGGAGGCACGCGACTCGCCTGGGCCGCGGACGGGCGATCGTTCGTCTATGTGGGACCTGGCACCGGCGGAACGCAGCTGTGGCGCCGCTCCCTCGACGCGCTCGAGCCCACACCGATCCCGGGCACCGACGGGGGCACGGGCCCGTTCTTCTCACCAGACGGAGCTCGCATTGGGTTCATCACGTTGAATCCGTTCGAGATACGACTGGTCGCTCCCTCCGGCGGTGGCTCGACGCGCGTGGCTGGCGGTGATTCCGTTTCTGGCGGCGGCGCGGCGTGGGGCGAAGACGGCTTCATCTACTTCGACGGGCTCACCACGCTCTCGCGCGTTAGGCCCGATGGCACGGGACGGGAAGTGGTGTACGCGCTCGACACGCTGCAGCGCGAGGTCGGCGTCGCCTGGCCCGAGATCCTTCCGAAGAATGCCGGGATCCTGTTTCGCGTCAGGCACATCGGCAACGCTGCCGGTGACTTCCGCATCATGGCCATGGACGTTCGAACCAGGAAGACAAAATCAGTGGTGCAGGCGTTGGTGGCACGATACTCCCCCTCTGGGTATCTGCTGTACGTGACGGCCGACGGTTCGCTCATGGCCTCGCGGTTCGACCTCGACCGACTGGAGATGACCGGGTCGCCCGTGCTGCTCTGGCGCGGAATCGGCGTCGGCGCGTTCGGCGTCGTCGACATCGCGCTGTCGTCGACGGGATCACTGCTCTATACGACTGACTCACAGTCCACGATCGCCGAGCCCACGTGGCTCACGCGCGCCGGCGTGCCCACGGTGATGGACGCGCAGTGGCCCGACGGCCTGGCGTATTCAGTCGCACTCTCTCCGGACGGATCGCAGGTGGCCGTCGAGTTCATCAACGGCAAGTCCAACACCAGCGTCCCGGACATCTGGGTCAAGCGCTTGGGCGGCGGGCCGCTCTCGCGCCTCACATACGAGGGGACCAACAATCTGCGCCCGAGCTGGTCGCACGACGGGCGCGACGTTTTCTTCCTGTCCAACCGCGGCGGCTCATTCGCCCTCTATCGTGAGCGCGCCGACGGCAGTGCTCCCGCGCAGAAGGTCGCGTCAGATCCGCACGGATTGGGCGAAGGATTCGAGTCTCGGGACGGAAAGTGGTTGGTGATGCTCCGCTCAGCGGACGTCCTCGCGCCCAGATCCGCGAGCACAACCGCCTGTTGCGACATCCTCGCCATGAGGTTGGGGGTGGACAGCACGCCCAAGCCGCTCCTGGCAACGTCTTTTCGCGAGCGAAGCCCATCGCTCTCTCCCGACGGCAAGTGGCTGGCGTACGCATCGGACGAGACGGGGCGGTTCGAGGTATTCGTTAGGCCGTTCCCCGATGTGCAGGCGGCCAAATGGCAGGTCTCGACCGACGG
Source organism: Gemmatimonas sp. (assembly GCA_021154285.1). Lineage (GTDB taxonomy): Bacteria > Gemmatimonadota > Gemmatimonadetes > Gemmatimonadales > Gemmatimonadaceae > JAJKIV01. The sequence continues at coordinate 9,213 of JAJKIV010000215.1, read as the reverse complement.
TGGATCGTCGCCGCACTGGAGTGCACGCAGCAACGAGTTGTTTTACCTCGATGCAGCGGGCGAGATGCAAGCAGCCCACGTGACGACCAGTCCAACGTTCGGGATCCAGTCCAAGGAGCGACTCTTCTCCGCCGACGGCTACTTCGTGTCGCCCTGGTCTGGGGCCTATGACGTCACGCCGGATGGGCAGCGCTTCCTGATGTTGCGCGTTGGTTCGGCGACAGGAAAGGAACCGAGCTCGCTGGTGTTGGTCGAGAACTTCCTGACCGAGTTGGGGCAGCGGATGGCGACGCGATGACGATCGACCGTATGTGCGGCGCCGACGTGCCTCCGCGATGATGTTCAACCTGACGGCCGAGATCCGAGCGGCGTTTGCCGACCGCTACCGCATCGAGCGCGAGCTCGGCGCGGGGGGCATGGCCACCGTCTTCCTGGCCCACGACATCAAGCACGACCGCGACGTCGCCATCAAGGTCATGCATCCGGAGATCGCTCAGTCGTTAGGTACCGAGCGATTCCTGCGCGAGATCGCGACGACGGCGAACCTGCGGCACCCGCACATCCTGCCGCTGTACGACAGCGGGACGGCCGCGGGCGTCGTCTACTACGTGATGCCGTTCATCGACGGCGGCTCGCTTCGCGATCGGCTCGACCGTGACAAGCAGCTCCCCATCGACGAAGCCCTCACCATCGCCCGCGAAGTCGCCGACGCGCTCGGCTACGCGCATGCCTCCGGCGTCGTGCACCGCGATATCAAGCCCGAGAACATCATGCTCGAGCGCGGTCACGCCGTGGTGAGTGACTTCGGGATCGCCCGGGCTCTGGGCACGTTGGGCAGCGAGCGCATCACCGAGACCGGCATGTCGGTCGGTACGCCGACCTACATGAGCCCCGAGCAGGCCGCCTGTGAGCGTGACATCGACGGCCGGAGCGATCTGTACAGCCTCGGCTGCGTGCTGTACGAGATGCTCGGCGGCCAGCCGCCGTTTACGGGCCCAACGGTCGAGAGCGTGGTTCGGCAACACCTCGTCACCGAGGCGGCCCCGATCACGAACCTGCGTCCGACGGTGCCGGCCGAGGTCGCGGGCGCACTCGCGCGGACGCTCGCGAAGAATCCTGCGGACCGGTTCAATCCGGCCGCGCAGTTCGTACAGGCCCTTGGTCCGGCCGTTGTTACGCAGCCGGTCCAGAAGGTGGCATCGCGTGGGCCGCGGTCGTCCGCGAAGCTTACCTTGATGGCCGCCGCGGGCGCGGCGGTCATCGCGTTAGGCTGGCTCGGCGTCAGATCACTACGGTTCGGGGCTGCACCGAAGATCGAACGCATCGCGGTGCTACCGATGGAGAACCAGACCGGCGACACCAGCCAGATGTTCTTCGCCGACGGCATGACCCGCGAGTTGATCGGCGTGCTGACCGACGCCGGCGTGTGGACACTGGGTCACCGTGCTGTGGCGGGCTATCGCAACACGTCGAAGCCGGCGGCCGAGATCGCGCGTGAGCTCGGCGTGGATGCGCTGGTCACCGGGTCGGTGCTCAAGGCCGGCGACGTCGTGCAGATCGCCGCTGAGCTCACCGATCCGAAGTCCGGCAAGAGTCTGTGGGCGCGCACATTCTCTCGGCCGGCACCCGACGTCGTCACGCTCGAGCACGAGGTCGCGCTCGAGATCGCCCGGGGGATTCGAGCGCGGCTCACGCCGGAACAGGAGAAGTCGTTAGGCAGCGCGCAGCCGGTCAACCCGCAGGCGTACGCGCAGTACCTGTTGGGGCAGGCGGAGATCAACCAGCGGACGCCCGAGTCGATCCAGCGCGCCATCGGGTATCTGGCGCGCTCGATCGCGGTGGACTCGACGTTCGCGCCTGCCTGGGGCACGTACGCATTGGCCCACGCGTACGCGATCTTCTATTACGCCGTGCCGCCGGATTCCGCGCGGGCCGCTATCGAGCGCGCATCATCGCGAGCGCTGGCCATCGACGATCAGCTCGGCGACGCGCTGATCGCGCACGGCATGATGCGCTTTCTGCTCGACTGGGACTTCGCCAAGGCGGATGAGGAGATCACGCGCGGCATGGATCGCAATCCGACCACGATTGCGCAGGCCTTCGCCGTGTATTTCCCCTGGGAGACGGGCCAGTTCGAGAAGGCGTCCATCATCGGCAAGCATATCATCGAGCTCGAGCCCACGACGCCCCAGTGGCACAGCGACATGGGTTGGAATCGGTGGGCCGCTGCAGACAGCGCGGGGGCGCGAGCGTATGCGCAGCAGGCCATTCGACTCGATAGCGCGTTCAACGAGCCGTACTTCATCCTGGCAATGATCGACGCCGATGGAGGCAACTTCGCCGCGGCACGTCGAGAAGCCGCGCAAACAATCGCATTGGGGAAAGGACCCTTCGCGCAGGTGATCGATGGATACGTCAAGGCGAAGTCGGGTGACGCCGCGGGAGCGCGACGCGTGCTCCAAGCGATGGACGACAAGCGGCGACCCGCTCAGCGTGCGCTGGTTTTCGCGGCACTCGGGGCGAGCGACTCGATGTACGCGACGTTCGAGCGCGCGATCGACGTGAAGGATCCCGATACGATCTGGTTTCTCAACGCGATTCCGTCGCTCCGTCCGAGGCGCCACGAGCCCCGGTATCAGCGACTCTTGGAGCGTATGGGGTTACCGAAGGAGTGGCGCCAGTGAGCGACGTGACTCGGGCGCTGAACGGCGTGCTCGCCGAGCGCTACCGCGTCGAGCGGGAACTCGGGACCGGCGGCATGGCGACGGTATACCTTGCCGAGGACGTTAGGCACCACCGGAAGGTCGCGCTGAAGGTGCTGCACCCAGAGCTCTCGGCCGTGCTGGGCCCCGAGCGATTCCTCAAGGAGATCGAGCTCACGGCGTCACTTCAGCATCCACACATTCTTCCGCTGTTCGATTCGGGCGAAGCGGCCGGGCAGCTCTACTACGTCATGCCGTTCGTGGACGGCGAGACGCTGCGCACGCGACTCGAGCGCGAGCGACAACTGCCAATCGCGGAAGCGGTGCGACTCGCCACGGAGGTGGCCGATGCGCTCTCGTACGCGCACGGTCGCGGCGTGATCCATCGCGACGTCAAACCGGAGAATGTCCTGCTGCAGGGCGGTCATGCGCTCGTGGCGGACTTCGGCATCGCGCTCGCCGTGCAGCAGGCGGGTGGGCAGCGGATGACGCAAACGGGACTTTCGTTGGGAACCCCGCAGTACATGTCGCCCGAACAGGCAATGGGAGACAAGGCCATCGACGCGCGCAGTGACATCTATGCGTTAGGCGCCGTGACGTACGAGATGTTGGTCGGGGAGCCGCCGTTCTCCGGGCCGACCATACAGTCCATCGTGGCCAAGGTGCTGACGGAGCGCCCGATGGCGCTGACGGCGGTGCGCGACACCGTCCCACCCGGCGTCGAAAGTGCCGTCCTCACGGCGCTCGCGAAACTCCCGGCGGACCGGTTCCCGAGTGCGGCCGAGTTTGCGGCGGCGCTCAAGGCCGACGCAGCGGCGTCGGCTCGCGGCGCGGCCGTGACGCCGAACCCGCGCACCGCCGCCCGCCGCACGAACATGCTGGTCGCCGGGCTCGGCCTAACGACTGCGGCGGCGCTCGGGGTCGCGGCATGGGCCGTCGCGACGCGCGGGAACGCCGTCTCAGGCTCGCCCGTAGGCGTCTTCGATGCCGTCCTCCCGGACAGCGCGCCGCTCTCGCGAGTCAGAGCGGTCGCGGCGACAGGCTTCGGCACCTCGATCAATCATGTCTCCGTCTCGCCTGGCGGCGACTTCGTCGTGTACGCGGCGCAGCGCGGCGACTCGACCATGCTCTGGTACAGGAGCCTCGTGGACGGCGCCGCGCGTGCGATCCCGGGCACCGGGGACGGGGCGGCACCCCGCATCTCGCCCGACGGGCGCCGTATCGCGTTCGTCGCCGGTACCGGCGCGTTCGTCGTGCCGATCGCGGGCGGCGAGCCGCGCCGGCTGCTGGATGGTGACGCACCCGCAACGCTGGAGTGGGTTTCGCCAACCCGCCTCCTGATGCTCGGCGGCGACGGGTACGCGATCAAGTGGATCGATCCGGAGGTCGGCGTGGTCGACCAGCGATCGTTCGTGAACGGCGGCCGCTGTACGTTCGGTCAATGGCTTCCCGAAGACCGTCGATTGCTCTGCGGTTACTACGAGACCGCCACGATACTCGACCCCGCGTCGTCGGCAATGCAGCCGGTCCGGACTCGCGGCGCCGACGGATCGCCGGGCGGCGGCGTTGCGGGCGCGGCGTTCCGGCTCATCGATGGCGCATACCTGATGTACGTCTCCCTCGACGGGGAGCTCCGCGCGGCGCCGTACGATCGGCGGACACGGACCATTGGCCGCTCGGTCACACTGGCAACCGGAATCAGTCGTGACGCGATTGGTGCCGTTCAGCTGGACCTTTCCCCGAGCGGGCTGCTCGCGTTCGCGCCGGCGGCGCGCGGTGCGGACGCGCAGCTCGTCGTGCTGCACGAGAATGCGACCGCGGTCCCACTGCCGATCGAGCACGCGCCGTTCCTGCGCTTCGACCTCAGTCCCGACCGCCGACAATTGGCCGCGGTCGTCGGGATCCCCGGCGGCGAAGAGCTGCGGTTCTACGACCTGCGCACCGGGCGGCGCCAGACCTGGCTCAAGGGATCGCGGGTCAACATGCCGCTCTGGAGCCCGAGCGGCGACCGCGTCGTCGTGCGCGCGCAGGATGGCACTCGCGCGGCGCTCCTGTCCGGCACGCCTAACGCGGCGGGCGCACCCGACACGCTCATGAGCTCGGATAACGGGCCGTCGATCCCCGACGCGCTGGATTTCTTCGCCGACCGAACGATCCTCGCGCGGGACGTGCGCACCCCGGGCGTCTACCGAATCGACATCTCGGCCAAGCCAGCCAGGATCGACACGCTCTTCTCCGACGCGTTCTTCACGACGGTCTCGCCCGACCGGAGGCACTTCGCCTGGCAGAACGCGGCCACGAATCAAATTTTCGTTGCGGAGTACCCGCCGGGTGCGAAGCGACAGCAGGTCGCGACGGGGGCCGTCGAGCCGATCTGGCTCTCGTCCACCGAGCTCCTGTACCGGTCGAGCGTGACGTGGTACAAGGTGCGGATCGACCCTGCGAGCGGTGAGCCGGTGGGCGCGCCGACACTCTGGGCGCGCGACATTCGGTTTCTCGATACGCCTGGCTGGTCGAATCGGCCGTCGCGGGATGGTGGGATCATCTACTCGCAGAGTCTTTCCCAGACGGACACGCGATTTCTCCGCTTCATTCCGGATTTCGTCAACCGGATGAAACGGGCGGTCGACGAGGCGAACCGATGAGCGACACCGTCGAGCGACTCGGTGCAGCGTTGGCCGACCGGTACGGTATCGACGTGCTCGTCGCGATTGACGACGCATGAGAAATCTGTGGCTTCTGGATGTCGCGGCGGCCGCGGGCGCCCGGGGGCCTAACGGGAGCGGGAGCCTAACGCGAGCCCCTTCGGCCGCGGCGCAACTCGGCTTGCCGACACCTGGCCGTGCCCGAGACCGGAGACCGGCGTCGCGAGGAAGGCGTGCAACTCGAAATCGTCCGTGAGGCCGATGCCCACGATCTGGCCCGCGTCGTTCATCGCGAGGGCGTTGAGCAGATACATCGTGGGTTCCCCCACGACGAGGGCGTTCAGGTCCATCATCACGCCGTGCTGGCTCAGAAAGGCACGGGACGGCGCGTCGGCACCAGGCTTACACAGCGGCGTCTCGGGGCAGGAGGCACCGACCACCTGCCCCCGGTTGTTGATCCAGTTGGCGATGCTGCCGGCGTCACCTTCGACGGCACCAAGGCTCTGCATTCCGTCGTGCCGGGTCCACAGGAAGCCGTGGAGCGCAGTCGCGCCCGACACCCCGACCACCTCACCCCGGTTGTTGATGGAATACGCGGTGCTGATCGTGTTGGTGCTGCCCCGCGCGTCAAGCGGGATCGCGACGCCGTGGTTCCAGAGCACGGCGTGCGGTCCTGCCAGAACCCCCGAACCGACGACCGATGTCGTCGCGCAGGAACCCGTCGACCCCACGACTTCATCGTGGTCGTTGATGCCGTAGGCGAAGCCGACTTCGTCGCCTTGCAACAGCGGGAGGACCTGAACATCGTTAGGCATCGGCCCCCAGACGACGGGCACGAATTCATGCATCTGGAAGGGCGTCGCTACGGCGCAGCTCGGGTCTCGCACGCCGATTTCCGCGAGGCCGACCGCCTGGCCGCGATCGTTGAGGTTGACCGCCAATGAATTGAGACCGTGCGGCCCCGGCAGTTCCTGCAGCCGCGTCCACTCACCGTGCCGCCAATAGGCGGCCACACAGATGCGGTGCGTGCCGAAGCCGCAGAGATCCTGGTTGTCCGGATCGGCACCGGGCAGTTCGGCGAGTGCTGCCATCTCATCGCGGTTGTTCGGCCCGATGGCGAGGATGTTCCCACCCAAAGAGCCGATGTCCCTTAGCGGCCCGCCCGTCCAGAGGAAGGCACGCGCGATCTCCTCGGTGGTGTTCGAGCTTCCGCCGACGTGGCCGGCGTCATTCACGCCGAGCGCGACGCTGAAAAACCCACCGAGCGTGGGGAGATCGGTGATTTCGTAAGCGGGGATGTCGCCCGGAGCGGAGCCAGCCATCGATTCTGTGGAGGTGCGGGGCTCCAACGGACTTGCATCCGGTGCGTCGGCACACGCGGTCATTGTGCTCATTACGGTTGTGGCGGCGAGTGCCGTGAGAGCTAGCCGTCTGCTGCGAGCGCGCCCGGTCATAGGACCTTCCTCTGGTGAAGTGGTGGCAGGCGCTTGACGTCACGGGCCGGCGTGTTGCCCGGCGCGGTGTCGTGGCCTACTTTCGGCTCGTGTCGGTTCAGCGGCGTGTTGCCGCACGAGCAGACGCGCGAACCGGGCGCAGAACCCGCCACGTCTGCACCGCGAGCGTCCATGCCCACCGAGCCGCAATACCAGGCGCGACCCCAGGACGAGGACCAGGAGATCGCCGCAGCGCTCGCGGCGCTGCGCGGCGGCGCGCCGGACGCAATGGACCGTCTGCTGCCCTTGGTATACGGCGAGCTTCGCCGCATCGCGCACCGGCAGCTCGGCGCCGAGCGTGGCGGCCACACGCTGTCGACCACCGCCGTCGTCCACGAGGCGTATCTCCGGTTGGCGGGTCAGCGGGATGAAGCCTGGGCCGACCGTGCGCACTTCTTCGCTCTCGCCGCGCGCGTGATGCGCCGCGTGCTCACCGACTACGCGCGCCGTCACCGTGCCGCGCGGCGCGGCGGCCCCGCTGCGGGCCGCGTCGCGCTCGAGGAGGCTGACGCCGCCGGCGTGCTCGTCGCCGCGGAGCGCGCTGCCGAGCTGCTTGCGCTCGACGAGGCGCTCGACCGGCTCGCACGATCCGACGAGCGACTCGCACAGATAGTCGAGTGCCGCGTCTACGGCGGGCTCTCCGCGGCGGAGACCGCGGAAGCGCTCGGCAGCTCCTTGCGTAGCGTCGAGCGCGAATGGGCGCTGGCGAAGGGATGGCTGTACCAGGAACTGCGCGATGCTTAACGGCGACCCACCGGCCTCCGACCTCCCACGAGCCGCGGCCGGCATCGCGACGCCCGACTCCGGCGCGGGTGACGGGTCGGAGCGCTGGCGCGCAGTCCGCGCGATGGTCGACGCCGCGCTCGAGTTGCCTGCCTCGGCGCGCGCCGCGTTTCTCGAGCGCGCCGGCGGAGATGCGGCGGTCCGCGCCGACGCTGCGCGGTGGCTCGCCGCGTGCGAGCGTGCCGAATCCGCGGGCGACTTCCTTGTCCGGCCCGCGGCGGAACGGGCCGCCGCCCTGTTTCCCACCGAGCCGACATCCACGTCGTCGAACGTAGAGGCGGCGACCCTCGGGAGGCTGCGGAACGCGCTGGGCGATGCGTACGAGGTCGAGCGCGAGCTCGGGCGCGGCGGCATGGCTACGGTTTACCTCGCGCGCGACCTGCGCCACCGCCGCCGCGTGGCTGTGAAGGTCGTGCACGCGGAGCTCGCCGCCGGGCTCGGCGCCGGGCGGTTCCTGCGCGAGATCCACCTCACCGCGGAGCTCCAGCACCCACACATCCTGCCACTCTTCGACTCCGGCGAGGCCGACGGGCTCCCCTACTACGTGATGCCCTTCGTCGAGGGGGAGACCCTCCGCGCGCGCCTCGCCCGGGAGAAGGCGCTTCCGCTGGCAGACGTGACGCGGCTCGTCCGCGAGCTCGCCGACACGCTCGGCTACGCGCACGGGCACGGCGTCGTGCACCGCGACCTCAAACCGGAGAACATCCTGCTGTCGGGTGGGCACGCTGTGGTCGCCGACTTCGGTATTGCCAAGGCGCTCGCCGCCGCCACGCAGACCCTCGGGTCGCCTAACGCGAGCCTCACCGCCACCGGTGTAGCGGTCGGCACGCCGGCCTACATGGCGCCCGAGCAAGCGATCGGCGACGCAGCGCTGGATCACCGGGCCGATCTCTACGCGCTCGGTGTCATCGCGTACGAGATGCTCGCCGGCGCACACCCGTTCGCGGGTCGGACAGCGGTGGCGGTTGCCGCGGCACATCTCACCGAGACGCCCGCGCCGTTGACGGAGCGCCGCGCAGACGTGTCGGCAGCGCTTGCGGATGTCGTCATGCGTCTGTTGGCGAAGGACCCAGCCGCGCGATCGCAGAGCGCGGAGGACGTCGTGCGCTCGCTGGACGGCGTCAGCACGGGAGCAGGTTCACCGACACCGCCTAACGTCGCGCGCTCGGCGCGGCGCGTGGGCATCGTGGCGGGCGCGGTCGCTGCCGTCGTCGCCGCGGCGATCGGGCTGTCATGGTTCTCTCGTCACGTACCCACAGCCAATGCCGGGCCGCTTCGGTCGATCGCCGTGTTGCCGTTCGAGAACACGAGCAAGGATACGTCGTTCGATTACCTCGAAGATGGAATCAGCGACCAGCTTCGCGACGCCCTGAACGCGATCCCGGGCCTGACGGTCAAAGCACGTGGCTCATCGCGGCAGCTCAAAGGCCGGGGCGCGGGCGACGTTGGCAAACGCCTCGCCGCCGCCGCGGTGCTGCAAGGCGCGTTGAGTCGATCGAGCGGCCGGCTTCATGTCACGGCGGAGCTCGTGCGCGCCAACGATGACGGCGTGCTGTGGAGCCGGACGTTCGACACGGCGCCCGAGTCGCT
>JAJKIV010000214.1 GCA_021154285.1 Gemmatimonas sp. | reverse complement strand
CGCGACGCTTCCGAGCAGCGCACCCGCGTATGCGACGGTGAGCTTCGCGCGAATTGTCGCCATGCGTCACCCTTTGACTACGTACCCGACTCCCCGGACCGTCGTGATCAGCTTTCGGTCGTGCTTGGCGTCGATCTTCTTGCGCAAGTGGTTGATCACGACGTCGACGATGTTCGTCCCGGGATCGAAGTGATACCCCCAAGCATACTCGGTGATCAACGTCCGGCTCATGACGCGCCCCTGATGACGCATCAGGTACTCGAGGACGGCGTATTCTTTTGGCGTGAGCTCGATCAGCTCTCCAGTGCGCCGGACCTCGCGCGTATCGCGATTCAGCTCCAGGTCGACGACGTGGAGCATGGGCGATGCCATGGCGCGCGGGCGTCGAGCGAGAGCCTCGACGCGGGCGAGCAGCTCCTCGAAGGCAAACGGCTTGGTGACGTAGTCGTCGGCGCCGGCCCTGAGCGCATTCACCTTCGCGTCGACGGCGTCCTGCGCAGTCAGCACGAGGACAGGACGCTCGAAGCCGCGCGCGCGCAGGGAATTCAGGACATCCATTCCCGACTTGCCGGGCAGTCGCATGTCGAGGATCACGACATCGTATGCGTCCGACGTGGCGAGCCGCTCTCCTTCCTCACCATCCGCGACCAGTTGTACGCCCCAGCGCTGCTCCTCCAATCCTCGCCGAACGAAATTGCCGACGGTGGGATCGTCCTCGATGACCAATACTTTCATTCCAGACAGTAGCCCGAAACGGGGCGAAAGAAAGTCGATGTAGAGGCATGACGTGGGGTAGCGCGGGAAGTCTACGGCCCGTATCCGGGTACCGTAATGGGGGGCGCCTGGCCCGGATGCGAAAATTGCCCCCGACTGGTACCGCAGTGGATACCGGCGTCGAGGGCAACGTGGGTGACGCGCCAGCGGCCTAGACGTTAGGCAGGCATCCGCGAACTATCCGTTCGCCGCCCGAGGACGGTGAAACCCGTACTCGCGAATCTTCCGGTAGAGCGTCTTGGAGGATATGCCGAGCACGGTCGCGGCACGGCCCTGGTGCCAGTTCGTCCGCGAGAGAACGCTCTCGATGTGGCGTCGCTCGACCTCTGCCAGCGAAACGACTTCACCGTTGGCGCCGCCTCGCGCCGGCGCGTGGGCGTCGTGCAGCGGAAGCTCTCGCGCCTGAATGACGCCGCCGTTGGCGAGGAGCACCGCGCGCTCCATCACGTTGCGCAGCTCACGCACGTTCCCTGGCCACCGGTAGTCCTGCAGCGCGCGCATCGCCTCATCCGACAATTTCGGTGGATGCGCCCCACCGAACTGCGTGAGGAACGCGTTCGCGAGCAGCGGGATGTCGACGGCACGCTCGCGCAGTGGTGGCAGCACGATGCTGATCGTGTTGATGCGGTAGAAGAGATCGCTGCGGAAGCGGCCTTCGCTCACGGCGACCGCGAGGTCCTTGTTCGTCGCGGTGACAATGCGAGCATTCACCTCGACCTTCTGCGTGCCGCCGACACGGAAAAACGAACCCTGCTCCAGCGCCCGCAGCAGCTTCCCCTGCACTTTCGGCTCGAGGCCACCGATTTCGTCCATGAACAGCGTGCCGCCGCCAGCCAGCTCGAACAAGCCGACCTTCCGCGTTTCGGCGCCAGCGAACGCGCCCTTCTCGTAGCCAAACAGCTCGGTCTCGATCAGCCCATCGGCGATCGCCTCACAATTGATGTCCACGAGTGCGCCGGCGCCGCGCTCGGAGAGTCGGTGCAGCGCGCGCGCGATCAGCTCCTTCCCCGTCCCGGACTCGCCGGAGATGAGGATCGGCGAATCGCTCTTCGCAACGCGACTCACGAGCTGCAGCACCGCCTGCATTGGGGCGTACTGCGTCATGACCTCGGGCACCCCGTCGACGCGGGACAGGCGGTTGTGCAGGAGGGCGTTCTCGCGCGCGAGCTGACGCCGCTCCCAGGCACGCCTAACGAGGACGTCGATCTCCGCCATGCGGTACGGCTTCGAGAGGTAGTCGTACGCCCCGAGCCGGATGGCGGTGATCGCGGTTTCGATCGTCCCGTTGCCGGTGATGATGATGACTTCCGGGTGCGCGGCGTCCTCGCGGATGGTGCGCAGGACTTCCAACCCATCCATCTCGGGCATGACGATGTCCAGCAATGCGACGTCGTAGGCTTCGCTGCGAAGCGCCGCCAACGCCGCTTTTCCGTCGCGTGTCACCGTGACCTGATAGCCGCGTCCGAGCAGGAACTGCTCGAGAATCGCGCCGAGGTGCTCCTCGTCCTCGGCGATCAGGACTTTGATGCGCGGCCCTACCGTGGGCGCGGTCATAACGAGGCCTCCTCGGCCGGCAAGAGAATTCTGAACGTGCTGCCCGCTCCCGGCGTGCTATCGACTTCGATGCGTCCACCGTGGTCAGCGATGATTCCATAACAGATCGAGAGCCCGAGACCGGTGCCGCGTCCGGGCGCTTTGGTGGTGAAGAACGGCTCGAAAATCTTCGACGTATCGGCGCGGGGGATGCCTACACCCTCGTCGATCACCTCGGCGACGACGGCCTCGCGTGCGCCGCGCCCGTGGCGGGTTTTGATGGTGATCGTTCCCCGTTCGTCCATCGCGTCCACGGCGTTGATCAGCAGCGCCATGAAGACCTGGACGAGTTGTTCGCGGTTTGCCGTCACGTGCTCGAGCTTGTCGGCGAGCGCCGTCTCGACGCGCATCTTCTTGAATCGCGCGTGATGCTTGACGAGGAACAGCGTGTGCTCGACGACCTCGTTGATCTCCGTGCTCGATTTCGTGACGGGCTTTGGCCGACTGAAGTCGAGGAGGCCATCGATGATCCGCTTGCAGCGATGGACTTCTCCGTCGATGATCCCGAGGTACTCGTTGGCGTCGCGCGGCGTTCGAACGCCATCGCCGCGCATGTCCTCGAGACGCATCGTCAGGCTCTCGGCGCAGGCTGCGATGGTGGCGAGCGGATTGTTGATCTCGTGCATGACGCCCGCGGCGAGCTGCCCGATCGCGGCAAGCTTTTCGGCCTGGGCGAACCGTTCCTGCGCCTCTCTCCACTCGGTCACGTCTTCGCCGATCGCGATCACGTGGGTAATTCCCGCGTCGGTGAGACGCATCGGGATCTTGGAGATGCGGAACGTCCGCGCATCGCCGCTCGCCGTCGACTCCATGTGAACGGTCTGGATTCGCCCGGTTCGGAAGACCTCGTCGAACTCTTTCCGAAGGCTCTCCGCCGGCTGGCGGTGCAGGATCTCGAAGATGCTTTTCCCGATCGCTTCCTCGCGGGACACGCCCTGCATGCCGGTCTCGCGCTTTCGATTCCACGCCTGCACGCGGTATTCGCGGTCGACGACGTATAGCCCGACGGGCAGTGAGTCGATGATCCGCTCGATGAAACGGCGCTGCTCATCGTTCTGTCGCGTGCGGAGCGCGACCTCGACCTCGAGCTGGCGCGCCCGCTCGGCATGGGCGAGCCAAGGCACGAGCATGTCCGCGATCACGCGCAGGACGAGCTGGTCTTCGGCACTGAGGGCGCTGGAGCGGCGGAACGAGATAGCGCCGAGCGGCTGGGGCTCATCCGTCAGGAGCGGCCTAACGATGATCCCGTTCGCCTCGGCGAGGTCGGCGGCGAGCAGCGCGCTCACCTCGTCGGGTTTCGTTCCCTGGTGGCCTGAGGCGGCGAGCTTCTCGAGGCCGCCCGGGCTGAAGGACCAGAGCACACACTCATCAGCGTTGATGGCGGCGCGTGCGGCATCGACCACGGCAACGAGCTGGTCGTGCTCGGGCTCGCGCGCGGCGAGTCGAGCCGCGACGGCGGCGATTCCCGCGAGAGCGCGCGGTGCTGCGACCACTTCGGCGTTGGCGGTGGAAATCGCAGGTGGGCCCACAGGTCCTCGAAAGTTGGACGGGATCGCGCCGCCGGCCTCGACCGTGGCGCCCCCTCGGACAAGATGACCGGCGATGATGACCGGACGTCACGCATTGCGAGTCGTGATGGCGCTCACACAGCCCCTCGAATCATCGACGGTTCGGCTCGGCAAGCGCCGGTGGGAACGGAGGTTGCGACATCGACCTCACGTTGATCGACAAATGCTTCACGTTGACTGGAAGGAGGTTTGCCATGGTGAATCGCGGCTCGCTCACCGGCCCCGTCTTCGGCCTGCGCCGAGAGATCGACCGGCTGTTCGAGGACACATTTGGCGGCGACTCGAGGCGTAGCGGCTGGGCGCCAGCGGTCGATATTCGCGAGGACAACAAGGAGATCGCGCTCGAGGTAGAGCTGCCGGGAATCAAGCCGAGCAACGTCGAGGTTGTCGCGGAGAATGGCGTGTTGACGATCCGGGGAGAGAAAGAGAGTGGGTCCACCGAGGGATCGGAGGGACGCTACCACGTGGTGGAGCGGAGCTACGGGAGCTTTACGCGATCGTTCCAGTTGCCCACGGGCGTGGACGAACAGCGGATCGAAGCCGATTTTGCCGACGGTCTCCTGACTGTCCGCATTCCGAAAGCGGCCCTGGCACAGCCGCGGAAAATCGAGATTCGGAATTCAGGGAATCAGCCGGCGATTGCGGGTACGCCCTCAAAATCGAGCTCGACTCGCGGGCGCCAGGGCGCGAACGAGGCAGAGGGAGAAACCGCCGGATCGAGCAACGAGACCAAAGGCCAGAAATGAACGATCGCGGCAGAGGCATTCCGCCGCACCATCGCACGAACGCGCTCGCGACAATAGTGTCGCGAGCGCGCGTGGTATGCGGCCGAAGGTTGGCGAGGAGCGGATGGAGCGTACCGGGATCGAACCGGTGACCTCCGCATTGCAAATGCGGCGCTCTCCCAGCTGAGCTAACGCCCCGCTATCGCCGTCAACGAGCGGGGCTAAATATATGCACGCACCAATGGGCGAGGGAGCCGATGACTGTCACAGAACGAGGAGACGCAGCAACCCCGGAGACCGCACACCGCATCACGGTGCGGTGCCAATTCTGCGAGACGTGGAACCGCGTGGTGGCCGAGCGGGCGAGTGATCGCCCGAAGTGCGGCAAGTGTGGCAAGCCGATGCTCATCGATCGGCCGATCGCGCTCAACGATGACACGTTCGCGCGCACGGTCACCGAAAGCGAGATCCCGGTCCTGGTCGACTTCTACGCCGACTGGTGTGGGCCGTGCAAGATCATGGCGCCGTCGGTGGATCAGCTGGCCGCGGAGAACCAGGGCAAGTTGCTGGTGGCGAAGCTCGACACGGATCGGGCGCCGCGAACGGCGCAGTCCTACGACATTCGCGGAATTCCCACCACGATCCTGTTCAGAGCAGGCAAGGAAGAAAATCGGCTAACGGGTGCGGCGCCGCTCAAAGCGCTACAGCAACTCGCGGGAGTCTGACCGGGAGACGGGAGACGGGACACGGGAGACGCATAAAAGCGAGAACCCTCGGGATGCCACACTCTGCGTGAAAATGGCATCCCGAGGGTTCTCCGTCTCCCGTCTCCCGGCCGTTACTCGTGTGCCGGCAACGGCTCCATCGTCTTCGGGTCGCAGGGCACCTGGATCTCGTCACGGTACTTCGACGTCAGCATGAACACCCGCATGCGCGGGAAGGCGTTCATGAAGGCCAGGTAGGAGACTCCCCACAAGCCCAAGAAGCCTAACGTGACGCCGATCTCGTACAGGCCGAACGGCAGCGGGATCGCTGCCGCCGCTGCCTCTGCCCCGGCGGCGGCCTCGGGCGAACCCGGATATGCCGACGGGTAGATTTCGACGTAGCGCTGCAGCCATAGACCGATCGTTGACGCGAGCGCGAAGAGCGTCATCGTGGGGGCCCAGACCTTCGGGTACTTCCCCATGAGTCCGAAGAACGGCACCACGAACATCAGCACGCCGACAGCCACCGTGAGTCCGGCCCACGGACGGCTCATGCGCAGGAAGAAGTAGTGCGTTTCCTCCGGCATGTTGCCGTACCAGATCACAAGGTACTGGCCGAACGTGATGTAGCCCCAGAAGCACGTGAACGCGAAGCACAGCTTCCCGATGTCGTGCAGGTGCCGCTCCTGGATCAGCTCCTCCGCGCCAAGCGAGTTGCGCCACAGGCGCACGATCATGGAGTGGACCATGAGCGCGACGACCCAGCCGCCCATGAATACCTGCCACCCATACATCGTGCTCTGAAAGTGGACGTCCATCGACATCGACAGGTCCCAGGACAGCACAACCCATCCGTAGCCGAACACCAGGCACAGGAAGACGGCGAGCTTGCCGAGGCTGGAGTGCGTCGAGTGCAGCTCGCGGCGTTCTTCACCGAAGCCGGATCGCATCCGATCCCGGATCCCCTTCGCCCAGTTGGCGCCCCATTCTGGCGTGACGCCTACGTCGAGTCTGACCGCGCGATATACGAACCAGAGGCTCAGGAACGTGATCAGGCCGAACGTGATGATCACGCGAAGGTCGAAGAAAATCGGGTTGAGCCAAACGGCCTTCTCATGGATCGTCGGCGGCGAAACAGCCCACGGGAAGATCGACCGCTTGCCGACGAACACGATAAGCAGCAGCAGCACGAACGCGATGGGCAACCACGCGACGTAGCCTTCGATGAACCGGATCGTCGGTCTGGACCAGCGCGCCGTCGTTATGCGCTGTGATGCGGATATCGCGACGCCGGCGGACGAGAAGGTCGTGAAGAAGAGCCAGTTCACGTGGAAGGCTTGCCACGCGCGTGCATTGCCCGTGAACGCGCCGATGACGAAGATCGCGAATCCGACGATCGCCAGCACCACACTCAGTGTCGCCAGCCGTTTCGGGATCGGCCGCGTGATGACCTGAACGACTTCGTCGCGCGACGGAATGTGGACGTCGTGAGCGCTCATTCCTCTTCCCCCTGGCCCGGCGTGCGACGAGCTCCGGCGCGTGTCGTGTCCGCGCCCGGTCGACGCGTCGTATCAGTCGTCACGGGTGCCGGCGCCTGGCTCGCTCCGTTCATCGATTGCATTTCCGCGGCGGTGTGTGGTACGGGACGCGTCGGGCCGAGCGTCGTCGGGCCAGGCACCGCGGGCCCGTTGAAGCCCGGTACCGCGAGCGGGCCCGTGGGAACTGCGGCGGGCAGCTTACCCTGCAGCCCACGCACGTAGTTCACGACGTCCCAGCGATCCTTCTCCTCGATGCGGTTGTAGGGCGGCATGTTGCCGCGCCCGTTGCGGATCATGCCGAAGATATATCCATCGGTGCGACTCAAAGCCGGACCGCTCGTTAGCGGAAACGGAAAGACGCCGTACTTCACTGCTGTTCCGTCGCCCTTCCCGGCCATGCCGTGACAGACGGAGCAGTTGATCACGAAATACTTCCGGCCGTTCGCGAGCGATGCCGAATCGGGCGGCGTCGGATTCACGAGCGTCGACATCGAATCGATCGTCTGCATCGAATTCGAGTACGACACGGCGAAGCCAGGGACGGCGGTCCCATTGATCGGCACCGAGTATTGCGGGCTGGCTCGGACGCCTGCGGAATCGATCTGCTCCCAGGTGACATACGACGGCTGGCGCTTGAAGTCCGTGAACCACTCGCACGCCGAGAGCGACGCGAGCGATCCGACGACGATCGCCAGGCGGATCGTTGGCCGCATCGGGTCAGTTCTCATGGCGAACGTCCTCGGCCCCGTGTCGCCGCAGCGTTTCCTCGACGACCCGTGCACGATCGGGCGTGCTCGGCACCCAGATCCCGTAGTGGCCGTGCGTGAACCGCGGGTCCCAGCCCACGGTCATCGTGATCTTCGGGACGCGCGAGTTGATGAACATGCCCGCGACGGTCGACAGCGCCCCGATGAGCACCATCAGCTCGAACCCGATGATCGTGAACGGAATCCAGGTCGCGATCGCCTTTCCTCCGACGACGAGCGGCCAGTAGTCCGACGTCCACACCGCGATCCAGTAGCCGAAGCACGCGCCGCAGAAACCACCGATGAGCGTGAACCGCCGCACGGGGCTCGTTGGCGGCTCCACGACCTGTTCGATCTCGTGGCGAGGGGTCGGCGTGTACACCGTCATGTCGGTAATCTTCTGTCGCTTGAGATCCTCGATCGCGTCCACCGTCGCGTCGAGCTCTCGAAACGCGGCTACGATACCCATCAGTCGAATTCCCCTGGCGTGTCAGGTTCGTAGGCCTGGTGCCGACCCGTGACGTCGATCGCGTCCTCGTGCGGATGCGGAGACCTGAGCTTGGGCGGCACGATTTCCTTCACCTCGGCAATCGCAATCACCGGCAGCTGCTTGATGAACAGCAGGAACCACATGAAGAACCAGCCGAACGATCCAACGAGAATCGAGATGTCCACCCAACTCGGCGCGTAGTGGTTCCACTGCCACGGCTCGAACTCGTGCGACAGCGTCGGCACGATGATCACGAACCGCTCGAACCACATGCCGAGGTTGATGAAGATGCTGAGGATGAACAGCCACGTGGGATTGCGTCGCAGCCGCTGCGAGAACAGCGAGAGCGGGAAGACCATGTTGCAGGTGAGCATGATCCACGCGGCCCACCACCATTCGCCGAACACGCGGTTCCAGAAATACTTCTGCTCGTACTGGTTGGCAGAGTACCACGCCACCCAGAACTCGACGAGGTACGCGCAACCGACCACCATGCTCGTGAAGAGACAGAGCTTGGCGGCGGCGTCGAGGTGGTTGATGGTGACGTAGTGCTGGAGGCGGAAGAACTTGCGGATCGGGATGATGATCGTGAACACCATCCCGATGCCGGAGAAAATCGCGCCGGCGACGAAGTACGGCGGGAAGATCGTCGTGTGCCATCCGGGGTTGATGGCCATCGCGAAGTCGAACGACACCACCGAGTGCACCGACAGCACCAGGGGCGTCGAGAACGCGGCGAGAAACAGGTACATCCGCGCGAAGTGCCGCCACTCCTTCTCCGAGTTCCGCCAACCTAACGACATGACGGCGAGAATCCGCTTGCGCACGGGGTTCGTCGCGCGGTCGCGCAGCACGGCGATGTCCGGGACGAGCCCGACGTACAGGAAC
The DNA here is from genome assembly GCA_021154285.1 of Gemmatimonas sp. GTDB lineage: Bacteria > Gemmatimonadota > Gemmatimonadetes > Gemmatimonadales > Gemmatimonadaceae > JAJKIV01. Next base: position 1,623 of record JAJKIV010000214.1, on the reverse strand, counting down.
GTGGCCGAGACGGTGAGGTACGTCGAGATGGCGAAGACGTCCCACACGAGCGGGCTCTTGAAGTTCGGCCAGATGAGCCGCCAGTTCGGGTACGGAATCAGCCAGAAGAACTTCCACGGCCTGCCGATGTGAATGATCGGGAAGAGGCCGGCCGTCATGACGGCGAAGACCGTCATCGCTTCCGCGCATCGGTAGATCGTCGTGCGGAAGCCAGCGCGGAAGAGATACAGAATGGCCGAGATCAGCGTGCCGGCGTGGCCGATACCGACCCAGAAGACGAAGCTGATGATGTAGACGCCCCACATCACCGGTGGGTTGTAGCCAGCGTTCCCGAGACCCCAGTAGATCTGGTAGGTCCACGTGCCGGCACCCCAGAGGAACAGCGCGATCGCGATGGCGAGCGCACCGAACCAGCCGGCGGTAGGCGTGAGACTGCCACCGATGTCGCGATCGACCTGCTCGTAGTCCGCGACGCCGGGAAGTTGTTGATTGGCGGACGCGACGTTAGGTCTCGGCGACAGCTCCGCCACGGTCTTTGGGCGAGCGGCGGTCGCCATCAGCGCGCGCCTCCCGCCGGGTGATTGACCTTCTTCAAGTAGACCACCGCCGTGAAGGTGTTCAACTCCTCGAACACGTGATACGCCCGTCGGTCTTCGGCGAGGCGCGCCACGGTCCATTTCTCGTCGGCAGCGTCACCAAAGGTGATGGCGCGTGACGGACAGGCCTGGGCGCACGACGTCGTGAACTCATCGGCGACAAGCGCTCTCCCCTCGAGCTTCGCGCGATGCTCGGCCTCGCGGATCCGCTGCACGCAGAACGAGCACTTCTCCATCACGCCCTTGCCGCGCACCGTGACGTCCGGATTCAACTGCCAGTTGAGCGGCTCGGGGAACGCGTACTGGCGACGTGCCGGCTCGCCATAGCCGTGCCAGTTGAAGTAGCGGACCTTGTACGGGCAGCCGTTCGAGCAGTAGCGCGTGCCGACGCAGCGGTTGTAGACCTGGACGTTCAACCCGTCCGGCGAGTGGTACGTGGCGTACACGGGGCATACGGGCTCGCACGGCGCGTTGCCGCAGTGCTGGCACATCATGGGGACGAAGCGGGTGTCGAAATCCGACGAGCCGTCTTCGCCGCCCTCGTAGTAGCGTTCGATGCGGATCCACTGCATCTCGCGCCCCTTCATGATGTTCGCGCCGGGGCGCGTGTCCCATCCGTTGCCGTCGCCCGAGTGGAACGGGCGCAGCGACCGACCCTGCCACGGCGCGCCGACCGTCGGGATGTTGTTTTCGGCGTAGCAGGCGGTGACACATGCGGAGCAGCCGGTACAGCGCGCGAGGTCGATGGCCATCGCCCATCGACGCTTCGCCATGCCGCTCCAGTGCTCGGGATCGTACATCCCCTTGTCTTTCGACTTCGGGTTGCCTAACACGCCCTGCGCATCGTTCGCGACGGGCGACCGCAGCCCTGGCAGGAAGTCGTGCTTGTTGTCGCCAGGAAAGTGCTCGACTTCTTCTTCCTCGGGGCCGTTCAGCTCCGCGACGGTGATCGCCCGACCGATGCCACGCGCGTGCTGCCGCGCCGAGCCTTCGGTGGTGACGAGTGGCGAGGAGTCCGCGGTCTTTG
>JAJKIV010000213.1 GCA_021154285.1 Gemmatimonas sp. | reverse complement strand
TTTCGCAGCTTACCGCGGCCTTCCTCGCCTTCGTGTGCCCAGGCATCCCCCACACGCCTTCGCTCGCTTGACCACAACTCCTCGTCAAGCAGAGCACGCGCATGGAATCGGCGCAACGCCGACTCCACAATAATGAGTGATCAATCTGTGCAATCTCGCTCATCTCTCCATCGCCTCGTGCAAGCATCGCCCGCACTCGGCTCCGAAGATCGATGAGGACTCAAATCCCACGATCTACCTCTATCCTTCTCTTTTCAAACAGCGCTTCGCGAACGAAAACCGTCGCGAAAAAGCTTCGAATTGTAACCGCTTCGTCACCGGGAGTCAACCGAACTACAGCGTTCAGCCGCGTAGCGTTGACTCGCCAAACACAACCTCGTGCCTAACGGCACGCGGCACGAAAAGGGCGCGAAGAATACATCGACCCGCCACTCGAGAGCAATGGGAAAGGTCGCAACCACATCATCTGCCCGAGTCTCCTTCAAAGGCGCCCAGCGATGGGCCGCGGGACACCCCTGGATCTTCCGAAGCGACCTCGTCGAACCACCCTCGAGCCCGCCCGGCGCCGTGACCGTGTTCGATTCGCGCCAGAAGCCGCTCGGCATCGCGCTCTGGAGTCCACACTCCGAGATATCACTGCGACTCCTCGATACCAACCCCGACGCGACCATCAACGCCGATTGGTGGCACGATCGCATCGCTCGCGCAATTCAGCGGCGCGAGTCACTCGACGCACATGCCAACGCGTTCCGCCTCCTTCACGCCGAAGGGGACGCTGTGCCGTCGCTCGTCTGCGACCGATACGACCGTTGGCTCGTGGTGCAACTGCTCAGCGCTGGCATCGAGCAGTATCGCGCCGACATCGTGAAGGCGCTCGTGGCGCTCACCGACGCCGACGGCATTCTCGCGCGCAACGACCCGCCCGTGAGAGCGCGCGAAGGACTCGCCCGTGAAACGACACTCCTCGTCGGCGACGTCCCGCAAGAAATCGAGGTGCACGAGCACGGCATCCGCTACATCGCTGCCCCGTGGACCGGACAGAAGACCGGAGCATTTCTCGATCAGCGCGAAGCGCGCGCTCGTATCGCGAAATACGCGCACGGCCGCGCACTCGACTGCTTCAGCTACCACGGCTCCTTCGCACTCCATCTCGCCCGCGCGGCCGATCACGTCACCGCCATCGACAGCTCGCGCGCCGCGCTCGAGCGCGCCGCGCAGAATGCCGACCGCAACGGCCTCACGAACATCGAGTGCGTCGAGGCCAATGCCTTCGACTACCTGCGCGACCAGCAGCGCGCGCGCGCACGGTTCGACACGATCGTACTCGACCCACCCGCGTTCGCCAAGACCAGACAGGCCCTAACGAGTGCCCTGCGCGGCTATCACGAGATCAACCTGCGCGCGATGAAGCTGCTCGCGCCGGGTGGCACGCTCTACACCGCCAGCTGCAGCTACCATCTCACCAAGCCGCTGTTTCTCGAGATGATCGAACGCGCGGCGGCCGACAGCGGTCGACGGCTCGCGTTCCGGGAATTCATTGGCCAGGCGCTCGATCATCCCGAGGTGCTCACCATCCCGGAGACCGGCTACATCAAGGGCGCCATCCTCGAAGCGCTGGACTGACCGCCGACGCGGCGCTGCCTAACGACGCTGGCAGAACGGGCAGTAGTACGTGGAACGCGCGGCCTGGACGATGCGCCGGATCGCCGTGCCGCACCGCGAGCACGGCAGCCCTTCACGGTCGTAGACCTCGAACCGGCCAACGCCGTCTTCGCGATACCGACCCGCAGATCGACGCTGCGCCTTCGCCAGGACCGCACGGATGGCATCGAGCAGGCGCGCCTGACGAGCGCGGCTCAGTGACGATGCGATCGCTCTCGGGTCGATGCGCGCGAGCCATAACGCCTCGGCCGCATAGATGTTCCCGACACCGGCGAGCACGCGCTGGTCAAGCAGTGCGACCTTGATCGAAACGCGACGGCGCGAGAGCGCATCACGCAGTGTCTCGACGCGCAGACTCGGGTCGGTTGGATCGGGCCCGAGTGCCGGGAGTAGAGTTGACCCGTCGCGATGAAGTGTGACAGTGGACAATGCCCGTGGATCGACCAGCGAGACACGAACGCCGTCGTCGAGCTCGATGGCCACACGAACGTATTTCGAAACCGGCACGGCGGCGTCATCGACGAGCCAGTCGCCGGTCATTCGAAAGTGCACGACGAGCGTGTCGCCCGTCGAGAGCGACAGAAGCTGGTGTTTGCCCCGCCGATCCACGCTCGTGATTCGCGCACCGCGAAGACGCGCGATTGCCCGTGGCGGCAGATGGCGCCGCTGCGCGCGGTGGAGCACGCGAAGGTTACGCACGGTTTTCCCGAGCACAGCAGTCCGCAGAATACGAGCGGCGTGCTCGACTTCGGGCAGCTCAGGCATTTCCCGAATCGCTGGTCATCCATCGTGGGCGCGTGCGACGAATCGCCGTTGACACGCTTCGTCACCTCGCTGAAACTCCGGAGTGACAGCCGCCGATCCCACCTCCGTCACCACTACTCCACCCGCGACGCGCGCAGCAGTCACACCGCCTGCTCGCCCAGCGGCCGTTCGTGGAGTTCTCGCGCGCGTTCTCGTCCTCAACCTGATCGTCGTCGCGATCAAGCTAATCGTCGGGCTACGGACTGGCGCGCTTTCCGTGCTCGGCGCTGCCCTCGAGTCCTCCCTCGACCTGCTGAACAATGTCGTCGGAATGATTCTGGTGACGATTGCCGCCAGAGCGCCTGACGAGAGTCATCCATACGGTCACGCGAAGTTCGAGACGCTCGGTGCTCTCGCCATCGTCACCTTCCTCTCGATCTCGTGCTTCGAGCTGTTGCGGGAGGCCGTGCTCCAACTCAGACAGTCGCGCTCCCCCGTCATGCCGACGTTGCTCGAGCTATGCGTCGTCGGACTGACGCTTGCCATCAATGCGCTCGTCGTGATTTATGAGCGTCGACGCGGTCGCGAGCTGTCGAGCTCGTTCCTGGTGGCAGACGCGGCCCACACGAACAGCGATGTCTACGTCACCGGGCTCGCCATCGCGTCGCTCGGGCTGACTCGTTTTGGTCTCGGCGCTCTGGACCCGATCCTCGCCGTGTTGGTGGCGCTCATCATCGCCTGGAACGGGTACAAAATCCTGAGAGAGACAATTCCCATCTTGGTGGATGAGCGAGGTCTCGACTCTGCGGACGTTCGACGCCTCGTTGAGCGCATCCCTCGGATTGCTGAAGTGCGCAGCGTTCGCTCTCGCGCTGGGGCATCAGGCGTCGTCTTCGCCGAGGTGACGGTGGGCGTTTCGGGGTCCACGACGGTCGCTGACGCGCACGCAATCGCGGACGAGGTAGAGCGCCGAATCGCCGAAGCGCTTGGTGCGTCCGAGGTTGTGGTGCACATTGAGCCTGCTTGAGCCTTGCGCTCCGCGACATCTGTTCTACTATGTAATTGCGCGTTGTCCCGAGGTTCATGCCGCATCAGCAACATCGCTCGCTCAAGCACGAATACGAGTTGTACGTGGATCGCGAAATCGAGGACTACAAGGACTCGATTCCCCGCTCGGCGATCCTCAGCATCGGCGATGAGGCCGTCGCCGTCCTTCGGGCGCAAGAGCAGGTGGCTTTCAACGAGCTCGTCATCTGTGACGAGGTCGATCGGATCATCAGGCGGCGTTTGCGCGTGCCCACGTATGCGACGTGGAAGCGGCGCCGACTGAAGCTCCTCGCCAAGTACCGGCGACCCGAGCATTGGGGATTGAACCCGGACGCACCACTCGTTCGCGCTATTCCCGCCGGATCTGAGTCGCGTGTGTTGCTGTCCGGGCCACACGTTTCAGACTCAGCGCTTTACCTCGCGGCCAACGGCTGCACGGTGACAGCCGTCGGCGATGCGCCGGACGTCATCGAACGTGTGATGAGCGCGGCCGAGGCCGTCGGACTCGCGGGTCAGGTAACCGCGTTCGCGAGTCCGCTCACGGAGTGGGCACCTGACGGTCCGTTGACGGCCGTGGTCGTATCGCCGGCCGCGTTCGACGGACTATCGGTCACCGACCGGGCAAGAGTCATCGAGATCCTCAAGCGCGCGACACTCGATGGCGGGGTGCACCTCGTCGAAACCATCGTGGCCGGCCATGCGGCGCTTTCGATTGACGAGCTGCGATCTCAGTACCGAGGCTGGTCAATCTCGGTGGAACCCGGGGACTCCGCGGCGACCACATTTCTCGCGCGGAAAGCCAGCACGACAGCGTCATGAATTGATACACATGTCCTAAGAATCGTGTGTCTTTCCGAGACAGCCAGCCTGATCGCGCTGGCTGTCTCTTTTTGTAACCGATTACCACATAACGCGTTCCTCATTTGGGGAGGCGTGGCACCTGCGGTGCTATTACAGCGATCGCTGACGCGACGCCTTTCCGTTCTGTAATGAAGGTGTGGGTGACAGGCGGTCGAGCCCGCGAACCGTTCTCGCGGTGCTTCGACCGCCTGTCATCGTCAGCAAACTCGACACAAACAAAACGGGCCACCGTAGTCCACCCAGCCCCAAGGGCGCCTTGGCGGCCCATCAATCCCAGGAGCGTTTCCATGACCGATGTTCGTGAACGCCGGACCGACGAAGAGCCGATGGGAATAGTCATCTCACGCGGTTCTCGAGCGGAGAGCCCGCCGCGGTTCGCGGCGTACGTCTGGTGTCAGGTCGGCGAGAACTCACCAACGAGCGAACCGCGAGCCGCATAACGACCCAGCCTTCTCGGATTTCTCGAAGGCCCCGCCAGCAATGGCGGGGCTTTGTGTTGAGAGGCGCCAGGCCGACAGGTATGCGGCTTGCTTTTCGCGGACTTGTGCACGCTTCGCCAAATGACTGGGAGCGGGAACGCCGCTCGCTGCTCGACCAGAGGATCTCGGAGCTCGGCCTTTCCGTACAGGGCTCGCTCGTGGAGAAGTACGTGGAGCGTCTCTACGCGGAGCTCGACGCGAAGGGGCTGCGCTTTCACCCGCCGGTGTATCTCAGCGACGAGTGGGGCTGCCCAGACGGGACGCCGCTCATCGGGGTTCCCTTCTATCTCGCGGACCAACGGCTCGCACGAATCGAAGAAGAGCTCGCGGTCGAAGTCGAGTCCGACGCGGACGTGATGCGGTACCTGCGCCATGAAGCCGGTCACGCATTCAACTATGCGTACCGGCTGTACGACCTTGCCGATTGGCGCCGAATCTTCGGGCCGTACTCCCGACCGTATCGCGATCGATTTCGGGCGAATCCGTTTTCGCGCGATTACGTCCGGCACATCCTCGGCTGGTACGCGCAGAAGCATCCGGATGAGGACTTCGCCGAGACGTTCGCGGTATGGTTGACGCCTGGCCGCGACTGGCGAACGGAATACGCGGGGTGGCCTGCGCTCGCCAAGCTGGAATACATCGATCGCGTTATGCAGGACGTCGGCGATCAGCTGCCTGACGCGCCGACGCCTGGCGACGATGACCTGCCCGTCGAGTCGATGCAGTACACGCTCGCCGAGCACTATCGAAGCCTCGACGAGCCCCTGCCGCTCGGCGATGACCGACACTTCGATGGCGACCTGCGCACGCTGTTCGGGACAACGGACGAGGCGCCCCACGGCGAGTCGGCGGCGGAGTTCGTTCGCCAGCATCGGCGCGAGATCGTCTCCCGTATTGCGTACTGGACGGGCGAGAGTACGATCACCGTCCGCGCGTTCGTCGACTTCCTGATTCAGCGCAGCGCATCGCTCGAGCTGCGCGTGCGCGGGCTCGAGGCGTCAACGCTGATCGAGCTTACGGCGTTTGGCACCGCCGTTATGATGAACTACCGCCTCACCGACGCGTTGCATGGGAGCCAACCCGGAGATGACGCATGAAAGTCGTGGTGCTGCACACGAAAGACGCAGTCGACGGCGAGGAGGACCCGGTTCTCGGACAGCTGGAGCAAGCGCTCCGCAACGGCGGGCATGAACCGCGGCGGGTGGTGGTCGACGCGGCCGTCGAGCCGGTGGTGCAGGAGCTGACGAGCGATCGACCCGACATCGTGATCAACATGGCCGAGTCATTCGCGGGTAAGAGCGCGTTGGAGTCGAGCGTCGCCGGGCTGCTCAACCTGCTCGACCTACGCTACACCGGATCGAGCCCTGCAGGACTTCTGGTTGCCGGTGACAAGACGCTGAGCAAGAAAGTGCTCCTGTTTCACGGCATCAAGACGCCGCAGTTCGTGACGGTGTATCGCGGTATGGTCGACTGGGCCGGCGACGTGAGTTTCCCCCTCATCGTGAAGCCTCCGCAGGAAGACGCGTCGCTCGGCATAACGCAGAAGTCGATCGTGCACGACGTGAAGGAGCTGCTCGAACGGATCGCCGATCTCCAGAGCGAGTACCAGCAGCCGGCGCTGGCGGAACAGTACGTGGAAGGTCGTGAGTTCTACGTCGGCGTGCTCGGCAACGCGAATGCGCGGGCCCTTCCGGTCATCGAGCTGGATTTTTCCAGGTTTCCCTCGGACCGACCACGCATCGCTAGCTGGGCTGCGAAGTGGGGCGACGCGGGTGACGCGAAGGGAGCGGAGTTCGAGGGAACGGAGTCGGTCTTTCCCGACGACCTGCCTGACGAGTGGCGCGAGCGAATGCAGAAGGTCGCAGTAGACGCGTTTCACGCGCTTCGCCTTCGCGACTACGCCCGTGTCGACATGCGGGTCACCGAGGCAGGCGAGGTCTATGTCATCGAGGTCAACCCAAACTGCTACCTCGAGGCCAAAAGCGAATTCGCGCGGGCGGCCGAGCGTGATGGCTTGAGCTACGATGCACTGATCGCGCAGATCATCGAGCTGGCGTCCGCGCGTTACGCGCGATAAGGAAATCAAAGGACGGAAAAACAAAAACAAAGAAGCCGGCCAGTGGCCGGCTTCTTTGTAACACTACCCTGCAAGCTACTTCTTCTTGGCGGCTTTCTTCTTCGCTCCGCCCTTCTTCTTCGCGGATTTCTTGGCGCCGCCTTTCTTTTTCATGGCCATGGTACGATCTCCAGTACTGGAGTGGAACACCCGTGCGATCCCCCGGTGGATCGACGGGCGAACGACTGCGAACCGAGGCTCACAGCCGATTCGTTATGCGCTCGTACAGCGCGCATGAATGCTCTGGGTGGTGCTTGCGGTTCTGTTGTCGTGTTTCGATATCGGACGATCGAATTTGTTCTTTTGTTACGTGTTGAAGCTAATACGATCCTGAGAAAAAACCGCAAGGCGCGTGACAATCGTTAGACCGCATCGCTCAAGCTTGTGAAGTTGAAGTCGCGAACCTTGATCGGTGGGACCACGATCGCGAGTCCTGGTCCACCGGCTTCACTCGCGCTTACGCGAACTGGACGACCGAGTGCATCGAGGTTGTTCAACATGAAGATCGGCGAGTCATTGAAGCGAAAGTTCTTGATCGCCTTCGTGATCTTGCCGCGCTCGATGAGGAACGTGCCGTCGCGCGTGAGTCCCGTGTAGAGAAGCGTGCGTGGATCGACCGGACGGAGATACCAGAAGCGCGTGACGAGCACGCCGCGATCGGTTGATGCAATGAGCTCGTCGAGCGTCGCGGTACCTCCGGACATCCGCACCGTTCCGCTCGTGGGCATCGGTGTCTTGCCCTGCTTCTGCGCCCAGTAGCGGTCGTACGGGAGATTCTTGACGACGCCGTTCTCGATCCATTCCGTCTTCGTGATCGGTTGGCCGTCGTTGGAAAAGGTGTTCGCGTACACCTCGGGGTCGAGCGGATCGGACGAGATGGTGATCCGCTCGTCGACGACTTTCATGCCGATCTTGTTCCCGCCACCCGGCTTCGAGAAGAACGATCGTCCTTCATCCGCGTTGCGGGCGTTCATCGCGTTCGTGATGAACTGAATCAGATTCCCGACGGCAGTTGGCTCGAGAATGGTCGTATAACGTCCAGGCTCGATGGCAACCGGATTGACTGAGCGCTTCGCCTTGTCGATGGCGCGTTCGCCGAGATCCTTCGGATCGAGCTTGCCGAAGTCGTGACTCGTGGCACCGGCCCACCCCGACCCTGTTCCGTCTTCCGTGCGCACGGTGGTCGTGAGGGAGAGCGCGGTCTGCTTGTTGTACGCGAAGAGGCCCTTCGAGTTCGCGATCGCGATCGCGCCGGCCTGCGTTTCGAGATATCCCGTGGAGACGAGACCGGCGGCTCGCGAGGGTTCGGTGATCGCACGCGCGGCGTTCGCACGCGCGTTGGGGTCGAGCGACGCGGTGGCTTCGCTCCAACCTTTCCCTTCGACGTACGTCTGCGGGCCGAGCTCGGGCATCGTCTCGGGATCTTCCGGCGACAGCTTCGCCAGTCGCTCCGCAAGCTGAACGGCGGCCTTGAGGCTCGCGTCGTCCAACTTGTTCGTGTTCACCACGGCGCTGCGCTTTCCGATCGCACTGCGCACGGCGACGGTGGCGTCGTAGTTGTCACCACCCGTCGAGATCTGATTGACGGCAAAGCGTGTGTTGCCGCGCCCACCACTGTTGATGGTGATGCGTGTCTCATCGACGGTGGCAAACGACAGCGCGCGCTTGGCGAGTGCTTCGCACTCCTCGCGGCCCATCGTGCGGGCCGCCGTCAAGAGTGAGCGCGGACTACTCACGCCTTCCGTCCCGTGTTGATGACATTGATCCCGCGATGCCGAGTCGGTGGGCATCCATGCGAGACCGCGTTCGCCTGCGTCGGTTGACCCTTCGCGTCGCCGAACGCCCCCCACAACCAGTAGCTATCCTTGCCGCCGATCATGTCCATCGCGTTCCAGAACTCGGGGGTTCGCATCTGGTACGCAACGTCCTTGAGCATCCCGGTGATCTTCCCGCCTTTGATCTCGTAGAACAGTTGGCCACCGAACTGCGCGTTGTAGCGCTGCTGGTCGATCGAGAATGATCCGTCGCCGACGATCGCAATGCCTCGATCGGTCGCGGCGATGAGGTCGTCCCACTTGAGATTCTTTTCGCTCGGGAGCAGCGACACGTTGGGCATGCGCTGGAACTGCACGTCGGCCCATGACTGCGCGTACGAGCAGCCGTGCGAGCGCGTCGGTTTGCCTTGCTGCTTGTACCACCAGTCGAGCCAGTTCGCCTGCTCGCGCGTCGTCTGGTAGTCGTTGACGATGCCGTTCTTGATGATGAGAAACGTCTCCGGCTGCACCCCTTCGTCGTCCCACCCCACGGCTCCGAGCGATCCATCCTGCATCCGATCGCCCTGAATGTTCATGATCTCGGGGCCGTAGCGGAATTTTCCGAGCTTCTCTTCCGGCGGCGACACGAAGCTGGTGCCGGCGTAATTGGCCTCGTAGCCGTAGACACGATCCAACTCGGTTGGATGCGCGATCGACTCGTGAATCGTGAGACCAAGGTGTGTCGGATCGAGCACGAGGTCGTACCGCCCGACATCGACCGGCTTGGCCGAAAGCTTCTGCACGGCTTCTTCCGCCCACCGCGGCGCGTTCTCGACGAGCTTGGCGTCGAGCACGTGGTCATAACCACGCCCCATCGGCGCGATGTCGGTGGACTGGCGAGACTGGAAGTCGGAGAAATCCTGCGACACCGCCGTCACCGTCATCGTTGGCGACGCGCGGTAGATGGTCTGAACCGTGAACGTGCCTTCGCTATTCGCGTAGGTCTTCTCTTCGCGCAGGAAGAACATCGCGGAATTCACGAAGCGCGATCCCTGCACTTTCAGCGCGGCTTCGTTTGCCGCGAGAAGGAGCGCAACCTTGTCTTCGATGGGAACGTCGAACGGATCGGTCTTCACCGGACTTCGCCACGTTCCGTCTTTCGTGACGGGTGCGGGCGCCAGCACGACCGGCTTCACGAGCGCGGCGCGATTCGCCTTTGCTTGAGCCGCTGACTGCCGCGCGACGCGCGCTACTTCATCTCGCGTGAGGTCACTCGACGCAGCGAATCCCCACGCACCGCCGACGAGCGTCCGAACGCCGAAGCCAAAGGTCTCGTTGTCGGAGAGGCCTTGCACGCGACGTTCTCGCGTGCTGATCGACTGCACACGATTGCGACTGATGCGAACGTCCGCGTATTGCGCGCCAGCACTGCGCGCGGCGTCGAGCGCGAGCATTGCGAGCTCGCGATACGACTCTTCAGTTGTGGAGGGAGTGGCGGGAGGAGGAGCGTTATCGAGACGAAGGAGACTCGCGGGGGGCTGCTGAGAACCGACGCTGGCGTTCACGCCGATCGTCGCTGCTGCCGCTGAAGCCGTCTTGAGAAAGTCTCGTCGCGATGTCGCCACGCAGTATCCTCGCGCTTACACGCAGAAAGGAACTGTTCGCGAATATAGACCCATGAAAAAGTGGATGCAATAGTTGTGCGTGCCTTACGCGAGCTCGAACGTGTTCCCAGTCGTTCCATCGCCAGGCTTGTGCACGACGTATATACTCAGAAGACACTGCTTGATCTCACGAAGAGTCCGTCTTTATGCCAACGCTTACGATCGACGGCCGCTCTGTCACGGTACCCGCGGGATCGACGATCCTCGACGCCGCACGCGCGCTCTCGATCGATGTGCCGACGTTGTGCTGGTATCCGAAGCTCCCGGTCGTCGGCAACTGTCGAATCTGCCTCGTGCAGGTGGAAGGCGCGCCGAAGCTGATCGCCGCGTGCGCGACCGCGGCTGCCGATGGCATGCGCGTCACCACCGAATCCGATGACGCAGTCAAGAATCGGCGCGGTGTATTGTCGATGCTGCTCGAGCGTTATCCCGCGGAAGACATCCCGCACTCACACGCGCGCAACGAGTTCGAGTCGCTTGTACATCGCTATGATGTCCCGACCACGCGTCGCGCGGGGCTACCGCTCCGCACGGGCGACGAGCGGGATGGCGATCCGATCATCCAGCACGACATGTCAACCTGCATCCTCTGCACGCGATGTGTTCGCGCGTGCGAGGACATCCAGGTCGTCGGCGTGCTCGACGTCGCCAATCGCGGCGATCACACGCAGATCATCGTCGGTGCGGATGGCAATCCGGAACACGCGGGGTGTACGTGGTGCGGCGAATGTGTCCGCGTGTGCCCCACCGGTGCGATTCACGACATCCTCGCGATCGCGCGGCCTCACGCGGATACGTCCAACGGCAACGGCACGCATAGCGGCCACCACGGCAACGGGGCTGCGCAGCCAACGGGCAATGGGCAACACGCGACGCAGGTCGCCAACGCGCGCGACAATGCCCGTTCGTCGAACGGCAACGGACAGATGGTCCGCGAGGTCTCAACGCGACTGCCTGTGCTCGATCGTACCGTGCGCAGCGTGTGCCCGTACTGCGCCGTGGGATGTCAGATCGACCTGGAGGTAAAGGACGAGCAGGTCATTCACGTGAGGAGCCCGTGGATCGAAGAGGACACACCGAATCTGGGCTCGACGTGTGTGAAGGGACGATTCGGCTACGACTTCGCGCAGCATCGCGATCGCCTCACCAAGCCACTCATCCGTCGCGGCTGGAAGAAGGAGAACGGTACGTGGGTCTATGATGCCGCCGACGCCGCGCGTCGCGATGACGGAACGCCATGGCCTCGCCGCGGAGGCCCGTGGCTCGAAATGAAAGATGAGGCCAAGACGACAAAGCGAAGACCGAAGACGAATCCGCTGCGCACGGCGCCGACCGGACCGTCGCCGCTTGGCGATCCACGCGATCGCGCGTCCACGCCGCCAGAATGGTATGCACCGTTCCGTGAGGCGACGTGGGATGAAGCGCTCGAGCTCTCCGCGCAGGAGCTCAGGCGCCTTCGCGACACGCAAGGTCCCAACGCGCTCGCGGTTTTTCAATCAGCGAAGTGCTCGAACGAGGAGAACTATCTCCTTCAGCGGATGTTCCGCGGCGGCATCGGTACGAACAACGTCGACCACTGCACGCGGCTTTGCCACTCCTCGTCGGTGAGTGCCATGCAGCGCGCTATGTCGACCAGCGCTGCATCCGGTTCCATGCGCGAGATCGAGCACGAAACCGACGTCATCTTCGTTCTCGGAGCCAACACGACGGAATCGCACCCGGTCTTCGGCGCGGCGATCAAGCGGGCCGTGAAGCGCGGTGCGAAGCTCATCGTGTGCGATCCCCGGCGGATCGAGCTCGCGGCCCGCGCCCACATTCATCTGCAGCCGCTGCCCGGGACCGACGTCGCGCTGATGAACGCGATGCTGCATCACATCCTCGAGCTCGGGCTCGAGAACCGTGAGTTCATCGCGAACCGCACGCACGATTTCGACAAGGTGCGAGCGGCCGTCGCGCCATACACGCCAGAGCAAGCGGAAACGATCTCAGGTGTGAGTGCAGAGTTGATCCGCCGTGCCGCGGAGCTCTACGCGCGAGGCCCGCGGTCGTCGACGCTCTGGGCGATGGGACTCACGCAGCACAGAACCGGAACGGACATCGTCACCGCGCTGCTCAATCTCATTCTCGTGACGGGATCGATCGGCCGATGGGGCGCCGCCATGATTCCGATTCGCGGCCAGAACAACGTGCAGGGCGCGAGCGATGTCGGCGCGATCCCGATGTCGTACACCGACTATCGGCCTGTCACTGATCCGGCAGTTCGCCACATTTACGCCGACGCCTGGGGAGTGCCTGACGAGCGCATACCGCTCGAGGTCGGGCTCAAGGTCACAGAGATCGCCAAGGAAGGCAGTCCGGTTCACGGGATGTACATCATGGGAGAGAATCCCATCATCTCGGACCCCGACGTCTCGCACGCCGAAGCGTGGTTCCGCGAGCTCGAGTTTCTCGCGGTGCAGGATCTCTTTCTCACCGAGACCGCACGTTATGCGGACGTCGTCCTGCCCGGCGCCTCCTTCGCCGAGAAGGAGGGGACGTACGTCAACACGGAGCGGCGCATTCAGCTCGCGAAGAAGGCGGTGAATCCGCCGGGTGAGGCTCGGGGCGATCTCGAAATCATCATCGAGCTGTCGAACCGCATCGGACTGCCCACGAACTTCAGGAATGCCGCGGAGGTCATGGACGAAATCGCGCGCGTGACACCTTCATGGGGTGGTGTATCGCACGCGCGTCTCGATGGCGGTCCCGGGCTTCAGTATCCGGTGCCCGATGCGAACCATCCAGGCACCTCGTTTCTCTTCGACGATCGGTTCCCTACCACCGACGGCAAGGCTGTCTTTCACGCCGTCGAGTTCCTGCCTCCCGCCGAGCTGCCTGACGACGAGTATCCGTTCATCCTCAACACGGGTCGCCAGATGTATCACTGGCACACGGGGACGATGACGCGTCGATCGTTCGCGCTCGATGCGCGAGAGTCCACGCCTACCGTGGAGCTCAACCCTGCCGATGCCATAGCGCTTGGCGTGAAGGACGGCGACACGATCGGGATCAGCTCACGCCGAGGGCGCATCATGATCGCGGCGCGCATCTCAGGACGAGTGGCCCGACATCAGGTGTTCGTTCCCATGCACTACCGTGAGGCCGCCGCAAACCTGCTCACGAACCCCGCGCTCGACCCGTACGCCGGCATTCCGGAGTTCAAGGTGTGCGCCGTCAAGCTGTCGCCGGTCATCGATCACCCCGACGAAACCGCGGTCACCGCACGAGCACATGGATCTGAAAATCGCTGACAAAGTCGCACTCGTAACGGGTGCGTCATCGGGGCTCGGGCACGCGATCGCCCGTGAGCTCGCGTGCGAGGGCGCGAGCGTCGCCATTGTCGCGCGTCGCAAACCCGAGCTCGACGCGGCAGCATCCGAGATACTGAAAGTCGCGCGGACACGCGTGCTGCCGATCCCCGGTGACGTGTCGAAGGAAGGCGAAGCCGAGCGAGTCGCACGACTGGCGGAGGAGTCGCTTGGACCGATCGACATCCTCGTCGCGAATGCCGGTGGTCCTCCGTCCACGTTGTTCAACTCGACGAGCGACGAGCAGTACGTGGCGGCGCTTCAGTTGAACTTGTTGAGCTCGATCCGCCTCGCGCGTGCCTGCGTTCCCGGCATGCGACAGCGGAAATGGGGACGCGTCATCTTCCTGACGTCGATGGCGGCAAAGCAGCCGGTACCCGGACTCATTCTGTCGAACACCGCGCGCGCCGGGCTCCTCGGCTTCGCGAAAACGCTCGCGAACGAGTGTGCTCGCGACAACGTGCTCGTGAACACGGTACTGCCTGGGCATTTCGATACGGCGCGCGCACTCGAGCTGGCGCGGATGCGTGCGGAGCGCGAGCATCGCCCCATCGACGAACTGCTCGCGACGCGCGCGAACGGCATTCCGATCGGACGCTCCGGGGACCCGAGCGAAATGGCCGCAGTCGTCGCGTTCCTCGCTTCGGAGCGGGCGAGCTTCGTGACCGGAACGGCGATTCAAGTCGACGGCGGCCAGATTCAAACGATCACGTGACGCGCTGCGGCTTCCCTCACTGCACGGAACCCGCCAACTTTTCGCGTCGACACCGAAGCTGACGATCGCGTGAGCTGTCCTCCAGGCGCGCGCGTCGTCCTTCGGCGTTGTTCATCTCCCTCCCTCCTCTCCCAATAGTCCGTACCCGATGAAAGCGCTCGTGAAGGAGGCCGCCGGTCCCGGCTTCATGCTCAAGAACGTTCCGGTCCCGACAATTCGCGACGATGAAGTATTGATCAAGGTGCGGCGCGCCGGCGTGTGCGGCACCGATGTTCACATCTATGAATGGGACGACTGGGCTCGCGGGCGCGTGAAGCCGCCGATCGTCGTTGGCCACGAGTTTGCCGGTGACGTCGTGGAGGTGGGCAAGCTCGTGACGGACGTTCGAGAAGGCGATCGCGTGACCGCGGAGGGGCACATCGTGGATGGTCGCTGCCTGCTCTGCCGTACCGGCAACGCGCACGTCTGTCCGTTCACGCGCATCATTGGCGTGGATCGTGACGGATGCTTCGCCGAGTACATCGCGATGCCCGCGACGAACGTCTGGCATCTCGATGACAACGTCTCCTACGACATCGGCGGCATTCACGACCCTATGGGGAACGCGTTCCACACCGCGTTGACGGCGGACATTCCTGGCTCGACGGTGCTCGTCACCGGGTGCGGACCGATCGGCATCTTCGCCGTTGGGATCTGCAAGGCGGCCGGCGCGTCGCGCATCATCGCGTCCGATGTGAACGATCGCCGTCTGGAGCTGGCGCGTCGGATGGGCGCGCACGACGTCGTGCATCCCGGCGACGCCGAAGCGGCGGTGAAGGCGGTGACCGACGGACTCGGCGTCGACGTCGTGCTCGAGATGTCGGGCGTGCCGTCGGCGATTCACCAGGCGTTCGCGCTGGTCCGAGTCGGGGGCCGCGTGCAGATGCTCGGCATCCCGGCGAAGCCGATGGAGGTGAACTTCGCCACGGAAGTCATTTTCAAAGGGATCACGATCTACGGTGTCGTCGGCCGGCGCATGTACGACACCTGGCACCAGATGACACGGTTCCTCCGGTCGGGGGAGTTCGACCCGACGCCAGTCATCACGCATCGCTTTCCGCTCGAACAGGCCGACGAGGCCATGCACGTCATCAAGTCGGGCGAAGCCGGCAAGGTGATCTTCGAGATCGCCTAACGCGGCTCGCGCGACCGACCCCGGAAATTCACTCATGTCGCTCAACACCGCATTCGCCTCCGAGCTCGATTCCAGAATCGAGCAGCTCAAGACCGATCGCGTCTACAAGCAGCTCAACTACCTCGACTCGCCGCAATCCGCCCGCGTGCAGATGGAGGGGCGCGGCGAGGTCCTGATCCTGTCGTCCAACAACTATCTGGGGCTCTCGGATGAGCCCAGCGTGATCGACGCGGGTATTCGCGGGCTTCGGCGGTTTGGCGCCGGCACGGCGAGCGTCCGCTTCATCTGCGGGACGTTCACGATCCATCGCGATCTGGAGGAAGCGATCGCGCGGTTCGTCGGTACGGAGTCATCGCTTTCGTTCGTGGCCGCGTGGAACGCGAACGAGGCACTAACGGCGACCGTTCTGGAGGAGGGCGACTTCGTCGTCTCGGACGCGCTCAACCATGCGTCGATCATCGATTCGATCCGGCTGGCCAAGTCGATCGTGAAGTGCACGAGCGCGGTGTACAAGCACGGTGACCTCGATGATCTCGTGGCCAAGCTCGAGCAGGCGAAGGGCGTGAAGCGTCGTCTCATCTGGACGGACGGCATCTTCTCGATGGAAGGTGCTATCGCGAAGCTTCCCGACCTCATCGACATTGCGCGGCGGTACAACGCCGTGCTCGCGGTCGACGACTCGCACGCTACCGGTGTGCTTGGTGAAACCGGACGGGGGACGGCGGAACACTTCGGATTGCTGGGCGAGGTCGACATCATCACGTCGACGCTGGGCAAGGCGTTGGGTGGCGCGGCGGGAGGATTCGTGGCAGGCTCCGCGAGCGTTTGCGACATGCTGACGCAGCGGTCGCGCCCGCAACTGTTCTCGAATGCGCTTCCGCCGACCGTCGCGTGCAGCGCGCTCGCCGCGATCGAGTTCGTCGAGAAGCATCCGGGCCGCGTGGCGATTCTTCGCGAGAACACGCGGTACTTCCGTGACGCGATCACGGAGGCGGGGTTCAAGCCGCTGGCGGGGGAGACGCCGATCGTGCCGATCATCGTTGGAGAGACCGCGCTCGCGATCCAGATGAGCAACATGCTGCTGGACGAGCACGTGTTCGTGACCGGCTTCGGGTATCCGGTCGTGCCTCAGGGACAGGCCCGCGTGCGGTGCCAGCTTTCGGCGGCGCACACGAAGGCGGATCTCGACGAGGCGGTCGAGGCGTTCAAGAGAGTCGGTCGAAAGCTCGGGATCATCTAGGGAGCATGGCTTCGGCCGGCAATATTCTCTTCGGAACTGCTATAACGCTGTTTCAGCGAAAGGTCCCGGATACTGCCTAACGGGAGGCTTCGGTCGCCCAACGAGCCGGCTGTCATCCCGAGCCGGCCGGCTCGGGATGACAGCCAAAGAAAGCTTGGTGCCGCAACGGAGTGATGCGGCATTCCTAACGATTCGCGTGTATCGTACATCACATCGTTCGACGCGTGACGCGAGCGACGCCGTTCTCGTCTCTGACATGAATTCGCGTGTCGGCGCCGACCGCATGGTCCGCGCATATGTGATCCCCGGCACTCCGCGCCCCTTCGGCGCTGACTTCCACGCGCGTCATCTGAGGCTGAGCTATGCGATCGATTCGGACGTTGACTGCAGGACTGGCCTGTGCCGCTCTGCTCCCGGCCCTAGCCGCCGCGCAGGCTGCCCCCCAGAAGCTTCGTTCCTTTACCGACTCATGGTATTGGGGCGCCAAGGGAGGCGTTTCCATGTTCGGAGCCGTCGCCGAAAACATCAACGCGCCAACGGTCGGCGGCGAGTGGATGATCACACACTCGCGCGTCGCGATGTACGTATCGGTCGAGCAGGCGTTCTTCCAGACGCAGGGCGCCGTCTACGACCCGTCCAGCGTCGGGTCGGCCCGGATCGTCGACGTCAAGGATTCTCGTCGCTACAACGCGCAGCTGTTCGCGTTCCCGAAGCAGTATGGCTCGTTCCGCCCGTACGCGGGCCTTGGGTTCGCCCTGATCTCGATTCGTGACGCGCAACCCGAAGGCACGTTCGTGAGCCCGGCCTCGCAGGACTCGGTGCTCCAGATGGTCAATGACGCGAGCAGCCGCACGACGCCCGTGTTCACGCTCGGCAGCCAGTACGACTTCAACCGCTCGGCGCTGTTTGTCCAGGCGACGGCGATGCCAACGAAGAACCGCTTCCTCATCAATGGCAAGTCGACGACGTACATGATCGAGGCGGGCCTGCGCTACAACCTCACCGACGCGATCGAGAAGCTCCACTAAGCGTCGGGAATCGGGAATAGGA
>JAJKIV010000212.1 GCA_021154285.1 Gemmatimonas sp. | reverse complement strand
TCGCCCACACCGGTCGCGCGGCGGGCCGCCTACCACCCGGCGACCCCAACCCTTTTAGCATCTCGCGCGTTAGCTTCCGCTTGGCCACAATCGGCGACCATCACGAGCCACGGGGATACAGGGTGGGGACACAGCTACGCGAGCAACACCGCACCGATGAGCGTGACCTCCAGCTGCTGCAGGAGCTCACGCAGGCACGTAAGCGGCTCACTGACCAGATCGGACGACGCATCATCGGCCAGCTCGATGTCATCGACAACCTGGTCGCCGCGATTCTCGCTGGAGGTCACGTCCTGCTGGTCGGCGTTCCAGGCGTCGCGAAGACGCTCCTGATTCAGACGCTGTCGCAGGCACTGGACCTGTCGTTCAACCGCGTGCAGTTCACGCCCGACCTCATGCCGGCAGACATCACCGGCACCGAGCTGCTCGAGGAAGACCACGCGACCGGTCGCCTGGTGTTCAAGTACGTGAAGGGTCCGGTGTTCGCGAACATCGTACTTGCCGACGAGATCAACCGCGCCCCGCCAAAGACCCAGGCGGCGCTGCTCCAGGCCATGCAGGAGCACACGGTGACGGCAGCGGGTCAGACCCACGCGCTCCCCGAGCCGTTCTTCGTGCTAGCCACGCAGAACCCGATCGAGCAGGAAGCCACGTACCCGCTCCCCGAAGCCCAGCTCGACCGGTTCATGTTCGAGCTGCGCATGGGCTACCCCTCCACGGATGACGAAGAGCGCATCGTCATTGCGACAACGGGGTCCACCGAGAACGAGATCGTGCCTGTGCTGCACGGGTCTCAGGTCATCGAGCTGCAGAAGCTCGTGCGCCGGATCCCGGCGCCGCCGACGATCGTGAAGTACGCGGTGCATCTCGCGCGTGCCACGCGCCCCCAGGAAGCCGATGCGGGACCGGAGGTCAAGAAGTACGTGAGCTTCGGCGCGGGTCCCCGCGCGTCGCAGTATCTCGTGTTAGGCGCAAAGGCCCGCGCGGCGATGGATGGCCGACCCGTGCCTGACATCGATGACGTGCGAGGTGTCGCGTTGTCCGTGCTCCGCCACCGCGTCGTGATGAATTTCCAAGGCGAGGCGGAAGGCATCAGCGTTGAGAAGCTGCTGCCGCTGAACGAGAGGCGCTGAGCGCCGCTCGTTCGGCCTAGCGCGGCGGGGGTTCGTTACCCGCCCGCGCGTTTCACGCTCGACGGCACCACACCCTCCGCCATCCGGAAGGCCCGCGTGAGGTGGCTGTGGTCCGAGAACCCTGCCTCGTGCGCGATTACCGAGATCGGGCGATCGCCGCGCGCCAGCTCCGCTTTTACCCAGTCAATCTGACGACGACGCTGGTACTGCCACGGCGTGACGTCGTATTGTCGCTTGAACGCCCGGGCCAGCGACGACGGATGAAGGCCGGCCATCGACGCGAGCTCGGTCAGCGGCAGCGGCCGGGAAAAGTGCGCGTCGATGAACTCACGGGCCCGTTCCAGACGCCCGGAAGCCGTTCCCTCTGCAGCCGACGCCGGTACCCAGGATGTCGCGCGCACGAGCCGCGCGAGCAGCGCCAGCACGAGCCCCTCGATGGCGAGGTCGCTCGCGTGATCGCGATGGTGCAGCTCCCAGAGGAGCTCGCCGGCAAGGCCTCGGACGACGCCATCCTCGACCACCGCCGCTCGACCGACCACACGCCGGATGCGCCGATCTTCCAGCGCCGGCGCGAGCGGCAAATCGATGATCAGGATCCTCGAACCGTTCGGGTCGAACTCGTTCGCGTGCGGTTCTTCCGACGGCCGGACATGCATCATGCCCGCGCCGCAAAACGTGCTGCCGAGGCGACTCATTTCCTGAAAGCCGCCGCGCGCGACGTACGACAGCGCGGGCCGCGGGTGGGTATGCCTCGGCAGTGAAAGGCCTTTGGTGTAGACGGCCTCGACCACGCGGTAGCCCGCCACCTCCGTGGTCGCGACGCGTCGTCCGGCTATACCGGCGACCATTGAGGCAGGTCGCGCATGTCCTGCTTCCATACCCCTCCTGGCTTCCTCACATAAAGGACGTGATTCAATGTGCGACCCGGCCAACTCGGTACGCCAACGTAATCTCGTCAACTTTTCAATGAGCGGGGCTCATGACACTGCATGGTGACCTCGCATGGACCAGATCATCCAAGCCCCTGCTCGAATCAGACAAGCGTCGCGCGGTGCAACGACCGATGATGCGACCATAAAGTTGCTGGTCGTCGTTCACTCGAGCAAAGGGAAAGGGGGAACGCGCGATGATTCTCGAGGTCCGTCACCTTCGCATACTCACCGCGATCGCCGATCACGGCACCGTGTCGGCGGCGACGAAACACGTCTACCTCACGCAGTCGGCAATCAGCCACCAGCTGATCGAGCTCGAGCAGCGTCTCGGCATTCACTTTTTTCACCGGACGCCCAAGGGCATGGTGCCCACGGAAGCCGGCGCCGAGCTGATCGAGGTCGCACGCGACGTCCTCGCTCGCCTTGCGGCGGCCGAGGCGTCCATGCTACGGACGTCGCCGCGCTCGGCAGGGCGTCTCCGGGTAGGGACCGACTCCCCGCTGGCGCTCGCGTGGCTGCCGGCCGCGGTCGCACTCGTTAGGCGTCGGCTGCCGCACATCCGCGCGGAGCTCGTGCCCGATACCAGCGCGCATGGGGTGGACGCGCTGTTCGAGGGCCGCTACGAGCTGGCGGTCGTCGCCGACGGCGCTCCGGATCCGAGGCTGGATCTCATTCCGCTGTTCGATGAAGAGCTCGTCGCGCTCGTGACGCCGACGCATCGACTTGCGGGTCGCGTGGCGCTCGGCGCGGGCGATCTACGGGTCGAGCAGCTTGCGATCCATTCGGCGCGGCCCACCGACCATCGGTGGCTCAGCGAAAAGCTCGCCGCCGCCGGCCTGGAGCCGATGCGCCTGACGACGGTAACGCTCACCGAGGCGATCATTGGGCTGGCGG
Source organism: Gemmatimonas sp. (assembly GCA_021154285.1). Classification (GTDB taxonomy): domain Bacteria; phylum Gemmatimonadota; class Gemmatimonadetes; order Gemmatimonadales; family Gemmatimonadaceae; genus JAJKIV01. The sequence goes on along the minus strand of JAJKIV010000212.1, from coordinate 2,184 downwards.
AAGCCGGAGAGGCGGTCGCGATCCTGCCGCGTGCGGTGGCCGAGACGGCAATCCGCGCGGGCCGAGTAACGGCGCTGCGCATCGGCCAGGGGCTCCGCCGTCGTTGGCAGCTCATCACGCTCGCGACCGGAGTGAGCGCGCTGCACGTCCAGTGCTTCGTCTCGGCGGTGCAGCAGGTTGCAGCGGACGCGGTGGCACCAAAGGGGCCAACGCTCACGCCATCGAATCCACCTCGCGCCGTCACCCGATCTGCGTGACAACTCGCCGGGTGCCCGACCGCTAGCTTTCGATGCGCTGCGTTTCCCGCGCAGCAGCATCGGCCAGCAAGCGGAGGCTCCCGGCGATGTACGCCACCTGTCTCTTCTGTAACCGTCCACTCGGCGCCAACGAGTCCATCGAGCACTTCCCTGTCGGACGACGCCTCGCGTTCGACTCGGCAAAGGGACGGCTGTGGGTCGTGTGCCCGTCGTGCGAGCGATGGAACCTGACCCCCCTCGAGGAGCGGTGGGAGGCGATCGAGGAAGCCGAGCGGCTCTACCGCGGGACTCGGCTCCGCGCTGCCACTGACCAGATTGGCCTCGCGCGGCTACGCGACGGCACGGAGCTCGTACGCATCGGAGAGCCGCTGCGACCCGAGTTCGCCGCGTGGCGGTACGGCGATCAGTTTGGCCGGCGCCGCCGACGGCAGATGCTCGTTGCGGGTGCCGGCCTAACGGCGATCGGCGCAGTCGTCGCCGGCGGCGTGGCGGCCGGCGTTGGCGTCGGTGGTCTGGGGTGGATCCTCGCGCGCCTCGCTCGCACCGCCGTCCGCGGAAACCCACGCAGTGTAGTCGCGCGCATCCGCACGGAGGACAGCCAGATCCTGCGCGTGCGCCTCGGTCACCTGTCCGAGACGTCGCTGGAGCCCGGAGCGAACGCTCCGATCGCCCTCGATCTCCGCCACGAGGCAGGCCGCACGCGTTTCGAAGGTCAGGAGGCGATGCGAGTGGCGTCAACGCTCATGCCCAAGGTCAATCGCTACGGCGGGACGAAGCAGACCATCGCCGAGGCGGTGAATCAGCTCGAGATTCGCCAGGGATCCGAACGCTATCTCGCGTCGCTGTCGCAGACCGCCCGCATTTCGACGCAGCCATCGGCGAAACGCGTTAGGCGCCTCAGCATCATGCAGGACCTGCCCGACAACGGGCTCTTCGGGCTGTCACCTGTGCAACGACTCGCCTTCGAGATGGCGCTGCACGAGGAGGCCGAACGGCGCGCGATGGAGGGTGAGCTGGAGGAGTTGGAGCGAGCCTGGCGGGAAGCCGAGGAGATCGCCGCGATCTCGGATGACCTCTTGCTGCCGGACGGCGTGCAGCAGAAGATCGAGCGGTTTCACGACCCGTCGCTCGCGCCACGATCCAGCAAGGGATGACCGAACGCCAGACAACACGTCGGCCGACGTTAGGTGCGCTGCGCCGGGAGCTTCGCGCGGAAGCCGGTGCCGACGACGCGGTCCATCTTCAGCGCTTCTTCAAGACAGGGCCCGGCCAGTACGGCGAGGGCGATCGATTTCTCGGCGTTCGCGTGCCGATGCTTCGGCGTCTCGCGCGAGACTACCGGACGTTACCCGCCGACGACGCGCTCGCGCTACTGCAATCCAGGTGGCACGAGGAACGACTCCTCGGGCTGCTCCTCTTGGTTGGCATATACCAGCGCGGCCTGGGTGACGACAAGCAAGTTGTGTACGACGCCTATCTCGCGCACACACGCCACATCAACAACTGGGACCTGGTCGACGCGTCCGCCGAGCACATTGTCGGCCCACACGTAAGCCCGGACAGGGTTGATGTGCTCGAGCGACTCGCCCGATCGCCGGATCTCTGGAAGCGGCGAACGCGATGCTCGCGACGTTCTACTGGATCAAGCAGGGTCAGTTCGCTCCCGCCCTTCGCATCGCCACGCTGCTGCTCGCGGACCGCCACGATCTCATCCACAAGGCGGTCGGCTGGATGCTGCGCGAGATCGGCAAGCGCGATCGTGCCGTGGAGAAGGCATTCCTGCAGGAGCACTACCGCGCGATCCCGCGAACCGCGCTTCGATACGCCATCGAGCATTTCCCGGAGCCCGAGCGCCGCCGTTACCTCGCCGGCGCGATCTAATGATGCGTATGGGGTCAGACTCCTTTTTCATCATTTCTACGCGATC
>JAJKIV010000211.1 GCA_021154285.1 Gemmatimonas sp. | reverse complement strand
GCATTGTACCCCGAACGCGTTACCTCCAGCCACGACGGGTACGTCCCGCCGGAATCCGAGACGACCAGATCCCACCGCCCCAGGAGGGGCGGTGGTGGGGCCTCCTGCGCTCGAGCGGCAACGGAAGTCGCGAGGCCGAATGCGGCGGCGAGCGTGGTGCGCGAGATCAGGCTGACACGCGTCATGAGATGTCCATTGAGTGAGTCAGGCTCAATGATGCATCATCCGCGCGCGATCCGCCTCTACTCTGCCCGCAGCACGTCCGCCGGGTCCACCCTCGCAGTCCGACGCGCCGGCAGCCAGCTCGCGAATGCCGCAATGCCCACGAGCAGGAGCGACGCGCTCAGTAGCGTCACCGGATCGGTAGACGCCACGCCGAACAGCAGCGACTTGAGCGCACGTGCCACGATCACGAACAGTACGAGCCCGCCCGCCACACCGACCCCAGTGACGATCACTCCCTGTGTCGTCAGCATGCGGACGACCGCCGATGGCGTGGCACCGAGCGCGATGCGCACCGCGAGCTCTCTCGTTCGCAGCGACACCACGTACGCCATCACGCCATAGAGTCCCACGGCGCCGAGGATCAGTGTCACGAGCGCGGCGGCGCCAAGGACGATGATGGTGAACGACAGCTGGGCCATGGACGCCGACGTGATCTCCGACATCGACCGGACGTCGAACAGCGGAAGCGTCGGGTCCAGATCACGAACTGTGCGCTGAACCGCGGACGTGATGGCCGCCGGCTCGCTTGCCGTGCGGACGACGAGCGCCATCGTCCACTGCGCCGAGTGATGGTCGCCGCCACCGATGCCCTGCGGACGGTAAACGACGAGCGACGGTGGACTGGCGAGCGAGGAGTCGCGTGTGTCTCCTACGACACCCACGATCGTGAACCACGGAGTGCCCGGGAGCTCGCGGAACCGCTTGCCAAGCACGCGCTGTCCCGTGGAGTCCTTCCAGAACTGGACCGCCGTCGCTCGGCTGATGATCGCTTCGTCGCCGCGCTGCAGCTCGAGCCGATCGAACGTCTTGCCCGCGATCAGCGGAATACCCATCGCGTGGAAGTAGCCGCCATCCGTCGTCGTGTAGAGGTTGAGCGGCGGGATCTTGTTCGCGTACGTCGCCAGATCGTCCTCGGGATACAGCGGGTCCTTGCTCCAGCCGCCGTTCTGCTCGAACGGCAGCCTCGAGGTGATGCCGACATCTTTGACACCAGGCACGGCGCGCACGCGGTCGAGCAGCTGAGAGTAGAAGCGGACGGCGCTGGTGTCGTTCGTATAGCGCGAGAACGGCAGTGCCACCCAGAACGTCGCGAGGCCTTCAGGTTCGAAACCGGGGCGAACCGAGTTGAGTCGCTGGAACGTTCGGAGGAGGAGCCCCGAGCTCGCGAGCGCGACGAGCGCGAGTGCGATCTGGCCGGCGACAAGCACACTGCGAACGCGTTGACGTGCGCGGCCAGCCGTGCCGCCTCGGCCACCTTCGCGCAGCGCGCTGGAGAGATGGACCCGGCCGATGCGCAGCACCGGGACGATGCTGCAGGCCACCGCGACCAGCGCCGACACCACGATCGCGAACGCAATCGTCGAAAGATCGATGTGCACCTCCGAAAGCCGCGGAATGTTCGTCGGCCCCATGCTCACGAGCACGCGAATCGCGACCGCCGCCAGCGCTACCCCGGCCGCTGCGGACACCGCCGTGACCACCAGCGATTCCCCGAGGAAATACATCGTGACGCGACCGCGCCCGGCACCCAGCGCTTCGCGCACGGCGAGCTCGCGCTGACGGCCGTCCGCCCTGACGAGGATGAGATTCGTGACATTCGCGCACGCCACGAGCAGCACCACGCCGGCGGCCGCGGCCACGATCCATAATGTCTTCGCGATGCCGCCGGTCACGTCGTCCTTGAGCGGCGCGACGAATGGAACCGGCCTCGCCTGATCGAGCAGCATCTGTGTGGAGATGCCCGGTGCGAGATTCGGAGACAGCTCCAGGATCTTCGGCAACACGGACACGAGGTCACGACTGGCGGCAGCGACGGTGACGCCTTTGCGAAGCCTCGCGATGCCATCGTAGTTGAACCCGCCGGGCGACGGATCGTTAGGGTCGAGGCGCAACGGCACCCAGATCTGCGTCTCGGGGGATGGGAAGCGGAACCGCTTCGGCATGACACCGACGATCTCGAACGTTCGCCCGTTGAGGTCGATCGTGCGTCCGAGAACGCCGCGGTCCGCGCCGAAGCGCGAGCGCCAGAGCCCTTCGCTGATGATCACCACGTTAGGCCCTTTCGGCACGTCCTCCGCCTCGGTGAAGTTGCGACCGACGAGGGGCGGCACTTGGAGCAGCGGGATCACGCTCTGGGTGACGAACGCAGAGCTCATGCGCTGCGGCTCGCCCCCGCCGCGCGGGTCCGACACGTTCAGGGCACTGCCCTGGTATAGCCCTATCGCTTCGAGCGACCGCGCCAGCTTCTTGTAGGTGAAGTACGTGCCCTGGGTCTGGTTTCCCTTGCTCAGCCCGATCAGCTGCATGTTGTGGTAGGGCACGACGAGCCGCTCGGGGTCGCCGTACGGCAGTGGGCGCAGCAATACGCCGTTCACGAGGGCGAAGATCGCAACGGCGGCGCCGATCCCGATGATCAGCGTCAGCGACGCGGTGACGGTGAAGGCGGGGGTGCGACGCAGCGATCGCAACGCGGGTCGGACGACGGACGAGATAGACATGAGGCTCGCGGAGTGGTTGGCGGGTACCTCGGCCTACGGCCCGGTCCGCGGGCTGGTTTCCCTGACACCCGCAGCATGTTCAGCGCGTTGCATCCGCTGACGGAATGTCCCAGATGCGACATGCCCCGCGCGGCTTGGTCGCCGTGCGGGGCATGACTACAGCGAGTGGCTCGGACTTAGCGCCCGATCTTCGCGACGTTCTCGGCTGCCGGGCCCTTCTGGCCCTGTACCGCGTCGAACTCGACACGATCGCCTTCGGCGAGCGACTTGAAGCCGCTGCCCTGAATCGCTGAATGATGGACGAACAGGTCCTTCGCGCCATCCTCGGGCGTTATGAACCCGAAGCCCTTGGCGTCGTTGAACCACTTCACTGTGCCGGTGGTACGCATGGTCGAACTCCTTTGGTGTAATCGCGGTCGGAGTCAGGACTTGGCCGGACGTTCCGACTGCCGTGCGATCGGTTATCGACCGCGCTATGACTGAGTTCCCGCGACCGGTGAAAGGCGATCACCGCTGGCGTGCGGCATATGAGACAAATAGAAAAGGCCCGAGCAAACGCTCGGACCTCTGAGCTGTCTCTGGAACTCTCGACGCGCAGTGGGCGCACCGGCTGCTTGCGGAACGTAACACATCGGCATGCGGATGGCAATGACTGCCCTAACGACATCGCGTCGTTGGGCACATCGAAGCGACAGTCGAGGCGCGACGTCGCAACCGGTCACGCCTAACGCTCCGCCTCTGTCGCGATCCCGCGCAGCATACCGGCGAAGATCAAGCTGTGGAGCGGAAACAAGGCATACCAATACGCCAACCCTGCCAGTCCGCGCGGCTCGAACAAGGCTGTCTGCCGGATGACGCTGCGGTCACCCTCACCGTGCACCTCGAACTGGAGCCGCGCTCTCCCGGGTACCTTCATCTCCGCCCGCAGCCGCACGAGCCGGTCTCGCTCGACGGCCTCGACGCGCCAGAAGTCGAGCGGATCGCCGGGGAGCAATGCGGTCGGGTCGCGACGAGAACGCCGCATGCCTGCCCCACCGACCACGAGGTCGAGCGCGCCACGAAGACGCCAGAGCCAGTTCGCGTAGTACCAGCCTACGTCACCGCCGATGCGCGTGATCGCCGCGAACGCCGCGTGCGGCGTCGCGGCGACCCCTAACGCGCGCGAGTCGACGAGCCTCGATCCGGAATGCGCTCCGCCCCACGGCGCCGCCGCGCCGACCGACGAGCGCGCGTCGGACCACCGCGTCTCCGCCAGCTCGCGGTCCTCGTTCGCGCGGGCGCGCTCGAGTGCTTCACGCATGCCGCGCGGCCGGATGGTCGGGAACAGCTCGCGAGCGCGCGACGACGTCACGACGGTTTCATTGCGCAGGCTGTCGATCAACTTGCGGCCCACGCGCGCGTACAGCGGCGTCACGAGTCCGAGCCAGAGGCTCGACAGCCACGGGGTGAGCACCGGGACGCGGATGATGAGACGCTTGAGACCACGCTGTCGTGCGTGCTCGCGGATCAGATCGAGATAGGAGACCTGATCGCGTCCGCCGATCTCGACGACTTCGCTGCCGACCACCTCGGCATCGGACGAAGCGATGAGGTAGGCAATCACATCCTCGATCGCGATCGGCTGCGTGAGCTGTCGTACCCATCGCGGTGTCACGAGCACCGGCAGCCGCTCGACGAGCGCACGAACCATCTCGAACGACAGGCTCCCCGATCCGAGAATGATCGAGGCACGGAGCTCGATGGTCGGCACACCGGAGCCGCGGAGAATTCGCCCGACTTCGTGCCGGCTGGCAAGGTGCGGGGAGAGATCCGTCGCCGTGCCGAGGCCGCCGAGATAGACGATGCGGCGCACGCCGGCCGCGCGAGCCGCGAGCGCGAAGTTCGTCGCGCCACGTCGATCCTGGTCGCGAAAGTCACTCCGCGAGCCCATCGCGTGCACCAGATAGAACGCCGTGTCCACGTTCTCGAGCGCACGCTCGAGCGAGGGCGCATCGAGCACGTCCCCGCCCACGACCTCGATGCCCGGGGACATGCGGGCCGCGACATCCTGCGGGCGCCGCGCGAGACATCGGACTCGCGCGCCGCGTTCGTCGAGTGCGCGGACGAGCCGACCGCCAACGTAGCCGCTAGCGCCGGTGACGAGCACGAGGCGCGTGCCGATGGCGGGCGCCGTTAACGTCGGCGCGGTTTGCTCGTTAGGCATCGTCGGTCGACGGGTCACGCGGCGTCACTGTCGATCGCGTCGTTCACGCTGGCCAATGCGTCACGCAGATCGCGCAGGCTCGCGCCGACCCGAATCCCGAGCTGCCGGAGGTCATCCTCCATTTCCGCAGCGCCAGCGCCGCCCACGATGATGGAAATGGACGGCGAGATTAGGGCGCGAAGGGTTCTGAGCTCGCCCAGCGTGCGCGAGCGGTCCTGGACGTAGATGACGCTCATCGCTATCGCCCGCGCGTTGGTCGCGATCGCGGCCGCGGCAATGTCGCTGGCCGGCAAATCGGCGCCGAGGTAGACCACGCGCCACCCCTCGCTCGCCGCAGTGGCGCCGACGAGGGCGGCGCCGATCGCATGGCGTTCGCCGGTGGGCGTCGCTACCAGCACCGTCGCATCACCGCTTCCGTTTCCGATTGCGCGCATGGACTCGGCCACGATGTCGTGGATGGTGGACGAGGCAAGATGCTCGTGGGCGATGGTCAGGCGCCCCGCGTGCCATTCCTCGCCGATGCGCCGCAGGATCGGTGACGCGACGTCTTCAATGAATGACGTGATCCCCAACCGGGCGATCGCGCGTCGAAGGCTGTGCTCGAGGTCCGAAGCATCGAGTCGCGCGGTTGAGGCGAGCGCCATCTCCACGATTGGGGCGGCGGCGTGAGACCCAGCATCTCGAGACTCCCGTGCACCGCTCGCCATCCCACGCTCGGCGCGCGCGGCGTTGTCCTCCTCGACCATCCGGGTGAGCTCGCTGGTGGAGAGGCGAGCGACCCGTCCGATGCTGCGACCGGCGGAGGTGACCGCGTGCAGGAGGCGAAGGCGGGCGATGTCGGCGTCCGAGTAGGTGCGGTGGCCGCCGGGGCCCCTGGTGGGTTCGACCGCCTCGTACCGGCGTTCCCAGATCCGGAGGAGGTCCTGGGAGAGTCCGGTTCGCTCGGATGCTACGGCGATGGGGTGTCTGGGTGTTGAGTCTTCCACGGTGCGAAAGATCGTCGTTTGTCCATTATTTGTCAAAGGTTGAATATGGTCAACACCTTGACAGGCGCGGCTGGCGACGCGACCATACTTGGACAATGCATGGACAGAAAATGAGTCTCGAACGCGAGACGAGTACTCCACTCGATCGAGGTAGCAAATGAAGAACCTGGACGTAGTCGCCGCCCTTCTCCTTGTCATTGGCGGCCTGAACTGGGGGTTGGTGGGCATCGCCGGCATCGACCTCGTGGCAACGCTGTTCGGCCCGATGTCGCCGTTGGGGCGCGCGGTCTATGTGCTCGTCGGCCTGTCAGCGCTTTACCAGGCGATGCAGTGGCAGGGTATTCAGCGGCGATGGCTGGCACCGGCGCGTGCCGCGCGGGCGTAGCCCGCGCCTAACGTTTTCAGTCGAGGAATGACGATGTACCGCACCCTCAGAACCTGGATGGTCGCCGCTCTGGCAGCCGTCTGCACCGTGCCGGCAGTCGCGTCGGCGCAAAACGTTACCACCAAGGACAAGAAGCCAATGAAGAACATCGTGCAGGTCGCCGTCGAGGCAGGCAGCTTCAACACGCTCGTCGCGGCAGTGAAGGCGGCGGGTCTCGTCGAGACGCTCTCGGGCCCGGGGCCGTTCACGGTTTTCGCGCCGACCGACGCCGCGTTCGCGAAACTCCCGGCCGGGACGCTCGACGCGCTGCTCGCGGACAAGGAGAGGCTCACGTCGGTCCTGACGTACCACGTCGTGAGCGGCAAGGTCATGGCCGCCGACATCATCAAGTCCAACGGCGCCAGGGCGAAGACAGTAAACGGGCTGCCGCTCGACATCGTTGTACGCGATGGCAAGGTATACGTGAGCGGCGTGAACGTCGTCACGGCGGACGTCCAGGCGTCCAACGGCGTCATCCACGTCATCGACGCCGTCCTGCTGCCCCAGGCCGCTCCGGTGCCGGCAGGCCGTTAGGCGCAAGAGCACTGCGCACGCCCGCAGCGCTATCCGAACCGGCCTGCGAGCCGATCACGCTGGTGGTGGCGACGTCGCCACTCACCAGCGTTTTCGTTTCACCGTCGTCCAGTCTTGCGTCCGACGCCCTGGTATCGCTCATCGCCGCCGACCTGCATCTTCCAGAATGGTGCTTCGCTGAACGAGTCGCGGGCGACGGAGCCGATCTCTCGCGTGACGACCGCCCTGACCGATCGGTGTCGCGTCGAGCGCGAGCTCGGCGCGGGGTAGCGTCGATGCGAATCTGGCTCGACGCCGATGCCACGCCGCGCGACGTGAAGGAGATCGTGTTCCGCGCCGCGCACCGACTCGCGATCGACGCGGTCGTCGTGGCGAACCAGCGCGTGCCAATTCCGCCGGGGCATCCGACGATCAGCGCGGTGCGCGTGGAAGGCGGTCCCGACGCAGCGGATCGCTATATCGCGGCGAACGCAGCGGCGGGCGATGTCGCCGTCACCGCGGACATCCCGTTGGCCGCGATACTCGTCGGCGCGCGCGTCGTGGTCATCGATCCGCGCGGTTACGAGCACACCACGGAGACCATCGGTGAGCGACTGAGCGTGCGCGACTTCGCGGATGCTCTCCGCGGCGCCGGCGTCGAGACCGGCGGACCACGGCCATACTCGCCAAAAGACAAACAGGCGTTCGCATCAGCGTTCGACCGAGCGCTCACGCGTGCGCGGCGCACGAGCTGACCGCGCCGGAGCTCCTTCCAGAACGCGAATCTCGCGAAAGTGGAGACGCGCCTGCGTCCTCAGGCCGAGCGGGCGCGCTCCACGGCGCGGGTGACTGCGCGCCGAGTATACACGACCGCGATGTTGTTCTTGTAGGCCGCCCCGCCGCCCGTCAGATCCCGCAGCTCGAGACCCTCGGCTGCCCGCTGCGCGGCTGCCTGGATCTGCTCGCCCGTCGGCGCCTTCCCCATCAGCGCCTGCTCGACCCCCTCGAGTCGCGTCGCACGTGGCGTGAGGCCAGTGAGGGCAACTCGCGCGCGCTCGACCGCGCCATTGCCGCCAAGGGTCACGACGGCCGCGACCCCGACGATCGCGTAGCCGGACGCCTGATCGGCGTACTTCTCGTACGCACCGCCGGTGCGCGCGGGCGCGACCGGAACACGCACCTCGACGAGCAGCTCGTCGGGTGCGAGTGCCGACGAGAACATCCCCGTGAAAAATTGATCGATCGGGATGGTCCGTTCTCCGCCGCGACCTACCACGCGGAGCTCCGCGCCAAGCGCGAGAGTCACGGCGGGAAGGTCGGCCGCTGGGTCGGCGTGCGCGAGGCTTCCGCCGATCGTGCCCATGTTGCGGACCTGAGCGTCGCCGATGCGACCCGCCGCTTCCGCGAGGATCGTCGCCCTGTCGTGAATCAACGCGGAAGCAGCGACGGCCGCGTGTGGCGTCGTCGCGCCGATGCGAAGCACGCCACCTTCCTCACGGATCCCGGCCAGCTCTGCGACTCGCCGAATGTCGATCAGGTGCGACGGCTGCGCGAAGCGCAGCTTCATCACGGGGAGGAGGCTGTGCCCGCCGGCGATCAGCTTCCCATCGTCGGCGTACTGAGTGAGCAGGGCGAGGGCCTCGTCCACACTCCCGGCGCGGTGGTACTCGAACGGTGCGGGGTACATGCTCGCTATCTCCCGGTGGGTGTCGACGCGGTGCGCGCGGACTGGATCGCCTGCCACACCTTCGGTGCCGTCAACGGCATGTCGAGGTGCTTGATACCGAACGGCTTCAGGGCATCCATGACGGCATTGACCACCGCCGGGGGCGACGCGATCGTGCCGGCCTCGCCCACGCCCTTCACGCCTAACGGGTTGACTGGCGTCGG
>JAJKIV010000210.1 GCA_021154285.1 Gemmatimonas sp. | reverse complement strand
GCGGACACCGCGCATCAGCGTGAGATTGGCGACGTTGGCAACCGCAATGATCAGGACGAGCACGGCCGCCCCCATGAGCAGCCGGAGCGTGAGCTGCGCTCGCTCGCCGAACACCTCACGAAACGGGATGACCGCGACGCGATAGTGCGACGCGGCGTCGTATGCTTCCGGGTGCTGTCGCTGCATCCGCGCGTAGACGGCGCCGACTTCCGTCCGCACACGACCGAGCGTGGCATTGGGCGCGAGCCGAGCGACCACTTGCGTCATGCGATGGGCACGGCCCTCGACCATGAGCGCGCTCATGTGGTGCTCGCTGTTCACCATGTTGAGGAAGGCCTCGACGCGGTCGGGGAAGTTTGGCGCCGGCTGCACGACGCCGATCACCGTCACCTGCCGTCGGTCCAGCGTGATCTGCCTGCCGACAACGGTCGAGTCTCCACCGAAGCGGTTGATCCACGTCGCGTACGTGAGCACGGCAACCGGCGTGGCGCCGGGCCCGTCATCGGACTGCAACGTTAGGCGCCCGACCACGGCAGCGAGGCCCATGACCTGGAAATAATTCCCCGTAACGAGACCGACGCTCCAGCGGACCGCACCTTCGCTGGCCTGATGGACCACGGCGAACGACGAGTACTCCGCGATGCCACTCAGCGACGCCACCCCGCTCCGCAGGTCGCGAACTTCCGGCACCGAGAAGGTGAGCTCGCCGCCTCCCATACCCTCCATGGAGTGCCGCAGGTAGACCAGGTGATCCCCATCGCGGTGCGGGAGCGGCTTGAGCAGCACACCCCGGACGACGCTGAAGATCGCGGTGTTGGCGCCGATGCCTAACGCCAGTGTGAGTACGACCACGGCCGTGAACGCGGGGCTGTGGCGCAGCGCGCGGACGCCATACGCGACGTCGGCGGCGGCGCTCTCGAGCCACGGGATGCCGCGCTGCGCACGGGTCGCGTCAGCGGCTTGCGTGAGACCGCCTGATGCCAGCACGGCCCGCCGCCAGGCGGCGTCCGGACGCATCCCGCGCCGGATGTATTCGGCCGTCTCCATCTCGAGGTGGGACTCGAGCTCTTCACGGAGCTCGTCGTCACCCCGGTGCTTCGTAAACATGCCAACGATGCGCGCGATCGCGGCGCGAACCCGTGTCATGTCAGCTCCCGTATGGGTGCTTCCTATGGGATTCCCATACGAACGTAGCGCTTTGCTGTCAGGTGCGCAACGTGCGTGGTGACCGCCGCTAGCTACGCTAGTTCCAGCGCAGCCCGCGCAGCTGATCGAGGTTCACGTTGCCTCCCGACAGCACGACCGCGACGCGTGAACCGGCCGGTAGCTTGACGAGGCCGTGGAGCAGCGCCGCGACCGGCGCCGCCGCCGCGCCCTCGACCACGAGCTTGCAGCGCTCCATCACCCAGATCACCGCGTCGAAGATGTCGCGATCCGGCAGCGCGACGATCTCGTCGACGAACCGCTGCGCCACCGAGAACGTCTTCTCCCCAACGCGCCGGACGCGAAGACCGTCGATGATCGTGCGACAGTCGATCGTCTCGAGGCGGCCGGCTTCCACGCTCATCTTCATCGCCGGGCCGTCGGAGGATTCCACACCAATGACGCGAATCTTCGGGTTGTGACTCTTCATCGCCATCGAGACGCCGGAGATGAGCCCGCCGCCGCCGATCGGCACGACGATCGCGTCGAGCTGCGGCCAGTCCTGCACGACTTCGAGGCCTAACGTGCCCTGGCCGGCGATGAGCTGCTCGTCGTCGAACGGATGCACGTATGTCAGCCCCTCCGTGCGCACGAGCTCCTTCGCCTTCTCGTTCGCCTCATCCCAGATGCTGCCGTGCAGCACGACTTCGGCGCCATAACCTTTGGTGGCCGCGATCTTGGCCGGCGTCGCATTCGCCGCCATGCACACGACGGCCCGGATGCCGTGAATCTTCGCCGCCAGGGCGACGCCCTGCGCGTGATTCCCGGCCGACGAGCAGACGACGCCGCGGCGTTTGTCCTCCTCCGGCATCTGCGCGAACTTGTTCAGCGGGCCCCGGATCTTGTACGCCCCGACGCGCTGGAACATCTCGGCCTTGAGCCGAATGTCGTAGCCGGTCGCCTCGCTCAACTGGCGAGAGGTCAAGAGCGGCGTGTGCTTGATATGCTCGGCGATGCGGGCCCGGGCCTCGCGGAAGTCGTCGAGCGTCAGGATGAACGGAGCGGCAGCAGTCTGCGTCACGGTCTCGTTAGGTTCGGCGTTATGGCTTCCGGGCAGTCGAGTCGACCGGCTTCAGGAATCGCGAACGACCACCGTGAACAGCACCGGCACCTTCACGTCCTTCAGGAATGGTGTCGCATTGTACTGCTTCAGGGTACCCGTGATCGTGAACTCGCTCGGCCCCTGCATTGTAGTTGTATATGCCCTCATTCACCGTCGCCATCACCGACGATGTGCACCTTGTCGTAGCCCAGGTGCGAGCGAAGTGAGTCGAGCTCGCTTCGAGCGATCGCATGCCGCCGAGGCGGACGACGTCGTATCCGCAGGCGGCGGCGGTTCCTTCATGCAGGCGACCGCTGGGGATGCGACGAGCATCAGCGCGACACGCAGGCTGGTACGCATCGAGTCGGCTCCGGAGGAAGGTTCTGACGACCCTGCGCGAGCGAAGATGGAAGCGTAGAGTCACCGCGTCGAGGGTAGGCGTGGAGAGACCGCGGATGTCATCCGTCTTCGGTTGATCGCACCATCACTCCCTCAAGTCAGGCTCCGTCGGTATTGTAAACGCCGCGGGTTCCAACACGCCCACCATCCGTCAGGAGTCGAGGAGAATGCGTTCAACGCGACGATTCATCGTAGTCAACACCGCGCTCGCCCTGGCGTGCGCGCTGCCGGCAGCAGCCCAGTCGGCGAGCGTCATGTCCGACCTGTCGGGCGACGTCGCCGAAACGGAGAAGAAGTTCATCGCACTCGCCAAGGAGATTCCGGCCGAGAAGTACGACTGGCGGCCCGCTCCCGGCATACGATCGATCGGCGAAGTGATCCGCCACGTCGCGAGCGACAACTATCTACTCCCTGCATCACTCGGTCACGCGCCGGACCCGGCGACCGGCATCAAGGCTGGCGACTACAAGACCGCGGGCGCGTTCGAAAAGAGGCAAGCGACGAAGGACCAGACGGTCGCCGACCTGGAGAAGTCGTTCGCGAGCCTGAAGCAGAGTATGCAGGAGACAACGCCGGCGAAGCTTGGTAACCAGGTGAAGCTGTTCGGAGAGTCGTTCACGACGCAGAAGTTGTGGGTGGCCGGCACGACCCACATGCACGAGCATCTCGGCCAACTGATCGCCTACGCCAGGATGAACGGCGTGAAGCCGCCGTGGAGTCAATAAGACCGGGAGACGGGGAACCCCCGGGATGCTCTTCACACCAGAAGAAGCATCCCGAGGGTTTTTTTATCCACCAGCAGCCAGCACGAGCAGCCAGCAACCAGCCGCCGTCTCCCGTCTCCCTATTTTTTCGCTGCCGCAATACACTCGATCTCGAGCAGCGCACCGGGAACCACGAGACCGGCCACGGCAACCGTCGTACGGGCTGGCGGCTCCGTCGGGAAGAACTCCTTGTACACGCCGTTCATCGCCTGGAAGTTCGCCACGTCCGTCAGAAACACCGTGCATTTCGCGATGTCGGCCATCGTGACGCCGGCGAGGGATGCGGACGCCTTCACGTTCTCCAGCGCCTGACGCGTCTGGCCCTCGATCCCGCCGTCGGCGAGGCCACCGCCACCAGGCTTCGTGCCGAGGGCTCCCGAGAGGAACACGAGGTCGCCGACGCGAACCGCGGTGGACAGCACACCGCCCGGTCGAGCGTTAGGCGGGTTGATCGCCTTCTTGTTGCCCTGCGCCGCGGCGTGCCGGGTCGACACAGCGAAAGCCGCCAGGGCGAGCGACGCGATCAGTGAGAACCGACGAACTCGCATGTTCGACCTCGATATGGATGGTTGTGAAGCGTGGAGACCATTTGTGCTCAGTTCTACCGCTGCCTCAGACCAGCACCCGCAGCGCGCCGGGCACGACACGGACTTCGAACTTCGTCCCTTCTGCCACGAGATCTCCGCAGCCGAAGAAGGCGGATTTGCGTTCCGTCTCGATGGTCACTCGCACCGCACGCCAGGCCGAGAAGACGTTTGACGCGACCGCCGAGCCGCGCAGGAGCTGCGTCAGCGCCGCGAGCAGCCGCACGCGCGCTACGTCGTGCACGACGCAAACGTCCAGCGCGCCATCCGCGTTGTCTGCCGGCACCGGCAGGGCGATGCCCCCGCCCATCGTCCGCTGGTTCGCGACGAAGACGCCATGGGCGCGCACGTCCATCGACTGGTCGGCCGTCTCGCCGGGAACGCGCCAGGTCAGACGCACGCGTTCCGCCAGCCCCGGCCGGAGCATGACGTTCGCGCCCGCCGAGATTCGATAGACCGCGCCGCCTAACGATTCGGTCGCCATCCGCGCGAGCGGATGAAGCGCCTTGAGCCACGGCACCACGAGCGCGGCGTGCGCGCCGATGCCGATGCCGCCAGCCGTCACGAACCGCCGACCATTCACTTCCAGCATGTCGATCGCACGCGTGCTGCGACGGACGATTCGGTCGAGCGCTCCGGCGATATCGTCAGGGATCCCGTTCGCCCGCG
The DNA here is from genome assembly GCA_021154285.1 of Gemmatimonas sp. Taxonomy (GTDB): domain Bacteria; phylum Gemmatimonadota; class Gemmatimonadetes; order Gemmatimonadales; family Gemmatimonadaceae; genus JAJKIV01. The sequence goes on along the minus strand of JAJKIV010000210.1, from coordinate 5,677 downwards.
CGAAGTCATTCCCCGTTCCGAGCGGAATGACGCCGAGCGGGACGCCGGTGCCCGCGAGCTCCTGGGCGACCAGTCGAACGGTGCCATCGCCGCCCGCGGCGACGACGACCGCGGGTCGCTGCTCCGCAGCCATGCGCGCGCGCACGACTTCCGCCGCCTCGAGCGCAGAACCGACGGAGACGATCTCGATACCATAGCGACGACCGAGGGCGCGTTCGGCAGGCTTGCGCCACTCGCCGCGTCGAACGCGGCGAGCATTCGGGTTCGCGACGACAAGCGCCGCCGCGGTGGCGCCGGGTGGCGTTGGGCGGTGTGACACCAGAGAATCAGCCTCGACGCGCAACTGCGCCGACGCGGGAAGTTGATACGAGCACTCGCCGGTAAGCTAACCTGAGTGGCCAAGCTCGCCAGCGCTTGAGATCGTTCCAGCCGCAGGCATCATTCAACGTCACTGCGTGCAGGAACGGACGCCTCGCCGATTCCCGATTCCCGATTCCCGATTCCGGATTCTCGACCGTGTACCGGCAACTCGACGACGACCGCATCATTGAAACACTCGAGCAGCTCCGTCACCGGATCATCGAGCGATTTCCTACATCGAGTCTGGCGCGCGTGAGTGAGGAGCTGCTCGCCATCGCCCACGAGTCGGCGTCACACGTGGCGTATCTCGCAAAGCCGAACTGGCCGATTCGCGCAACCGTTGCGCTCGCGATCGCGGTGATGTTGGCGGTCGTGGTGACGGCAGCGTCACAGGTTCGACTGGCGGCCAACATCGCCGGCTGGCCCGAGTTCCTGCAGGGGGTCGAGGCCGCGATCAACGACCTCGTGTTTCTCGGGATCGCCGTCTTCTTCCTGCTCACGATCGAGACTCGGCTCAAGCGTCGCCGAGCGCTCGCCGCGTTGCATCAGCTCCGCAGCATTGCCCACGTGGTGGACATGCACCAGCTGACCAAGGATCCGGAGCAGTTGCTCACGAATCCACCGTCCACCGCGTCATCACCCACGCGCACGATGACACGCGTGGAGTTGGGGCGATACCTCGACTACTGCAGCGAAATGCTCTCGGTGACGAGCAAGATTGCGGCGCTGTTCGTGGAGCGGTTCGACGATCCCGTGACGCTCGCCGCGGTGAACGAGATCGAGTCGTTGACGGCCGGGCTGTCGAGGAAGATCTGGCAGAAGATCTCCATGCTACTCAACACCGTCGACAGCGAGGTATGAACAGCCGCAGCTAGCTTCCGCCCGCTGCTGGCTACGTGCGGCTGCTGGGCTGGTAGCCGAGTGCCGAGTGCTGCGGGCTACCGCCGCTTGCTGCAAAGCTGCTGCTATGAGCCCAACGAGCCGTCGCCCGTCGCCCGTCCCCGGCAGCCCCCAGTGGCCTAACGCCCAGTCTGTCGAGTTCGGGAAAATTTCTCGGTTGACGACAGTCCCGGCGCGGTGAATGTTGCGGGCGCGCCCGAAGGAAACGGTCGGTCTCGGACGCGATGCTCTCCGATGGGACGCCAGCGGAGGGTCGCCTGTCGGATGTTCGGCAACGACAGGTCGGTCGCGGGGTCGCTGGCCGCGACTGTAGCTTCGAGCGAATTCGGAAGCACCTGAGCCGGGACCGTTACGGCAAGGGTAAGGGAAGTCGACCGGTCCGCACGCAAGTGCGGTGTCGAACCAGACGATCGAATCCCGCCAGCGGAAGAAAGCCCCTCGGATCACGGTTCGCCGCGGTCCGAGGGGCTTTTACATATCGTCTCGACGCCACGCCGCCGGAAAGCCCATCGGGCATGCGCGTTGCGCTTCCCGCCCTCGAGATGACAGCTGTCGAGGACCGCTCGAGGAGCACGGACCGCCCGGAGAGCGGGGAAGACGGTAAACGCGACGAATCCCCGAAGCACGAGCAATCGAACGTCGCGATCTATGTATCGATCGCCGCCAACATCGCGATCGCCGCCACCAAGCTCGTCGCAGCAGGCGTGAGCGGCAGCTCGGCAATGGTCGCCCGAGGGGCTTCATTCGCTCGTCGATGCGTCCGATGGGACAACGTGCTGCTCGGAATCGCGGCCGTGTTCGACGGATCCTCATTCATCATTGCGCTTCGGGCTCTTCGGCAAGAGGAGCCGGACCGGGCCCTCGTGGAGGTCGTCCGGCGTGGCAAGGATCCGTCGACCTTTACCGTCGTGCTCGAGGACATCGCCGATCTCACCGGGCTCGCTATCGCGTTTCTCGGCGTGTGGCTCGGCCATCGCCTGGCGAACCCGTACTTCGATGGTGTCGCGTCCATTGGCGTCGGGCTCGTGCTCGCCGCCGTCGCGCTCGTGCTCGTTGGTCAGAGTCGCAAGCTGCTGGTAGGTGAGCGCGCGAGTGAAGAGGTGCTGCAGGCGGTGCGCGACGCCGCGGACGACGGAATGATCGAGTTCGCGGAATGCCCGCTGAGCATGCAGCTCGGTCCTAACGAGGTGCTGCTCGGTGTCACCGCGCGGTTCGCTCCCCACCTCTCGGCCAACGAGGTGGCGACAGCGATTCAGCGGTTCGAGGACCGCTTGCGAAAGGCTCGGCCCGATGTCAAGTACATTTGCGTCGAGCCCATTCCCCAACAGGCACAACTGTCTTCACCGACTCCGATCGCGCGATGAAGAGCGAAGAACCGAGTGAAGTCCTGTCGGTCGATGGCCGACAGGTCCGCATCACGCACCCGGGCAAGCCCTACTTCTCCCGCGACATCAAGCTCACGAAGCTCGATCTCGTTCGGTATTACCTGTCGGTCGCGAGTGGCGCCGTCGCCGGAATCCGCGATCGGCCAGTCGTTCTGAAACGCTTCGTTCATGGTGCGGAGGGCGAGCCGTTCTATCAGAAACGCGCGCCCACAGGCCGCCCGGCATGGCTGCGGACGGTCACGCTGTCGTTTCCGTCCGGCCGCACCGCAGAGGAGATCGTCGTCGACGACGCCGCCGGCCTCGCCTGGATCGTGAATCTGGGATGCATCGAGCTGCATCCGCACGCCGTGCGCGCGACGGACCTCGATCACCCCGACGAGCTTCGCATCGATCTCGATCCGGGCCCCGGGGTCACGTGGGACGATGTGCGGCGTGTTGCAATGGAAGCGAAAGGCCTGCTCGACGACCTGGGACTTCGCGGCTGGCCCAAGACCAGCGGCTCGCGTGGCATGCACGTCAACGTGCGCATCCATCAGCGCTGGACGTTCACGGAAGTGCGTCGCGCAGCATTGGCGTTCTCGCGGGAAGTCGAGCGTCGGTCGCCGACGCTGGCGACTTCCAAATGGTGGAAGGAGGAACGGCGCGGCGTGTTCCTCGACTACAATCAGAACGCGAAGGACCGTACCACGTGCTCCGCCTATTCGGTGCGGCCGCTCGCCGACGCCCGCGTCTCCACGCCACTCCGATGGGAAGAGATTCCCGACTGCGAGCCGGCGGATTTCACCGTGGCGACCGTCCCGGTACGCCTGGCATCGTTAGGCGATCCGAACGACGGAATGGACGGCGCAGCCGGATCGCTGGAGGCGTTGCTCGAGCTCGCGGCCCGCGACGAGGCGGCCGGTCTCGGCGACGCGCCGTGGCCACCGCACTTTCAGAAGATGGACGGCGAAGCGACGCGCGTCGCACCGTCTCGCGCGAAGGGGGTCGCGAAGCCAAAGACGGTCGCCAAGGCCCCGCGCGCGAAGATGCCGCTCATCGTCGTCTCGAACTCGACGAAGAAGGACGCCGCGCTGGCCGGGCTCGCGCGCTGGAAGGCCAGGCACCCCGAAGCCGCCGAGCATCTCGCGGTCGACGATGTGCTGGTGGACTCGATGCGTGGCCGCTCGTCGACGTGGACGCGCATTCGCGTGAACCTTCGCAACGTGCCCGAAGCGATCAGGCCTCCTCAGGAAACGCCGGATCCGGATGACGATCCCACGCGCGCCTGGCGCGAGTGGAGAGACAAGGCGAAGGAAAAACCGGTCGACTAACGACCTGCCGCGAAGATCTGACTCAGCTCGTGCGGCGGTACCACCTCGAGCTGCGCGAACGTGCAATCCCTCGGTCGCTTGTCGGATCGCCAGCGCCGAAACTGCGCCGTGTGTCGGAAGCGTCCGCCTTGCATGTGGTCGTACGCCACCTCGACCACGAGCTCGGGCCGCAGCGCTTCCCACGACAGGTCCTTGCCCTGACTCCAACGACTGATCGATCCGGGCCGGCGATGCACCGCGGTCTCCTCGTCCGACGGTGCCTCGGCCCACGCGCGCCACGGATGGCCCTCGAGGGCGTTCTCGCGATACGGTTCCAGAAACGCGATGAGATCCCGCCGTTTGGCGGCGGTGAAGCTCGCGCAGACGCCAACGTGCTCGAGGTTCCCGTCATCGTTGAAGAGTCCGAGGAGCAGTGAGCCGAGCGCTGTGCCCTTCCCGTTCTTGTGCCAGCGGAAGCCTGCCACGACACAGTCACACTCACGCTCGTGCTTTACCTTCAGCATCACGCGCTTGTTAGGCTCGTAGGTTCCGTGTTCGACCTTCGCGATCACGCCATCGAGCCCGGCGCCTTCGAACCGGCTGAACCAGTCCGCGGCTACCGCTCGGTCACGTGTCGCTGGGGTGAGATGCAGCGGGGGTGTCAGCCTCCCGCCCACGAGTGACTCGAGCACCGCTCGTCGCTCGCGAAACGGCGTCTTGCACAAGTCACGGTCGCCCTCGCAGAGCAGGTCGAAGAACACCACCGACGCGGGGATCTGCCCGGCCAGCAGCTTCACGCGAGACGCGGCGGGATGAAGCCGCAGCTGCAGCGCCTCGAAGTCGAGACACCCATCCCGCGCGATGACGATCTCCCCGTCCACGACACAGCGTTCGGGCAGCTGTGTCTTGAGCGGTGTGACGAGCTCCGGGAAGTAGCGCTCGAGCGGCTTCTCATCGCGGCTCTGGATGAACAGCTCGTCGCGATCGCGGAAGATGAGCGTTCGGAATCCATCCCACTTGGGCTCGAAGATCCATCCTTCGCCGGGTGGGAGCTCGTCGACGCGATTGGCGAGCATCGGAAGTACGGGTGGATTGACCGGGAGGTTCATTCGCGAGGACGGAGCGGTATGGGGTGCGACTCGACACCGGCAGGTTGCGAGCACGACAACAGGCGACCAACGATATTGCGTTCAGACTCGTCTCGTCAGTCCGCCGGCGTTATGAACACGAGGTTCCATGCGTGCGCTCATCGTCATTGCTCTCGTCGCAGCCGCCGGCGTCGATAGCGCGGCAGCACAGCCACCGGGCAAGTGGCCACCCGACTCGCTCGTGAACGTGCAGGTGATCCCGAAGACGACGCAGCCGGTGCAGGTGTGGGGCATGATGCGCAACATCGCCGGAGCGCTAGGCGTTTCATGCACCTTCTGCCATGTGGGAAGCGACACTGCGCCGCTCGAGCGGATCGACTTCGCGACGGACGAGAAGCGAAACAAGCGCGTTGCTCGCCAGATGATGCGCATGGTGCAGGAGGTGAATAACCGGCTCGATACGATTCCATCGCGACCTACGCCTACGGTGGCTGTGACGTGCATCACGTGCCATCGTGGTGTAAACCGACCGGTCCCCTTGGCAAACATCATCGTCGAGGCCGCGACGGCGGCCGGCGCGGACTCCGCGATCCGCACGTACCGCGCGCTACGTGACCGGTACTACGGTCGCGACGCGTATGACTTCGGTGAGGTG
>JAJKIV010000209.1 GCA_021154285.1 Gemmatimonas sp. | reverse complement strand
TCCGACGCGGCGTCGCTTCGCACGCAGGCACAGCGCGACGGAGATTGCTGGGTCCTCAATGGCACGAAGGCCTGGGTCACGAGCGGCAACCACGCCGACGTCATTCTCGCCATGGCCCGGACCGACTCCCCGAGCGACCGCCGTGGGCCGCGCGGCATCAGCACGTTCATCGTGACCCCGGACATGCCCGGGTTTCACGTCGGTAAGAAGGAAGCGAAGCTCGGCCTCCGTGCGTCGCCGACGGTGCAGCTCCACTTCGAGAACCTGCGTGTTCCGGCGGCGAACATGCTTGGCGAGACGAACGCGGGCTTCGTCTATGCCATGCAATCGCTCGACAACGGCCGGCTTGGCATCGCGGCGCAGGCCATCGGCATTGCACGTTCCGCCCTCGAGCACGCGACGCGCTACGCGGCCGAGCGACGACAGTTCAACCAGCCGATCAAGGAGTTCGAGGCGATCCAGTTCAAGCTCGCTGACATGGCCACGCGAGTGACGGCGTCGCGCGCACTTCTGTACTCGGCTGCCGCGGCCAAGGACCGCGGCGAGCCGATCACGCAGTTCAGCTCCATGAGCAAGCTGTTTGCGAGCGAGACCGCAATGTGGGTCACGACGCAGGCAGTGCAGATCTTCGGTGGCTACGGCTACATCAAGGACTATCCTGTCGAGCGGCTGTTCCGCGACGCCAAGGTCACCGAGATCTACGAAGGCACGTCAGAGATTCAGCGCATCGTCATCGCGCGCGAGCTGTACGCGCGGTCGTGATGCGCGGCGCGCGCGACGTCTACCGACGGCTACGCGCGCCGGCTCCGGATTCACCCTAAACTTTCGACACCCATGGCTTCTCTCGCGACCATAGAACCCGGCACCTCCTCACTCGCCCTCTTCGACACCATCGCCGAGATGGGCCACGAGCAGGTCGTGATGTGCCACGACAAGGCGAGCGGGTATCGCGGTGTGATCGCGATCCACGATACGACGTTAGGCCCGGCCCTCGGCGGCGCGCGCTTCTGGCACTACGGCAGCGACGAAGAGGCGATCATCGACGCCCTGCGACTGTCGCGCGGCATGACCTACAAGAACGCGGTTGCCGGGTTGAACCTCGGCGGCGGCAAGTCCGTGATCATCGGCGACAACCGCACCGCCAAGCGCGAGATGGTGTTCCGCGCGCACGGTCGCTTCGTCGATTCACTCGGCGGTCGCTACATCACGGCGGAAGACGTGGGCACCAGCACGGCCGACATGGACTTCGTGCACATGGAAACGAAGTTCGTGACCGGCCTCGCGAACAAGTCCGGCGATCCGTCGCCCGTGACGGCCCGTGGCGTGTTCCGTGCGATCCAGGCGTCCGCCAAGCATCGCTGGGGATCCGATTCGCTCGAGGGGAAAGTGATCGCGATTCAGGGCCTCGGGCACGTCGGCTCGTACCTGTGCAAGGAGCTCCATCAGGCCGGCGCGAAGCTCGTCGTCACCGACATCGATGCCGCGAAGGTGAAGCGCATTGTCGACGACTTCGGCGCGAAGGCCGTCGAGCACGACAGCATCTTCAGCGTCAAGGCGGACATCTTCGCGCCGTGCGCGCTCGGCGGCATCATCAACGACAAGACGGTGCCCAGTCTGAAAGTGGAGATCGTTTCCGGTGGCGCGAACAACCAGCTCCTCGAGGAGCGGCACGGCGAGGAGCTCGAAGCGCGGGGCATCCTCTACGCGCCCGACTACGTCGCGAACGCTGGTGGCGTCATCAACGTATACAGCGAGTTGGCCGGCTGGACGCGTGAGCGGTCGCTGCGGAAGGCCGACGAGATCTACGACACGCTACTCGGTGTGTTCGAGCTCGCGCGCGAGCAGGGCATCCCGACGTATGTGGCCGCGGACCGAACGGCCGAGCTGCGCCTGAAGGCAGTCGGGTCCCTGGTCCGCACGTGGCCGCCGTTCCCGCGCGAAGCATGACCACCAATGTCCCGAACCGAGGAGACTCGCGAATGATCACGTGGTCGGAATGGGATCGCTGTCCGCCCGGCGTGGCGCTTCGTGATGCCGACCCGGAGATCGCCCGCCTCATCGATCGGGAAGTCGAGCGTCAGCTCGAGGGCCTCGAGCTCATCGCCAGCGAGAACTTCGTATCGCCAGCCGTGCTCGAGGCCATGGGCTCGCCCCTCACGAACAAGTACGCGGAAGGGCTGCCGGGCAAACGCTATTACGGCGGCTGCGAGTTCGTCGATCAGGTGGAACAGATCGCGATCGACCGAGCGAAGCAGCTGTTCGGCGCGGAGCATGCGAACGTACAGCCCCACTCAGGAGCACAGGCGAACGCGGCGACGTTCTTCGCGTTCCTCAAGCCCGGCGACACATTCCTCGGCATGGACCTGTCGAACGGCGGGCACCTAACGCACGGGTCGCACGTGAATTTCTCCGGGATGCTCTATCACCCGGTGTCGTACAAGGTGAACGACGAGGGGCTGATCGATTACGACCAAATGCGTGCGCTCGCCCTCGAGTCGCGGCCGAAGATGATCATCGCCGGTTACAGCGCGTACTCGCGCGTGATCGACTTCGCGCGGTTCGCGGAGGTCGCACGTGAAGTCGGCGCGATCTTCATGGTGGACATGGCGCACTTTGCAGGACTCGTCGCGGCAGGCGTGTATCCCTCACCGGTACCACACGCCGACGTTGTGACCACGACGACGCACAAGACGCTGCGCGGGCCGCGCGGCGGTCTCATCCTGTGCAAGGCCGAACACGCCAAGGCCATCGACAAGGCGGTGTTCCCCGGCACGCAGGGCGGTCCGCTCGAGCATGTCATCGCCGCCAAGGCGGTCGCGCTCAAGGAAGCCCTGCACCCGTCGTTCCGGCAATACGCGGCGCAGGTCGTGGCGAACGCACGCGCGCTCGCGGCGTCGCTCATCGAGCGCGAGTTCGATGTCGTTTCCGGTGGCACCGACAATCACCTCATGCTCGTGGACCTTCGCAGCAAAGGGTTGACGGGCAAGGTGGCGGAGCAGGCGCTCGACCGCGCCGGCATTACCGTGAACAAGAACACGGTGCCGAAGGAGACGCAGTCTCCATTCGTGACGAGCGGAATTCGCATTGGGACTGCGGCGGTGACGACACGCGGCATGAAGGAGGCGGAGATGCGACGGATCGCGGAGCTGATCGACGTGACGCTGCAGTCGCCGGAGGATGCCGGCGTTGCGAAGCGGGTTCGCGAGGATGTCCGGGAGCTCACGGCGGCGTTTCCGCTGTACCCGGAGCCGTTAGAGGCGGCGTCGTCCTAGTCGGCATCGGCGGGGCGACCGGGTGGCCCGCCTAACGATTCACAAGGGGCCGCTACCCGTTGCGGGCCTCCGCAGCCGAACTGTGCGGCGCGTCACGCACGGAGATTCGGGCCTTCCGCGTGCCCAGCGCGCGTGGTCACTCGTCTTGAGCAACGAGCCGGGTTGTGCCGCGCCGCGTGGAAGCACATCTTAGCGGCGGGTACCCGGGCACAGGTCGTGCCTGGTAGGTTTTGAAACAGTGGGCTGCGCGAAGCGGCCGGCTCATTCCCTGGTCGAGGAGCTGCATTGCCGGAGTTGGCGTTTCGAGAAGGCATCATGGACCAGATTCGCCTGCGCGAACCGCGGTTCCACGAGCACGCGTATCTCTTTGTGCTGTCGGCGCTCGAGTTCTCGCAGGCGCGACTCACCGAGCGGCGGCACATCACGGGCCGCGAGCTCGCCGAAGCGTGTCGTGATCTGGCCCTCGATCGCTACGGCGTCATGGCGAGGCTCGTGCTCGATCATTGGGGTGTCCGCTCGACCGCTGACATCGGCGACGTGGTCTTCACGCTCGTCGACCTGGGCCTCCTCATCAGCCAGCCTACCGACTCACGTCTCGATTTCGCGGACGTGTTCGGCTTCGACCAGGCGTTCGAACGCGATTACCCCTGGAGGCGCGCCGGTCAGGCGTAGCGCGTCCCGGGGAAATCCCGAGTGCGGATTCAACTTGCGCATCGACAACGGCGAGATCAGTTTCGGAAGGTCCGTGGGTCAGTCTCACAAATAGCAGCCTGCGGCGATTCGCGGCGGCCACCTGGCCGCCGTTTCACCATCCGCCGCCGCCCATGTCATTCTGCCTGACGACAGTCGCATGACCGTGCATGTCGTCACCGCCGCACAATCCACCGCTCGCGATCGCGCTGCGATCGGTGCTGGTGTCCCGTCGCGAGCGCTCATGCAGCGCGCCGGAGCCGCGGCTGCCGCCGAAATCGTGCGTGCGTTCGGCGACGCGCTCGCGCACGGCGTCGCGGTGTTCGCCGGTCCAGGAAACAACGGCGGTGATGCGTGGGTAGTCGCGGCGGCGCTCGCAGCGGTTGGTGTATCGGTGCGCGTCGTCGAAGTGGCCGAGCCGAAAACCGACGACGCGCGCGCCGAGCGCGAGACAGCCCGTGCGCTGATCGACACGCGCGAACCGAGTGGCGCGGAAGGCGTCGTGGTCGATGGCCTTCTGGGCACCGGCTCCTCCGGCGCGCCGCGCGGGGCGATTGCGAACGCGATTCGTCGCATCGGCGATTTGCGCGACGCCGGCGCGCGCGTTGTCGCACTCGACGTGCCGAGCGGCCTCGATGCATCCACCGGCAAGGGCGAGGACACGGTGACGGCCGATCTCACGATCACCTTCGGCACGATGAAACGCGGCGCGCTCGCGAGGCGCGATCGGTGCGGACGCATCGTCGTCGTCGACATTGGACTTGGCGCGCACGCGTCGATGGACGACGGTGCGGCGACGCTCGTGGACCGTGCGTGGGTCGAGAAGCGCGTGCGCCCGGTTGCGGTCAACGCACACAAGGGAACGCGGCGGCGCGTCGCGATCGTCGGTGGGACCGACGGCATGGCCGGCGCGTCGATTCTCGCGACGCGAGCAGCATTGCGGAGCGGCGTAGGTATGGCGCGCGCGATCGTTCACCCCGCGAGCGTGGCACCGATGCAGGCGACAGTCCCCGCGGCGCTCACGCGCCCGTGGCCCGAATCCGACGCCGACATCGAGGACTCGATCTGCGACTGGGCACACGCCGTCGTGATCGGGCCGGGTCTGGGTCGCGCGCCGGATACGCGTGCGCGCGTCGAGCGCATCCTTCGAGCGTGGCGCGGGCCCGTGCTTCTCGATGCGGACGCGCTCACCGTCTTCGAGGGCGACGCCCAAGCCCTCGGCGTACTGCTCGGGGGTCGCAAAGCAATCGTCACTCCGCACGTCGTGGAGTTCTCGCGCGTGAGCGGAAAGTCCGTCGACGCGGTACTCGACGCGCCGTTCGACGTCGGTCGTGAGCTCGCCGAGACGCTCGGATGTGTCGTGCTGCTCAAGGGAGTGCCGACCGTTCTCACCGCGCCGAACGGGCGCAGTCTCGTATCCGCCGCTGGCACGCCGGCACTCGCGACTGGCGGGAGTGGCGACGTGCTCGCCGGAGTTGCGGGCACGCTGCTCGCTCAGATAGATGATCCTCTCGATGCCGCCGCGTGCGCCGCGTGGGTCCACGGTCGCGCAGGGGAGCTGGCCGGCTCACGCGGGGCTCGCGGCACCATGATCGATGACGTCGTCGAGCAGCTCGCGAACGTGTGGAGCGAACCCATGTCTCGTCCGCGTCCGCCAGTCCTCGCCGAGCTGCCGTGAGCGATAGCATCTCACTCGGGCCCGGTCGCGAGTTCGATGTGATTCGTGACCTCGTTCGTCGATGGGGTGAGAGCGCGCGCGGCATCGGTGACGACGCGGCGATTCTGGATGTGCCGGCGGGATGCCGTTTGCTCGCCAGCACCGATGCCACGGTCGAGAACGTCCACTTCCGCGATGGATGGCTCGAGCCGGACGAGATCGGCTATCGAGCCGCGGCAGCGGCGCTCAGCGATCTCGCGGCGATGGCTGCCACGCCGATGGCGATCCTCGTTGCCATGTGCGTTCCGGAGAAATGGCGTCAGCACCTCGCTGGAATCGCCGAGGGTATCGGGCAGGCGTCGCGCTCGTTTCACGCGCCGATCACTGGCGGCAACCTCACGCGAGCCTCGGAGCTCTCGCTCACGGTGACCGTCCTCGGCTACGCTGCGCATCCGCTTGGGCGCGACGGCGCACGCGTGGGTGACGTGGTCTACGTGACGGGCGCGCTCGGTGGTCCCGGCTGCGCGCTCGACGCGTGGGTTTCCGGCCGTCAGCCCAGCCGAGATCACCGTGCGCGCTTTGCGCGTCCGTCGCCGCGAATCCGGGAGGCGCTGTGGCTGGCGTCGCACGGCGCGACCGCCGCGATCGACGTCTCCGACGGTCTGCTCGCCGACGCGGGGCACCTCGCGGCCGCAAGCGCCGTAGATGTGTGTATCGAGCTGGACGCGATTCCTGCGATGAGTGGCGCATCGCCGCTCGTCGCAGCACGGAGCGGTGAGGAGTACGAGCTCGTGGTGACGATGCAGGCGCCGGTGGACGAACACCTGTTCGCGCGCGAGTTCGGCGTTCCGCTGACGCGCGTGGGTGTGGTTACGGCACCGAGGGAGCACACGCCGCGGGCGACGCTCCGCTCGCACGGCCGGTTCGTTGACCTGCCAGCGGGTCACGACCACTTTTCCTGAGTGATGCGCACGATCCTCGTCTTCCTCACGCTGGTCATCATGACGCCGTTCTTCGGGCTGATGGTGATCGTCGCCGCGCTCGTGGGTGTGAAGGATGCCGAGGGAAGCATCTACGACAACGCACCGCGGTGGTGGGCGCGCTGTCTCGTCGGGGCCGCCGGCATTCGCGTCCGCCTGCATAACGAGGAGCGCATGCGCGCCGGTACCCCGCGCATCTACGTGAGCAACCACGTCAGCTGGTTCGACGTGCTCACGCTCGCCGCGGTGCTCCCCCGCTACAAATTCGTGGGGAAGGCGGAGCTGTTTCGCATTCCAATCTTCGGCCGGGCGGCGCGCGCGGCGGGGATGATCGCGATCGAGCGCGAGAATCGGAAGTCGGCCTTCGACTCGTACCGCGTCGCTGCCGAGCGGATACGAGCCGGGGCGTCCGTGGTGGTGTTTCCCGAGGGGACACGCGGGCGGGTCTACGCCCTCCGCCAGTTCAAGAAGGGGCCGTTCGTGCTCGCCGTTGCGGCGGGCGTCCCGATCGTCCCGACCATCGTACACGGCACGCTCGAGGTGATGCCTCGGGATTCGTTCCGCGTGCGGTCGGGCGTCGTCGACATTCATTTTCTCGAGCCGATCGATACCGACGGCTTGACGTACGAAGATCGCAATCGTCTGTCGCGTGAGTCCTGGCAACGGATGGCCGACGCGATGCACGAGCTGTACGGCATCGACAGCGATCCGAACGCCGCGCCGCAGCGCGAGAGTGCGGCGGCGGATTGAGTGACCGATCGCGATTATACTTGCTGCTCGCTTCTGCCTAACCATTCACCATCGAATACGCACCAGCATGTCCACCATCATCGATATCGCCGCACGCGAAATTCTCGATAGCCGAGGCAATCCGACCGTCGAAGCCGACGTCACACTCGCGAGTGGGCAGACGGGGCGCGCGGCCGTGCCGAGCGGCGCGTCGACGGGCGAGCACGAAGCCCGGGAGCTGCGAGACGGCGACGCCGGCCGCTACCTGGGCAAGGGCGTCCGGAAGGCCGTGCAGAACATCGAGGAAACCATCGCGCCGGCGCTCATGGGAATGATCGCGACCGACCAGGTGGAGATCGACCATACGTTGATCGAGCTCGATGGCACGCCTAACAAGGAGAAGCTCGGCGCAAACGCGATCCTCGCCGTGTCGATGGCGACTGCCCGCGCGGCCGCCGCCGAGACGGGATTGCCGCTCTACCGCTACCTCGGCGGGCCCCTGTCGCGCACGCTGCCGGTGCCGATGATGAACATCCTGAACGGCGGCGCGCACGCCACGAACACCGTGGACTTCCAGGAGTTCATGATCGTCCCGGTGGGC
>JAJKIV010000208.1 GCA_021154285.1 Gemmatimonas sp. | reverse complement strand
GCCCTGCGACGAGAAGCATCCCGCGCAATCCAGTCAGAAGGCGACTGGCTCGGGTACGGCGTCGGTGGCCTCTCCGTCGGCGAGTCGAAGCCCGACATGTACGCGATGCTGGACGTCATGAACGAGGAGCTGCCCACGGACCGGCCGCGTTACCTCATGGGGGTCGGCTTCCCGAACGATCTCGTCGAGGGCGTTCGGCGCGGCGTCGACATGTTCGACTGCGTGGCACCCACGCGAATGGGCCGGAACGGCACCGCATTCACAGCCGACGGCCGTCTCAACGTGCGGCGGGCCGAGCTCAAAGCCGACGCGCGGCCGCTGGACGAGACGTGCGACTGCTCGACGTGCAAACGCTTCTCACGGGCCTACATCCGGCATCTCTTCGTCGCGGACGAGATCCTCGGCCTGCGCCTGGTGTCGCTGCACAATGTACATTTCCTGGTCGCGCTCATGCGCCGCTCGCGCGCTGCGATCATCGACGGTACTTTCGACGCCTGGAGCCGTGACTGGCTCGCGCGCTACAACTCCCGACCAACTCCAGTTTCATGACCTCAGCTTTCGCGCTCGCCCTGGTGGCGCAGGCCCCGGCCGGTGGACGCTCGACGCTGCTTCCGTTCGTTTTTCAGATCGTCGCGATCTTCGCGATCTTCTACTTCGTGATGATCCGCCCGCAGCAGAAGCAGCGCAAAGACCACGAGGAGCGGCTCCGTAACCTCAAGCGTGGCGACGAGGTCGTCACCTCCGGCGGGATCATCGGCAAGGTGGTGCACATCGCGGCACCCACCGGTGAAGGCAAGGCGGCAATCATGGATGACCGCGTCACGATCAAGTCGGACGAGTCGCGTCTCATCGTGGAGCGCGGTCGTATCGCGAAGGTGCTGACCAGTGCCGAGCCGGCCGCCACACCCGCCGCAGCGAACAAGTGAGCCTCCTCGACATCCACGTTCTGGGATCGCCCATCCTCCGGCAGGAAACGACACCGGTCGAGCGCATGACCGACGAGTTGCGTCGCCTGATCGACGACATGTTCGACACCATGCATGCGGCCAAGGGCATCGGGCTCGCTGCGCCGCAGATTGGCCGGTCCGAGCGGATCGCCGTCATCGACGTCGAGGATAACCCGATCGTCATCGTGAACCCAGAGATCGTGATCACCGAGGGGTCCGCGAAAGCCGAGGAGGGCTGCCTTTCGATTCCCGAAATTTACGGCGACGTGGAGCGCCCTGCGCGCGTTACCATTCGCGCGCTCGACCGGGACGGAGAGCGATTCGAGCTCCAGGCGAGCGAGCTGCTCGCGCGATGTCTGCAGCACGAGATCGATCACCTGCACGGCAAGCTCTTCATCGACTATCTCAGCTTTCTCAAGCGACGATCCGCGCTCGCGAAATGGGAATCGATGAGAAAGGATTTCCCGCAGAACATTCGCAAGTTTCCACCGGGCGAGATGGCGGGGCGTCACGGAGAGGAAGCGCTCTGAGCGCATCATGAGGGTCCTCTTCTGGGGGACGCCTGAATTCGCGGCGCCGCCGCTGCGCGCGCTGCTGGGAGAAGGGTTTGAGGTCGTCGGCGTCGTCACGCAGCCAGACCGCCCTCGAGGTCGCTCGCGATCGTCGCTCGTCGCGTCGCCGATCAAACAGATCGCGCTCGAAGAGTCGATACCGGTGCTTCAGCCGGAGCAGCCACGCGGCAGCGATTTCGTCGAGTCACTGCGCGCGCTCGATCCCGATGTTTCGGTGGTCGTCGCGTACGGAGAGATTCTCACTCGCGACGTGATCGACCTTCCGCGTCTCGGCACGCTCAACATTCACGCGTCATTGCTTCCCGAATGGCGTGGGGCGGGTCCGATTCAGGCCGCCATTCGAGCCGGCCAGACGCAGACGGGTGTCAGCATCATGCGCATGGTGGTGCCCCTCGACGCCGGACCGATTCTGTTGCAGGTCCCGACGCCCATCGCGCACGACGAGACCTATGGCGAGCTAGAGCTTCGCCTGTCGGAGCTCGGAGCACTCGCGCTCATCGAAGCGCTCTCGCTGCTCGACCTGGGGCAGCTCGACGAACGCCCGCAGAACGATGCGCTGGCGACGTTCGCGCCGAAGATCGAGCGTGATGACGCGCGGATCGACTGGACGCATCCGGCCGCAGCCATTGCGTGCGCCGTCCGTGCGTTCGATCCGAAACCAGGTGCATTCACGACGCTCCATGGTAGCGAGATGAAGCTGTTCGGTGCACGCGCCGCGACGCTCGAGATCGTGGAAGGCCAGCCGTTCCCCCCGGGCGGTACGGTGCTCGCCATCGATGACGCCGGCGCACTCGTAGCGTGTGGCGATGGCGTTGTACGCATCACGGACGCGCAGCTTGCCGGGAAGCGGCGGGTCAGCCTGAGTGAGCTCGCTCGTGGTCGGTCCATTCGAGTCGGTGACCAGCTCGGCGCCTGACATCCGGACGTCGCGTGCGTCCGGCGCGGAACGCGTTCCGGTCGTACACGCCGTCACGAACGACGAGATCGTCCTGCGCGCCGATTTTCTCGACCGTGCTCGACTCGTCATGCAGGCCGGTGGTGCGCGTGTCGCCGTGCACGTGCGCGCGGCGCGAGTTGGCGGTCGCAAGCTGTATTACCTCGCGTCCGCGATCGCGCGGCTTCAGGACGAAACCGGCGCATGGGCCGTGGTGAACGATCGAGCCGACGTCGCGCTCGCGTCAGGCGCGCGCGGCGTGCAGCTGACGTCGCGATCCCTCGCGGCCTCCGACGTCGTGACGTTTGCGCCCGACCTCTGGGTAGGTGCGAGTGTCCACTCATCGCAGGACGCGCAGGTAGCGAAGGCGGGTGGAGCGCGCTGGGTCGTTGCGGGACATGCAACGGGCGACAACACGGCGGGAGACGTCGATCGCGGGACGGCGTTCATCGAGCGGCTCGCCGCGGATCCTGGCGCGCCCATCATCGCGATTGGCGGCGTGCGGCCCGAGGACGTTTCGCGGCTCGTGGCCGCTGGGGCGTATGGGGTCGCGGTGATACGCGGTGTGTGGAACGCGAACGATGCCGCGGCAGCGGTTATGGAGTATCTTTCCGCTCATGGTACCCCGGGGGGTCGGTAGATGACGGAAGACACCGGACATCAGTCGGGACCGGCGACCGCGGCGCGCGGTGGCGTGACCGATGCGCGCGTCGCCGCGGCTGACACCTGTGCCGACCTCCGTGCGGGTGAGCTGCTCGACTCGTCGTTCGAGCGCCGCGTCGAGTCGCTCGACGCGCGCGACCGCCGCTGGACGCAGGAGCTGCTCTACGGCATGCTGCGCCGTCGCGCGTGGCTCGACTCGGCGCTGTCCGAACGTGTGCGAGGCGGCCTCGCCCGCCTCGATCCCGACCTCACCGACATCCTCCGGCTGGGCGTGTACCAGCTGCTCTTCATGCGCAGCGTGCCGCCGTACGCGGCGATCGCACAGTCCGTGGAGCTCGCGAAACGACGTCACGGTCTCGGCGCGAGTAAGCTCGTGAACGCCGTGCTTCGCCGTGTCGATCGTGAGCGGGAAACGATTCCCTTCCCGCCGGTGCCGCGCGTGGAGTCCGGCGCGCCGCGTCCCGACCCGATCGACGCCCTCGCACTGTCGCATTCGCACCCGCGCTGGCTCGTGGCGCGGTGGGTCGCGCGTTGGGGCGCGGAGGACACGGAGCGGCTGCTCGCGGCCAATAACGCCGAGGCTCCGATTATCGTGCGCCCGTTCGGCTTGGTGCGCGAGCAACTGGAGGCGATGCTCGAGAGCGCCGGTGTGCACGTGGAGGACGTCCCTCTTGTGCGCGACAGCATTCGCGTCACCGGCAACGTCTCGCTGGCCGAGCTCGGCGCGTACCGCCAGGGGCTGTTCTTCGTGCAGGACCCCGGCGCGACGCTCGTTACTCGTTATGCGGCGATCGCGCCGGGCAGCACCGTCGCCGACCTGTGCGCGGCGCCTGGCGGCAAGGCGCTCGAGCTGTCGCGCACCGCGGGCGTCGTCATCGCGGCCGACCGCTCGTTTCAGCGCCTAACGCGCCTGCTGACCAACTTCCGGCGCGTCGAGGCGCGTGCTATTTACGCGCTCGTCGCGGATGCCCGCGAGCCCGCGATCGCGCCCGTCGACGCCGTCCTCATCGACGTGCCGTGCACCGGCACCGGAACGTTCCGCCGACACCCCGATGCGCGGTGGCGACTCAAGGTGTCGGACCTCGCCGTCATGGGCGCGCTCCAGCGCTCGATCATTCGCGCGGCCGCATCCGTTGTGCGTCCGGGCGGGCTCATGATCTACAGCACGTGCTCGCTCGAACCGGAAGAAAACGACGCCCAGGTCGAGAGCTTCCTGGCCGAGAACCCCGAGTGGGTGCTCGAGCCGCCACCTGACGGCGCGGTGCCCGCGGCCGCGCTGGATGCGGGTCGACTTCGCGTGCTGCCACAGCGCCATTCGACGGACGGCGCGTTCGCGGCGCGGCTTCGGAGGACGCGCGGGTGAATTGGCGCGCGATATCGCGCCGCCTTTTGCCATATGCACTGGTCGCCGCCGGAGGGTTCCTCCTGGCGTACCTGTTCGTGGCGTTCTTCATCTTCCCGCCACAGATCGTACCGGACGACGGGAAGGTACCGCAGGTAGTGGGACTTTTGTTCGACGAGGCTGTGACGCGGCTCGATGCCGCAGGCTTCAAGGCGAAGACGGGTGAGGAGCGGTTTGTGGAGCTCGCACCAAAATCGACGGTGCTCGCGCAATCTCCGCCGCCGGGCGCGACGGAGCCGCGCGGCACCGAGGTCATCCTCGACGTGAGCGCGGGTCAACGCCAGGTGCAGGTCCCATCGATCGTGGGCATGGCGCAGTCGGTCGCCGCAGACGCGATCGATAAGGCCGGCCTCGAGCTGGGCTCCGTGAGCGAACGAGAAAGTCAGGCCGCCCGCGGGGCGGTGCTCGAGATGACACCGCCAGCCGGCACGTCGGTCGCGCCGTCGACGCGCATCGATCTCATTGTGAGCAGCGGACCGCCGGCAGTGGATGCACCCGATGTCGTGGGTCAGTCGTACGCCGCGGCTCGCGCCATGCTCGAGCAGGTTGGCCTCCGCGTGGGGGACGTCATCACCGATTCGCTCGCGACGGCGCCGTCGCCACAAACGGTCATCTCGCAAACACCGGCCGCGGGGAGTCGCGTGGCGCCGGGATCGAAAGTCTCTCTGTCCATCTCGCCATGAACCGCCCGCGTGCCCGCATCGCTCCATCGATTCTCAGCGCCGATTTCGCCCGCCTCGCGGACGAGATCGCACGGTGCGACGCTGGCGGCGCCGATGTCATCCACATCGACGTGATGGACGGATGCTTCGTCCCCAACCTGACGTTCGGCGCGAAGGTGATCGAGACGGTTCGACGACTGACGGCGCTCCCACTCGACGTGCATCTGATGGTCGTCCAGCCCGAGAAGTATTTCGAGGACTTCGCGCGAGCCGGCGCGAGCGGGCTCACGATCCACGCGGAGGTCGCGCCGCATCTCCATCGCCAGCTCTATCGGATCAAGGAGCTCGGCTGCTTGGCCGGCGCGGCGCTGAACCCGTCCACACCACTCGAGATGGTCAGCGAAGTCGCTGGTGATCTGGACCTTCTCCTCGTCATGACGGTAAATCCAGGTTTCGGGGGGCAGTCGTTCATTGGCGCGATGCTCGATAAGATTCGACGAGCGAAAGCGATGCTCGAGGCGGCGCGGAGCGGCGCGGCTCTCGAGGTGGATGGCGGTGTTGCCCGCGACACGATCGGCGACTGCTGGCGAGCGGGCGCCGACACATTCGTGGCCGGCAACGCAATTTTTTCCGCGCACGACCCGGTGCAGGAGATCGCCGAGCTGCGTGGCAGGTGCGGAGTGAGCGTATGACCGTCAAACAACAATGGGCGTTCGTTGGCATCGTGGTGCTCATCCTTGGTGGTGGGCTCCTGGCCGCGACCCGTATTCTCGGCGACGAGCTGTTCCCCGTGACCGCTGGCTCCAAGGCGCCGGATTTCCGCGCGACCACGATCGACGGCGCACCGGTCACGAAGACGATCGCGAACTACAAGGGCGAGATCGTCCTCCTGAACGTGTGGGCGACGTGGTGCATCCCGTGCCGTACCGAGATGCCGAGCATTCAGGCGCTGCACGATCGCTATGCAGCGCGCGGCCTCAAGGTGGTAGCGGTGAGCGTCGACAATCCCGGAACGGAGCAGACGATCCGGCGGTTCCGCGACCAGTACGGTCTCACCTTCGAGATCCTGCACGATGCATCCGGCAAGATTCGCCAGGACTATCAAACGACGGGCGTGCCGGAGACGTTCGTGATCGGGCGAGATGGTGTCATCCGCAAGAAGGTGATCGCTGCAGACAATTGGGATTCGCCCGCGAACCGCGCGTTGTTCGGCGAGTTGCTCGGCGTACCTGAGTCGGCCCGCGGCGTCGGTGAGGATGCGCCCAGCGCTTCCTCGGTTCCGGTTGGCACTGGTGCGCCCGGCGCGGCGCAGGCCCCCACGCGTCCCTGAGCAATGCCGAGCCCCGACGGAGAGCGCTCGGCGGCCACTGCGTCGCTGCAACGGGTGCTGATTGCCGCGCTCACCGAGCGGCTCGGATACAAGGCGGCGGCGCTGTTCTTCGCCGTGGTGCTGTGGCTCGTGGTCAGCGCTGAGGAGCCATCCGAGGAAGTGGTTCCGGTGAAGCTCGAGGCGTCGTTCGACACCGCGCGCGTGCTCACGAGCACACGTCCGGAGCTGCGCGCGCTCGTCGCCGGTAGAGCGAGGGACCTGATCAAGCTGTACGAGAAGCCGCCGGTGGTGCGACGCGCGGTGACCGACGATGCGCCGGACAGCGTGGCGGTCGATCTCAAGCCGGCGGATGTGTACATCCCGCCCGACGTGGACGCCGTCGTTCGCGACATTCAGCCGCGAACCCTGGTGCTCGTGTTCGACGTGACGTCGACGCGGCGCGTGCCAGTGGCGAACAAGGTGCACGTCGCGATCGCGGACCGCGCGGCCGGCATGACCGGCGCGCGCCTAACGCGCATGGTGCCGGACAGCGTCACCATCACCGGCCCGCGACGTTTGGTCAACACCGTGCCCTTCGTCGCCACGGTCGACCAGACCGTGACGGTGCGCGACACCGGTGACTTCATCATCCCGCTCGACGTGAAGCGACTCGCGGCCGGCGTCCGCGTGGAGCCGACGGAAGTGAGGCTGGTCGTGCAGATGCCGCCCGTAACGCGCCGATCGACCGCCGCCACGCCGATGACCGCGCTGCGGTCGAAGTAGCGTGCCGGTAATTCTCGGGTTGGAGACGTCCTGCGACGAGACGTCCGCGTCGGTGCTGTCGGGCAGCGGCGACGCCGTAACGCTCGAGTCGCTGGTCATTCTCTCGCAGGACGTGCACCGGGTCTTCGGCGGCGTTGTGCCGGAGCTCGCATCCCGCGCTCACCTGACGTCGATCGTGCCGGTGGCGGAGCGCGCGATGGCCGACGCGTCGGTATCGTTAGGCGACATCGAGTGCGTGGCAGTCACGTCGGGGCCCGGGCTCGTCGGCGCACTTCTGGTCGGGGTCTCGTTCGGGAAGGCCATCGCGCACGGCACCGGCGCCGCGCTGGTCGGTGTGCATCACATGGAAGGTCACCTGTTCGCGACGTCGCTCGAGCATCCGGACGCGGTGCCGCCGTTCACCGCGCTGCTCGTGTCGGGTGGCCATACGCTGCTGATCGATGTCGAACAGTGGGGCTCGTACCGGATGCTCGGCGCAACGCGCGACGACGCGGCCGGTGAGGCGTTCGACAAGGTCGCGAAGCTCCTCGGTCTTCCCTACCCTGGCGGCAGGCCCATCGAGCGCCTCGCGGGCGAAGCAAGCGAGGAAGAGGCGCGTCGCTTCCGCTTCACGAAGCCGATGCTGCGCGGCGACCAGCAACTTGGCGACGCTGACTATTTCGACGTGTCCTTCAGCGGCCTCAAGACCGCGGTGCTTCACGCGGTGCGAGGCAGCGACAATCTCGAGCGCGACGCACGTGGAATCGCTCGGGGATTTCAGGACGCGATCATCGGGACGCTCGTGGAGAAGACCGCGCGCGCTGCGGCTGCCTTCTCCCGACGCCGCATAGTGCTCGGCGGTGGCGTGGCGTGCAATCGCGCACTGGCAGTCGCGATGCAGCATCGAGTGGCCGCTGACGGGGTTGCCGTGTACGCGCCGAAGCCTCGCCTCGCAACGGACAACGCCGCGATGATCGCACGAGCTGGCCTCTTCCACTTCGAGCGCGGCGTACGAGATTCCCTTTCGCTCAACGCGTATGCTTCAATGCCGATCCCGGGGATGGCGAATCCGTAGCTTTCGATTCCCTATTCCCGATCCCTATTCCCGATAAATGCCTGACGCGACGATAGTCCATCCCTTCACGATCGAAATTGGCCGACTCTCGCTCACGGGATTCGGGCTCGCCGTGCTGCTCGCGTTCGCGATCTCACAGATCATCGCGCAGCGTGAGCTGGCTCGCCGTGGACACGACCCGACACCAATACCGGATCTGATCCTTGCTGCCGTGCTCGGGACGCTGATCGGCGGGAAGCTGTACTACACGCTCATCATCACGCACGACATCCGCGACCTGATCAGCCGCGCCGGGTTCGTCTTCTGGGGCGGCTTCATTGGGTCAGTCGCGGCGTGCTACATCACGATCAAGCTCAAGAAGCTGAACTTCATCCGGATCAGCGACGTAGCCGGCATCTGCATTGCCGCCGGCTACTCGATCGGGCGCACGGGATGCTGGGCGGTTGGTGACGACTACGGACGTCCCTGGAGCGGGCCACTTGCGGTCGCGTTTCCCGAGGGCGCTCCGCCGTCGACCGTACACAACATGCAGGCACTGTTCGGCATTCAGCCGCCAGCGGGCACAGCGCCTGACGCGCTACTGGGCGTCTATCCGACGCAGCTCTTCGAGACGGTGCTCGGGTTCGTGATGTTCCTCATCCTGTGGCGGTACCGGGACCACAAACACGCCGAAGGCTGGCTGTTTGGTCTCTACCTGGTCCTGGCAGGCATCGAGCGCTTTCTGATCGAGTTCCTGCGCGCCAAGGACGACCGCTTCTTCGGACCGCTCACTGCAGCGCAGGCGATCGGGCTGGCGCTAGCGGCGTTAGGCGCCGTCTGGATGCAGATGCGGAAGGACGTCGGTCCCGGGAAGCCCGGCATCTACGCCAAGTCTGTGGCCCCGGCACGGGCGGCCTGAGAGGACCAAGGCACCTACGAACGTTGAGTGGGCTGAAGAACAGCACGCTGAGAACGCTGGTCAGACCTTGTCGGACTCCGACGCCTCCAGCTCCGGCTCGACTTCCATCCGCGCCAACCGCGCCTCGAGCTCCTTGATCCGCTCACCGATCTGCTCGATCCGCTGATCGTACTCCGCATTCGCCGGCATCGGCTCGATCGTCGGCAGCGTCACGGCCCGCCGCGGCCAGAACGTCTTCGCCAGCGCGAACACAAAGAGCGCGAGGAGGAGCACCTGACCCAACAGCGTCTCCACACTCGGGAAAAGTCCGAGCGCCTCCACGTGCGGGAACCCCGGAATGACCGTCAGCGTCATCAGGTTCCCCTCCTGCAGCTCGCGAATGCCCTTCCCCATGAACACGAACGCCATGTAGTACAAGAGGACGCTCGTGATGGCGAAGAACGGTCGCAGCGGAATCCGCACACCGAAGCGGTAGAACAGTGTGAACACGACCGCCAGCGCGCCGAACCCCACGAGCAGGCCTAACGCGATCGGGAGACCGTTACCGGTGCCTTCGTTGAACAGCGCCTGATAGAACAGCGCCGTCTCCGCGCCCTCGCGGTAGACCGCCAGGAACGCGACGAACGCCAGCGCCGTCCCGCCACCGTGCTCCAACGCCGCGTTGACCTTTCCGCGAATGAACTGCTGCCACTTCGCGGCTTCCACCTTCGAGATGAGCCAGTAGCTGACCGAGAACAGCACGGCGACCGCGACGAGCATCGTCGCGCCTTCGATCAGCTCACGCGTCGCCGGCATCGCGCTCAGCACTGTCGCGAGGATCACCGCGGT
>JAJKIV010000207.1 GCA_021154285.1 Gemmatimonas sp. | reverse complement strand
TACGGGCGTGTCTCCGACCACCCGCATGTGGAATTCACCATCCCGTCGCTGCGTTGGCCGCGGCTTGCGCCCGAGGGCAAGCACGTCCTTGTCGCACGAGCGCAGTACGCGCCGTACGCGCTTGCCGACGGAGCAACCTGGGACGGCCCTCGTTCGTCTTCATTTACCGACTGCGTGACCTCCGTCATCGCTCGGGCCATTCCGCGGTTCGCCAATCACATCCTCGGTTGTGCGGTGATGACGCCCGTCGATCTCGAGCGGAAGTTCGGGTTGACGGAGGGTGCCGTAACGCAGGGCGAGATCACACTGGATCAGATCCTGTTCATGCGTCCCGTCGCCGGCTGGGGGCGTCACGCGATGCCCGTCGATGGTCTGTATCTCGGCGGCGCCGGTGCCCACCCGGGGCCGGGAATCCTCGGAGGGGCGGGTTGGCTGGCGGCAAAGCGCGCGTTGAGATGAGCTAAATACCATGACCACGTTCCATCGCACGGTCAGCACCTACAAGGACGGCGCGTACACAATGCCCGGCGAGTATTACACCTCGCCGGCCATTTTCGCCGAGGAGAGCGAGCGCCTGTTCCCGCGGTCGTGGCACTGCGTTGGTCGAAGCAGCGCGCTCGCGAACGCGGGCGACTACGTGCTTCGCACCGTTGCCGGTGAGTCGCTCATCATCCTGCGTGACCGAGGCGGCGAGCTGCGCGCCTTCTTCAACGTCTGCCGCCATCGCGGCACGCGACTCTGCGAGGTGGCGAAGGGACAGTTCTCCGAGACCATCCAGTGTCCGTATCACGCGTGGACGTACACTACTGACGGGCGTCTCATCGGAGCGCCGCAGATGCAGGACGTCGCCGGCTTCGACAAGCGCGACTTCCCCCTGCACTCGGCTGCTTTGGCCGAATGGGAGGGGTTCATATTCGTGAACGTCGCCACCGAGCCCGAGCCGTTCGCCGAGGTCTTTGCCCCGATGCTCGGCCGCCTAACGCGGTTTGGCCTCGAGCAGTTGACGGTCGGCCACTCGGTCACGTACGAGGTCGCGGCGAACTGGAAGCTGGTCTTCCAGAACTACTCGGAGTGCCTGCACTGCCCGATGATCCATCCCGAGCTGACGGCGGTGCTGCCGTATCAGAGCGGTGCGAACGACCTCACCGAGGGGCCGTTCCTCGGCGGGTACATGGAGATCATGGCGCACGCGGACAGCGCGACGATGAGCGGGCGCGCGTGTGCTCGGTTCCTCACGCCCGACATGCCGTTGGATGATCGGCGGCGCGCGTACTACTACTCGCTCATGCCGAACATGCTGCTCAGCATCCATCCGGATTACGCCAACTACTACGTCGTGACGCCGCTCGCCGCGGACCGGACGCGTGTGGAGTCGGAGTGGATGTTCAATCCTGACAGCACGGCGGATGCATCCTTCAATCCCGACGACGCGATCCGCTTCTGGGATGTGACCAACCGCCAGGATTGGCACATCGTGGAACAGAGTCACCTGGGGATCGCGTCACGACGGTATACGCCCGGGCCGTACTCGCCGCGTGAGTCGATCCCCGCGGCGTGGGACCGCGAATACCTGCGACAGATGGGCCGGAGTTGATGAGTCAGGCCTTTCAGAAGAACCATGCGGCAAAGGCGCCGCACGTCGTGATCATTGGTGCGGGGCCCGCAGGGCTGACGGCAGCGTACATACTCGCGGAACGATACGGCATTCGGTCGACGATCCTCGAGTCGGACAACGTCGTCGGCGGCATCAGCCGCACCGTGGAACGCGATGGGTGGCGCTTCGATATCGGCGGCCACCGGTTCTTCACGAAAGTGAAGGAGGTCGACGCCCTGTGGCACGAGATCCTGCCTGACGAGGATTTCATGCTGCGCCCCCGCATGAGCCGGATCTACTACAACGGCAAGTACTACGACTACCCGCTCAAGGCGTCGAACGCGCTCAAGAATCTCGGGCTCTTGGAAGCCGCGATGTGCGTGATGTCGTACGGGTGGGCGCGTGTGAATCCGCCGAAGGACCAGAGCACGCTCGAAGGCTGGATCGTGTCGCGCTTCGGATGGCGCCTCTACAAGCACTTCTTCAAGACGTACAACGAGAAGCTGTGGGGCGTGCCGGTGAACAAGCTCCCGGCCGACTTCGCGGCGCAACGCATCAAGAACCTCTCGCTGTCGAGCGCCGTGATGAACGCGCTCATGCCGAAGCGCAACCAGAAGTCCATCACGTCACTCATCGAGGAGTTCCAGTACCCGAAGCACGGACCGGGCATGATGTGGGAACGCGCTCGCGACCTGGTCGAGGCACGCGGTTGCACGGTCGTGATGAGCACGCGGGTGGTCGGCGTTAGGCGCGAGCGCGGCAAGGCAGTCGCTGTGATCGGACAGACGAGGGACGGCACGCGCACGGAATACCCGTGCAGCCACGTGATCTCGTCGATGCCGCTGTCGCAGCTCGTGGCGGCGATGGAGCCACCCGCCGCGGAGACCGCGGCGAAGGCGGCCGCCGACCTTCGCTACCGCGACTTCCTCACGGTCGCGCTCGTAGTGCCCGAGAAATACAGCTTCCCGGACAATTGGATCTACGTGCACTCGAAGGACGTGCAGGTCGGCCGCATCCAGAACTTCGGCTCCTGGTCACCTTACATGGTGAAGGAGGGGCGGACCTGTCTTGGCCTCGAGTTCTTCGTGTTCGAGGGCGATGCGACGTGGAACAAGCCCGACGCGGAGCTCGTGGAGCAGGGCAAGCGAGAGCTCGGGATCCTCGGCCTCGTCGACCCGTCGAAGGTGGAAGCGGGGTACGTGGTTCGGATGCCGAAGGCGTATCCGTTCTACGATGAGCACTACAAGGCGAACGTCGCGACGATCATGGAGTGGATGAATCGCGAGGCGTCGAACGTGTATCCGGTTGGGCGGAATGGCATGCACCGCTACAACAACCAGGATCACTCGATGTACACCGCGATGCTGACGGCCGAGAACATCGCGCGCGGTACGAAGCACGATGTGTGGAGCGTGAACGTCGAAGAGGAATACCACGAGGAAGCCGCGAAAACTGACGTCGATCCTCGTCGTGGTACGCGCGGAACCGGGCGCGCCGCGCCGGTCATCCCGCGGGCCCACTACGGGCCGGAGCATCCGGTCAATAAGCCGACGAAGACCGCCTAACGGCAGTCTCCCCTCTCCCGGCTACTTCCCGGTGCGGGGCACCACGCTGATCGTGCCGCTGTTCTCGAGCACGGCGTATTGCACGTCATCGAGGCACCCACAGCCCGCCTGGCGCAGCGCTGAGTTCAGCTCGTGCCGCGTGATGTTCGCTCGCTTCAGCATCGTATCGTAGAGCTTCCCGTTGTGGATCAACACGACAGGGTGCCCTTCGATCAGAGCCTCAGCCCTTTTGCTTCGGGCCGTGATGAACCCGACGGCCGAGTTGAGCGCGAAGAGGGTGCCCGCCGATACGAGGCCTCCGATGACCGAGTTGTCGCCGCCGTTCATCGCATTCTGAACCGCATTCGACAGCACGAGAAGGAGCACGAGGTCGAACGGAGCCAGCTGCCCGATCTGCCGCTTGCCCATGAGGCGAATGACGAGGAGCAAGAATCCGTAAACGACTGCAGAGCGGACGACGATCTGTTCGAGTACAAGACCGCCCGGAAACCACATGGCATCCTCGGTTGATGGCAACCTTCATATTGACGAACCAAACCTCAACGGCGGCTACCAGCCCGCTTGACAATATGTGTTATAACACCTAGTATTCTCCCATGCCCAGCCGCCTCCAAGCCGAGATTAAGCAGTCCAAGCCGTTTGTCAGCCTGGAGCAGGAGGCTGTGCTTGGATTGCTGCGCACTGCGGCCATCGTAGATCACGCGAACGACGAGGCGCTGCGGCCGTTCGGGCTCACCGGGACGCAGTTCAACGTCCTCCGCATTCTCAAAGGAGCGGGGACGGACGGCCTCTGCGGTCGCGAGATCGGGGAGCGCATGATCAACCGCGTGCCCGACGTACCAAGGCTGCTCGACCGACTGGAAAAGGCCGAGCTGATCTCGAGAGTGCGCGACCGTGAGGATAGGCGGCACGTGACCGCGCGCATTACCGACAAGGGAAGGCAACTCATCGAGGAGATCGGACACCTCTCCAACCCGATCGAGGGCTGGTTCAAGCGGCTGAGCGCAGATCAATTGAAGGCGTTGATCGCGGCGCTCGATGTCATTCGAGAGGGATGAAGTCCGGTCGGCCCCTTTTTTTACATAGATACGTGTTATAACTGACAGTGTTATCACTTTTTCAACAGCAACGACCATGTCCGGCACACTCTCTCTTCCGATGCAGCTCACCGCCATTTCCGCAGGGCTGCTCCTCCTTCGACTCGTTATCGGGCTCTCGATGGCGGCGCACGCGTCGCAGAAACTCTTCGGCTGGTTCGGCGGGCACGGGCTTGCCGGAACCGCCGGGTTCTTCGAGATGCTTGGCTTCCGACCAGGGCGTGTGTTCGCGCTCGCGGCGGGCACGACCGAGCTCGTGAGCGGCATCCTCATCGCGTTAGGCTTCCTCGGCCCCATCGGGTCGACGCTCATGCTGTCGGTCATGATCGTCGCCGCGCTGACGGTTCACTGGAAGAACGGGTTCTTCGCGTCGGCCGGTGGAATCGAGCTGACGGTGCTCTTCGCGGTCGCGGCGATCGCGCTCGCATTCACCGGGTTCGGGCAGTTCTCGCTCGACGCGCTGACAGGGCTGGACACATTCTTCACGCCCACCGATGCGGTCGCGGCGCTTGCGCTCGGCGTGGTCGGCGCGATCGGTAACCTCTCGCTGCGTCGCCAGCAGCCGGTGAACCCGACGCCTGCCTCGCGCTGAATCACGAACGCACAATCGTTCAGGCCTCCCGCGGTGTTCCGCGGGAGGCCTTTGTGTGCGCGGCCGTTTCCAATGATCGGGACACATCGCATCTTCTTCAGATTGCGAAACGATGTCCCACCACCCGCCGCGCGTATGACACTCCTCCGGCAGCTACCTCGACCACGCTTTCTCGCCCTTTCACTGGCGGCCGCGACG
>JAJKIV010000206.1 GCA_021154285.1 Gemmatimonas sp. | reverse complement strand
TAGGCACGGCGCCACCACTTGCCTCCAGTCAGCAGACCCGCAATGCCGAGGCCTACCGGTTGTACGTGCTCGGGCAAGAGCTCCTCCGCCGGCGTGGACAAAGCGTGAAGGAAAGTGCCGACGCGTTTCGCCAGGCGATCCGTCTCGACTCCTCGTACGCCGGAGCGTATGCAGGGTTGAGCATGGCGTTGGCGCTATACCCATACTTTCAGCTCACCCCCGCGGCAGACGTGTCCGAGGAACTGACCCGATCGGCCGAGCGAGCGATCCGCTTCGATGCCACTCTGGCCCAGCCGCACATCGCGTTAGGCCTGGCACAGGTGCACCGGTATCGATGGGGCGACGCCAGCAGGGAATTCCTCACGGCGCTTCGGTTGGCCCCCACTGACGTCGAGGCACACGTTCAGTACGGGCGCCACCTGCTGCATCTCGCGCGGACTGCCGAGGGCCTACAGCAGTTCCAGATGGCACGAAGAGATGACCCTGCCTCACCACTCGTGCTCAGCTGGGTGGCCGGCGCGTTCGAGGCGTTGGGTCAGCAGGACAGCGCGTTGACAGTCAGCACGCAGTCGTTGCAGGGCAACGTCCTGAACTACACGGCCGCGACCATCGCCGCAAAGATCCTGCTCTCGAGCGGAGCTCGCGATAGTGCGCGAGCCGTCGTCAGCCGGATGGGCATCATGGTTCCGGATCGCGCGTACATCATGGCCGCGACCGGCGACAGCGCAAAGGCGTGGCAGCAGGTTCGGGAGCTGAACGCTCGGCTGCCGCGTACGTCATCGTCGAGAACGATGGAGGCCTTCCTCTGGCTTGGCGTGGGGGACACGGCCCGCGCCCTGACGTCCCTCGAGCAAGCAACCGACGCGGGGGAGATGTGGCCGGAGCTGGACGCAGTCAACGACCCGATGTTCGTGCCGGTGCGCGACAGTCCGAGGTTCCGCGCGCTGTTGCAACGGGTGGGGCTCTCGATGACGGCTCCGGGCAACGAGGCCCGGCACGCCAGTCGTTAGGCGCCACCGAGCAGCCTACGCCACTCGTGTCGCCTCACCGAGTCCAGCCATGAGGCGCAGGAGGTTGTCCTGCGTCGCCTCAGCCTGCGGTACCTCGCCGACGATTCGACCGGCTCTGAGCACGAGGATCCGCTGCGAGAGCGTGAGGACTTCGGGCAGCTCGCTCGAGATGAGCAGGATTCCGGCGCCCTGGTTCGCGAGCTCGCCGATCAGCGCGTGAATCTCCGCCTTCGCCCCGACGTCGACGCCGCGCGTGGGCTCGTCGAGGATGAGTATCCGCGAGGACGCGGCGAGCCAGCGCGCGAGCACGATCTTCTGCTGATTTCCGCCGGAGAGTCCGGCCACGACGGTGTCGAGTGACGGGGCGCGGACGCGGAGTCGGTCGAAGAACTCCTTCGCGACCCGTCGCTCCTCGCGCTGACGCAGCCAGCTGAGCCGGGCGAGCCGCGGCAGGATCGCGAGCGACAGGTTGTGCACGCCGCTCTCCTGCGGCACGAGCCCCTGTCGCTTCCGGTCTTCCGGCACCAATCCGATGCCTAACGCGATCGCCTCCGCTGGCGTGGCCACGCGGGCGGGCTCTCCCGCAATCACGATCGAGCCACGGCGGACCGGATCGAGGCCAAACAGCGCCTGCGCCAGCTCCGACCGACCGGCCCCGACGAGTCCCGCGATGCCTAACACTTCGCCGACCCGCAGCGAGAACGAGATGTCCTCGAACTTCCCGGGCGACGACAGCCCCTCGACTCGCAGCAGCTCGTCGCCGACGACAATCCGCTCACGCCGAGCGACGTACTCGGCCAACGGGCGCCCGATCATCATCTGGACGAGGTCGTGCTCGGACAGCCCCGCGATCGGCCGCGTACCAACGTGCTGGCCGTCGCGCAGGACGCTCACCGTGTCGCACAGCCTGAAGACTTCGGGCATCCGATGCGACACGTAGATGCACGCCACCCCGCGCTCCTTGAGGCGGCCGATCAACTCGTACAGCCGGTCCGCTTCGACCTGACTGAGACTGCTGGTAGGCTCGTCGAAGATGATGATCTTCGCGCCACCGCTCACCGCCATCGCGATCTGCACCATCTGCTGCTGTGCGATCGTGAGCGACCCCACCGGTCGCCAAACGTCGAGCGTCGTGCCGATCTCGGCGAGCATGGCGACGGCTCGCGACGCCATCGCGTCGCGATCGAGCAGCCCGCCGCGCGATGGCAATGACCCGAGGCAAAGGTTCTCGGCCACCGACAGGTTTTCGCAGAACGCGAGCTCCTGGTGCACCATGCCTACGCCCGCGGCCAGCGCATCGCGCGGGCTCGCGAACTGCGCCTCACGACCGTGAATGTACAGGCGGCCCGCATCGGGCTTGTGGATACCCGCGAGAATCTTCCCCAGCGTGCTCTTGCCCGCGCCATTCTCGCCGCATAACGCGTGGCACGACCCGGCCGCGATTTCCAGCGACACGTCGGTGAGTGCCTGCACACCTGGAAATCGCCGGGTTATGTTCTCGAAGCGGACCGCCGATTCGGCCATTCGAGGCGCGCGCCCTACCTCTTGAGGTACTCGTCGGGCACGTCGGTGAACCCCCACGCTTTGAGCTGGCGCGCCCATTCGCCGAGGTTGGCCTTCGTAACGCGCACGAGGTCCATGGGAATGACGGTTGGCACATCCTTCTTGTTGATCAACTTGTCGACGATCGTGCTCACGCCAACGTAGCCCCACTGGTACACGGACTGCGCGAGCAGCACTGGCGCGATGCCCTTGTCGATGTACACGAGCTCCGAGCCTAACGCGTCCACCGACGCGATCTTGATCCGCTTCGGGTCGAGGTCCTTGACCAACGACGGCGTGAACAGCGCCCAACCGCCGATCATCGCCCAGCCCTGAATGTCGGGGTACGCGTTGCCGACCCGCACGACTTCCGCGGCGGCGTCCTGCGGGGTCTCGATATGGTTGAAGGTCCCGAGAATCTGGATGCCGGGCGTCTTCTTCGCTTCGTCCTTCACGCCCTGGACACGACGCTGCAGGTTCGGCGCGTTCTGATTGCCGGCGAGGATTCCGATCTTGCCCTTGCCGTTCATGAGCTTCGCGAGCTCGGACATCACGAGGCGGCCGGTCTTTTCGTCATCCACCCCGTAGAACGCGAATCGCTTCGAGTCGGGGGCATCGCTGTCGAACGTCATCACGGGTACACCGCGGCCGACGGCATCGTTGATGGCGCCGGTGACCTTCCCGGCGTCGGAACAGGAGATGAGGATCGCGTCGGCACCATCGTTTACGGCTTGCTGGATCCGCTGCGCCTGGACCTGTCCGTCTTCCTGCGGTGGCGTGAGCCAGCTGACGCGGATCTCCTTGCCCGTCTTGGCCGACAGGTCCTTGGCCGCTGCTTCGGCGCCGGTGCGAGCGGCGAGGAACACCGGGTTGGTCGAGCTCTTCGCGATCATCGCGATGGTGAACGTGTTGCCGTTCGCCTTCGGTGTCACGGCCGCGGTCTGCGTATCCGCTTTCTTCTCCGAACCACCTCCGCCACATGCCGCGACCAGCGCGAGCGCCCCTAAGACAAACACCGATCGGCTCATTCGATTCCTCATGTCAGGTCCTCGTTGAAAGCCCGTCACTTCTGCAACCGTGCCACCTCGCGTCGTTGGACGCATCACGTTTACGCCACTTTTTGAAACTGCAAGACCGAACGCGGATTGAAAACGATTACGCGGATTTCGCGGATTTATCCCGAGGGGATTCAAATCTCCGACTACCTCTTTCAGATCCTTCCTTTTCTTTGTGAACGGCCTCGGGCAGCTCATGCGTCCCGAGGTAGTTCCCAAAGAATCACGGCTCGTTGCGATGACGCCGCCGTCACCGTCACGGAGCCAATCCGCGGAATCCGTGAAATCCTCGTTGAAATCCGCTTAGGTCTTGCCGTTGCCGTTGCCTCCCGGTCTCGCTGCCAGCGACGGCGACCTCGAGCCATGGTCAAGCCGTCGCTCGCGCCCGCTCGGCCGCCCGGCTCAGGCGACGTGCTGTGAGACGAGTGCTCCATTGATCCACCACTACGGCAATGACGATTGCGCAGCCGATCACGATCCACTCGTAGTTCTGGTCGAAATGCAGTGTCCGGATGGACTGGCGAATCAACACGATCAGGAGCGCGCCGAGCGTGGCGCCCAGGGCGCTGCCCTTGCCGCCGAGGAGGCTCGCGCCACCCACGACCGCCGACGCGATCACGTATAGCTCGTAGCCCTGCGCGTCGCCCGATGAGACAGAGCCGTAGAAACTGCCTCCGAGGAATGCGGCCAGACCGGCCGTGAGCCCCGATACGGCGAAGACGCCGATCTGAATCCGCGAGAGCGACAGCCCCGCGAACCGACTCGCCTCGAGGTTACCGCCGAACGCGAAGATGCGGCGGCCCATCGTCGTGCGTGTCAGGTAGATGATGCCTAGCACGGTCAGCACGATCATCGACAGCATGGGGACCGGATATAGACCGCCGCCGAGGCCTAACGATGCCTTCGACACCGCGGTGAGCGACGACGGCACGAGGATGCTCTCGGCCTTGGTGGCCACGAAGGCGATGCCGCGCAGCACCCACATGGTGCCGAGCGTGATGATGAACGGGTGAACGCGCAGCACGACCACGAGCATTCCATTCAGTATCCCGCACGCGAGCCCGACGCCAAGCGATGCGAGGAGCGCGAGCAGCGTCGTGGCGGTAGGGCCCATGGGTCCGACGCCGCGGAGGAAGAGTGCCATCGCCACGCCCGACAGCGCGTAGATCGACCCCACCGACAGGTCAATGCCGCCGGAGATGATCACGATGGTCGCGCCGATCGCCATGATCGCGAAAAAGCTCGCGTCGGTGGCGGTCTGAATCAGCGTGTACGAGTTCCAGAAGTTGTTCACCACCTGGCCCGTCTGCCGGTCGGGGTGGGACCCGGCGAGCGCGGTCAACGTGATGGTGACGATGACGAGGACGAGAACGAGTCCGATTTCCTGTGAAGCGAACAGCCGTCGAACAACGTGGCGCATCTACTCAGGGTGACAGGGCGGCGCGGTAGGATTCGCGGAACCGGTCGTACGCGATCTGATAGTGTCCGTGCGCCCGCGAATCTGGCTGCTCGGCGCCGCCTCGGGTAAGGGTTGCGCGCGCTGCGGTCGCAACATCCGGAAACGCGCCGGCTCCGACCGCCGCAAGCAGGGCGGCCCCGTACGCCGGACCCTCCTCCCGATTCACAGTGCTGACCGGCACGCCGTAGACGTCCGCCTGCAATCGCCGAATAAAGGGACTTCTCGCGCCTCCACCGGTGAGAAGCAGATGGCTCGGCGACAGCCCGAGCTCCTGGAGGATCGACAGCGAGTCGCGGAGGGCGAAGGCAATGCCTTCGAGCACCGCGCGCGTCATGTGCGCTCGCGAATGGGCGAGACTCAGCCCGAGAAACGCGCCGCGCGCCGACGCGTTCCGATGCGGGGTTCGCTCACCCTGAAGGTACGGCAGGAAGGTCACTCCCTCCGCGCCCGGTTGAACGCTCGCCGCCTCGGCGTCGAGCGACGCATCCGCGCCCGGCGTGCCGGCGAGCTCTCGTGCAAACTGGTCGCGGTACCAGGCGAAGGCACCGCCGGCCGAGAGCACCACGCCCATGATGTACCAGGTGCCGGGCACGACGTGGCAGAACGTGTGAGCGCGTAGCCCCGGATCTACCAGCGGCTGCGCCGTCGGCGCGAGCACCGTTCCCGAGGTCCCCCAGCTGGCAACAGCCTCACCGGGCGTGATCACGCCCACGCCCGCGGCGCCACAGGCGTTGTCGGCGCCACCGCCAACCACCGGCGTCCCGTCGCGAAGGCCTGTGGCGGCTGCCGCCTCCGCGGTCACGCGCCCGAGCACCTCGGACGAACCGCCGACATCCGGCAACAGCGTGCGAGGCACGTCCACGACCGCGAGGATCTCGTCGCTCCACTGCATGCGTGCGGGGTCGAACATGAGCGTGCCTGACGCGTCCGATGGCTCGCTGGCAAGCGTCCCCGTTAGGCGATAGCGGATGAAATCCTTCGCCAGCAGAACGGTGGCGACGCGGGCGTACGTGTCGGGCTCGTGCGCGCGCAGCCACAAAATCTTGGGGAGTGTGAACCCCTCGAGGGCCGGGTTCCGCACCCAGTCTCGCAGCCGCTCCTCGCCCCCGGCGCGCCGGGTGATCTCGGCGCATTCGTCCGTGGTGCGCCCGTCGCACCAGAGCAGTGCCGGCCTAACGACCTTGCCTGCCCGGTCGAGGAAGACCGACGAATGCATCTGCCCCGATATCCCGACCGCCGCGACCACGAGGTCCGGCTGCTGCGTGAGCACGCCGCGAATCGATTGCACGGTCGCGCTCCACCAATCGTCCGGATGCTGCTCGGCCCAACCCGGTCGTGGCGTGGAGAGCGTGAGTGGCGTGGTCGTCGTCGCGACGACATGGCCATCGGCCGCGACGAGGATCGCCTTGACGCCGCTCGTCCCGATGTCGAGGCCCAGGGAGACGGAGTCGGCCACGTCAGCGGACTCCGAGCAGCAGCTCCATCGTCAACTGATCGAGTCGCTCGTAGGCGTAGCCACGGTCGCGAAGAGCCGCGAGGTCGAACTGCTGATCCTTGATACGTCGCGCGGCGTCGGGCGAGAACCTCACGCGATCGCCAACGGACGCGCCGCGCTCGCGCAACTCGCCGAGCAGGCCCTGAATTTCCTTGTCGGTGTTGAAGCGCGCGACCTTGTCCTTGAGGATGAGGTACGTGCGCATGCTTCCGCGTGCGAAGTCCCACACGCCCGCCTCGTCTTCGGTTCGATACGCGTGACTGTCGAAGTGTCGCATGCCCGGCCAGTGCGAGTCCTCGAGCAGCTTCACGAGGAAGAACGCGCCCTTCGGATCCTCGCTGCCGAACCGGAGGTCCTGGTCGAACCGCCCCGGTTTCTGCGCGTTCAGGTCGATGTGAAAGAGTTTTCCCGCCTCGAGCGCCTGCGCGACGGCGTGTGAGAAATCGAGCCCGGGCATCGTGTCGTGGGCGACCTCCGGGTTAAGGCCCACCATGTCCGGGTGGTCGAGCGTGTAGATGAACGCGAGCATGTGGCCGACGGTCGGCAGGAAGATGTCGCCGCGTGGCTCGTTAGGCTTCGGCTCGAGCGCGAAGCGCAGGTCGTACCCCTGCGCCCGCACGTACTCGCACAGGAAGTTGATGGCATCGCGGAACCACTTGATGGCCTCCTGCGGGTCCTTGGCGGCGTTGGTCTCGACGCCCTCGCGGCCGCCCCAGAACACGTAGGTCGTGGCGCCGAGCTCCACGCCGAGGTCGATCGCCCGCATCGTCTTCTGCAGGGCGTACGTGCGGACCTGACGGTCGTTGCTCGTGAACGCTCCGTCGCGGAACACGGGGTCGCCGAACAGGTTCGTCGTCGCCATCGGCACCGTCACGCCGGACTGCGCGAGCGCGGCCTGGAACTCGCGCACGATCCGGTCGCGATCGGCCGCCGACGCGTCGCGCGGAACGAGGTCGTTGTCGTGCAGGTTCACTCCGTAGGCGCCAAGCTCGCCGAGCTTCTGAACGATGCGATTCGGGTCGATCGCGGGCCGGACGGGATCACCAAACGGATCGCGACCGATGTTGCCAACGGTCCAGAGGCCGAACGTGAAGTGGTGTTCGGGTCGGGGCGTGTAGGCGTCAGGAGGGGTCATGTCTTCGTCGTGGGATCGGGAGGAAAGCTTTGATTAAGCAACTACGCTAGTAACATGTACGAGACACCATAGCGTCATGATCGAGCTGTCTTCTTCAAACACCACTGAAAGCACTGAACCCACCGTCGACAGGAAGGACAACCCCAGTCACGAATGATGCCGAGTCGCTGCAGAGGTATTGGACGGCGGCGTTGAGCTCGTCGGGTCTGCCGAATCTGCCCATCGGGGTATGCGCGATGATCGTGAGTGCGCGAGTCGTGAAGGACCCATCGGCGTTGAGAAGGACCGCACGATTCTGATCGGCAATGAAGAACCCGGGCGCGATCGCGTTGACCCGCACACCTTCACCGTACCTCCGCGCCAACTCGACCGCCATCCAGCGCGTGAAGCTGTCGACGCCTGCCTTCGCGATGGCGTAGCCCATCGTTCCGGTGATCGCGCGATCGGCGGCCATGGACGAGATGTTCAGGATGACGCCCGATCGCTGCCGCCCCATGGCCTCGCCAAAGCACATCGACGGTCGGACGGTTCCCTGGAGGTTGAGGCGAATGACCTCCTCGAACGCGTCGGTGGGGACATCGAAAACCGGACGGTCGTCGCTGCGAGCGCGCGCCACGTTGCCGCCGGCGGCGTTCACAAGGATGTCGATCCGTCCCCATTCGCCGAGCAGCTCGTCGCGCGCGGCGGAGAGCTGGGCTGCGTCGATGACGTCGGCGATGAGCACCCGAGCATGAGCACCCGCGTTCTTGAGCGCTTCCACCTTTCGCTCGGCCGGGTCGCGACGGCGGCCGAGGATCGCAACGCGCGCCCCGGCAGCGGCGAGTCCGGACGCGATGCTTCCTCCGAGGACGCCGTATCCTCCGGTGACCACGGCGACCTTGCCGTCGAGCGAGAATGGGCTCATGGGGAAATGGGGTCAGAGTCGTATTTCATCATTCCAACGCGTCGCGTTGGAATGATGAAATACGACTCTGACCCCTAACGGACCAATCCGACGCGTGACCGATGGCCGCCGGGCGAGGTTCGGCACGACGAATCGCGAACATTCCTGGAGGCTCCCTGTGCCGGTTGGTCTCGCCCGCATCGTTCGATTCACATCCTTGGTTGCGCTCACGGCGGCCGCCGCCGGGTGCTCTCGCGGAAGCCCCTCCGCTCCCGGTGACGCACGGCTGGGTCGTGCCCTTGGTCCTTCGGGACTCGAGCAGCGAATCACCACCACGGTCGAAGCCGCGCCTCCGGGCAGTCCGTACACAGCACTGCTCTCGGCCACGTCCACCCTTACGAACACGGGCTCCGCGTCCGCGCATCTGACCTCCCGCGTGTGCCTGTTCCTCGACGGCGACGTGGCAACCACGGCGCAACTCGACCGGTTCGAGCCGCTCATCTCGTGCGCCGCCGTCAGCGCCGATGGCGATCTCGCGCCGGGGCAGTCCACGGCGCTCACCGTGCAATTCGGCGTCCGATCAGGGCCGGGAACGTACTCGCTCACGCTTCGGCACTCGCTCAACCCGGACTTCCGCGCCGAGGCGTCGTTCCGGATTCCGTGACGTGGGGTGGACTGCCTGACGTCGGACGCCGCCGCGCCTAACGACGCACACTCGCCGTCACCGCCGCGGCCACGGCCTTGACGGTCGAGTCCTGCAGCGCCAGCGCATCGCTCGTCGTGCCGTCGATGGTGCTCGCCCACACCGTCGAGTCGTTCGCCACGTTGACGAGTCGAACGCTCACCCGCAGTCGCTGACTGGCGCGCTGCACCGTGCCTTCGACCAACATCGTCGCGTTGAGCACACGCGCTGCGTCGGCCGGCGTCCGCACCCCCTGACGCACTGCAGCGGCCGTCATCTGTGACGACACACGGACGCCAGGCACCCGCGAGATCGCCGACGCGAGTTGCGAGGTGATGCCCTCGGCCGCCTGCCCCGCCTCCGAATCGCTGCCCACGCTCACGAGCGGGAACACAGCAACCGCGTGTGGGCCGGTGCTCACCGCGGTGGCCGCGGCCGAACTGGTTGCCGCAACGCGTGCGGCCGAATCTCGCGCGCTCTTCGCCGAATCTGCCGCGAGTTTCGCCGGTGTACTGGGGTCGGTGAGAACCCAGGCGGCCGCCACCGCGGCCACCACCAATACACCAATGCCGATCTCCGTATACCGCTTGCGGCGCTGCCTGGGCGCCTCCGCCGCGGGAAAGGCGTCGCTCACGAGAACGCCGGGGTCGTCCAGCATCCGCAGCACGTCATTCGCCGACTTGGGCCGCTTCGCCGGCTCCTTCTCGAGACACTGCATGACGAGCGTGGACAGCGGGACGCTCACGTCGTAGCGCCGACTCGTGAGCGGCGCCGGTATCTCGGAGAGCTGTGCGGCGAGCAGCGCCTGCGGGGTTCGCCCGTGGAAGGGCGGCGCCCCAGTGAGCATCTCGTACGCGACGATGCCCAGCGCGTAGAGATCGGCGCGGTGGTCGGTCGAAGGATCGGCGGCTGCCTGCTCGGGTGCCATGTAGGCGGGCGTGCCGAGCGACGTGCCCACGCCGGTCATCGTTGGGGCGACCGGGCGCACGCCCTGCTGCTGCCGCGACGCCGAAAGCGCCTTTGCGACGCCGAAGTCGGTGACGACGGCTGCGCCCGAAGCGAGAAGGACATTGTCGGGCTTGATGTCTCGGTGGATGATGCCGCGGTTGTGCGCGAAGCCGAGCGCGCGTACGACGTCCTTGAGGATGGTGACGGTTTCACGGACGGAGAGCGGGCCGCGCATCATGCGCGCGCGGAGTGACTCGCCGTCGATGAACGGCATGACGAAGTACGGCAGCGTCCCGAGGTCACCCGCGCTCAACACGGGCACGATGTTCGGGTGCTGGAGCTGTGCGGCCAACATGATCTCGCGCTTGAAGCGTTCGGCGGAGATCGTGGCGGTCACCTGGGGCGGCAGGAGCTTGATGACGACGCGCCGATCGAGCCTCTCGTCGCGGGCGACGAAGACGCGCGACATGCCCCCGCCGCCGAGCTCGCGCTCGAGGACGTACTTGTCTGCGAAGTGGGACTGGAGGTCGGCGAGCAGGTCGGACACCGCGTACAGGATACGCAAGGAACGCGCAGCGTTCAACGCGGTGGCGGGCGACGGTCCGCTGGAACGACGGTTACATCGACGGTTCGTCCCGACGTTCCGGGAGGGAGGGCTACGGCCGGCATGGTCAGCACGGCGGCCGACAGGAGTCGTAACCGGCGCGCCAGGTACTGCCATGCCGAGCCGAATGGCCGTTCGTCTCGTGCCTAACGAACTACGGGTTGGCGTCGCGATCGCGGTCCTTGACCTTGGAGGCCGAGCCGGGCTCGGAGAGCTTGCGGTGCATCTCGGCGGTGACCTTGTCGGGCGTCACCTGCGCCATGGTCGACTGGACCTTGTTCTTGAACGAGCCGGCGACGACGTGGTCCTTGCCAGCCATCATCGCGTCGAAGCCGTCGCGGGCGACGTCGGCCGGATCGTCCTTCTTGTCCGCACCCACCTTGGTGTCCAGCATGTTGGCGCGGTTGAAGAAGTTGGTGTCGGTGGGCCCGGGCTGCAGGGCCGTCACCGTGACGCCGGTGTCCTTGAGCTCATTCCGCAGCGCCTCGGCGAAGGAGAGTAGAAACGCCTTCGACGCGCCGTACACGGCCTCGAATGGCGCGGGCATCTCGGCGGCGATGGATGAGGTGATGAGAATCCGGCCTTCGCCGCGGTCGGCCATCTGCTCGACGGCGTATTTGGCGAGATGGACGGCGCCGGTGATGTTGAGGTTGATGAGGTTGATCTCGTCTTCGAGATCGGTGGAGAGGAATGGCCCGCCGACGCCGACACCGGCGTTGATGGCGATGGCGTCGAGCGGACGTCCTGTGGCTTCGACACGCTCCCAGAGCTCGTCGACGCCGTCGCGGGTTGCGAGGTCCGCCTGGACGCTTTCCACCATCGGTCCGAGCGTTCTCAACGTCTCGGCCGCAGCGTCGATCCCGTCGTCCTCGGCGACGATGACGAGATCGTAGCCGTTGGTGGCGAAGAGCCTGGCGAGCTCGAGGCCAATGCCGCTCGAGGCTCCGGTGACGAGCGCCAGTTGTCCGGTAGAGTGTTCCATGTGCACCTCATCATTTGAATACCAACTTCACCCGCGCGGACGGGCGTGGGCCGGGTTCCCGGAGCAAGGGTGGCGCCCACGCGTTGCGCGACGAGGGAATTGCGGTGGCCGATGTTTTCGCTGTGTTCGCCAGGTCATGCACGAATTCAACGCGGTCGGCGGTGAATTGATGCCGCTTGAACAGGCCGAGCGTGCGAGGTTGGCTCATGTCACCAACACACGAATCTCACAGGGGCCCGTTAGAGGATGTGCCTCAAGGCGCCGGCCCGGATTGGGGCCATCTCCCACATGGCGAACTCACGAACTCGATCATCGGCGCGATGTTCGAGGTCCACAACATCTTCGGCTCGGGCTTCCTCGAGAGCGTCTACGCCAACGCGCTCACGGTGGAGTTACGACTCCGGGGTGTATTGGTCGAACGCAACGTTCCGTTCGAGGTGATGTACCGGGGGACGTCCGTTGGCCGCTACGTAGCAGACTTGGTCGTGGACCATAAAGTGATCGTGGAGACGAAGGTTGCGAAGGCCATCGACCCGGTTCACCGCGCACAGCTGTTGAACTATCTGCGGGCGTCAGGGCTCGAGGTTGGGCTGGTGGCAAACTTCGGAAACTCGATGCAGTTCAAGCGCGTCGTATGGACTCGGCGCCCAAGTCAGCATCTCGACCAGGCGAGTCCGGTAACGGCAACGGCAAGCCCTAACGCGGATTAAAACCGATTATGCCGATGGTCGCGGATTTGTCCCGACGGCAGTTACGCCTCCGACGGCAGCTTACGGTCTCTCATGTTTTTGGTGAACCGGCCTCGGGAAGCCAATTCAATGCTTCCCGAGGCCGTTGAACAAAAAAAAGGATGAGAGACCAGACATGCCGTTGGAGTTGTCATTGCCCACGGAGCAAATCCGCGACCATCGGCGTAATCGGTTTTTAATCCGCGTTAGGTCTTTGCTGTTTGCCGTTTAGAACGTCCCGATAGAGAAGCCGGAAGGTTACGGCCTAGCCGGCACATCCTCCCACTGACGCAGCGGCGAGTCGAGCACGGACTGCTGAATGATGTCAGCGACGGCACGACGGAGTGGACCGACCTTCTGGTTGTCGCGCGTCGGGTTCACTCGATTGGTGAGCAGCACGACGAACAGCTCCCGCTCCGGATCCGACCAGATCGACGTCCCCGTAAAGCCCGTGTGACCGAAGCTCCGGGCCGAGAAGAACCGGCCCGCGCTCGACTGCGGCGATGGCGTGTCCCAGCCTAACGCCCGACTGGCGTCCACGCGCTGGCGGGCGGTCCAGCGCGCCACGGTCGTCGGTTTCAGCAGGCGTCTGCTGCCGTACGAGCCGCCATTGAGCAGCATCTGCACGAACGCGGCGAGGTCGCGTGCGCTCGAGAAAAGGCCGGCGTTGCCTGAGACACCGCCCAGCGCCCATGCGGTCTCGTCGTGCACGACGCCCCACACCTGGCCGCCGCGAAAGTCCTCCGTTTCCGTCGGCGCGATGCGAGGCTTGAGGGCCTCCGGGGGATTGTACCGCGTGTCCCGCATGCCGAGTGGCTCGAACACGTGCGATTGCACGAACTGGTCGAGCGTCTGGCCCGTGATGCGTTCGATGAT
This sequence comes from Gemmatimonas sp., assembly GCA_021154285.1. GTDB lineage: Bacteria > Gemmatimonadota > Gemmatimonadetes > Gemmatimonadales > Gemmatimonadaceae > JAJKIV01. The sequence continues at coordinate 4,529 of JAJKIV010000206.1, read as the reverse complement.
GAACTGCATGAGCACCATGTTCCAGTCCGTGTATTCGACGGCCGACCCGGGCTCGCGAACCAACGGGAACGTCACCATGCCGGCGAAGTACTGCTCACGGCCTTTTGCCTCCTTCCAGAGCGGAAAGTTGGATCGGATGCCACTCGCGTGCGTGAGCAGCATGCGTAAAGTGATCGCGCGCTTGTCAGGCACATCGTATTCGGGGAGGTAGCTGGCGACGGTGCGCTCGATGTCGAGCTTTCCTTCCTCCTCGAGGATCATCGCTGCCGTGGTCGTCGCGACGACCTTCGTGAGCGAAGCGAGGTCATACATCGTGCTATCGGTCGTCCGCGGCGCGCCCTTCGCCCAATCGGTGTGACCGTAGCCTCTGAGCAGCACGAGCTTCCCGCGACGGGCGACGGCAAGCGTCGCACCGGGAGTCGCATGGTCGGCTATCGCCGCCTCGATGACGGAGTCGAGCCGCGGAACGACTTTGTTGGACATGCCGACGGCGGATGGCTTCGCGCGTGTGAGCGCGAGGCCACTCGACGCGACGGCGTTAGGCGCCGCCGCCTGTGCAGCCATCCTGCTCGGCCCAAGAGTGATGGCCAGTGTGATGAGGCCAACGAAACGAGCGAAACGAATCATCGAGACAAGGTTGGTGAGTCCGGACACAAGCATAGAACCCGAGCCGCACCCGTTGGACAGCCGCCTTTCGCCTGAAAGTGAACGGGTATAAGGTACCGCACCGAATGCTTCACCGTGGTATTACCTCCGCACCGCTTGACCAGTAATTGGCCGACGGAGATCCGATGCTCACTCGTCTTGTCGTCGCTCTCGCCGCGCTCGTGATGCTCGCCGCACCCGCACCGATCGCCGCCCAGCGCGGCGCCGGTGGTGGGAGCACCGGAAGCGGCGGACTGCCGCTCGTGCCAACGCGGCCGTTGAAGTTCACGACCGACGAGGGGACGTGGATGTCCGTCGACGTGTCGCCCGACGGGCGAACGCTCGTCTTCGACCTGCTCGGCGATCTGTACACGTTGCCGATCACCGGCGGAACCGCGACGCGCATAACGAGTGGCCAGGCGTTCGATGCGATGCCGAGCTTCTCGCCGGATGGCAAGCAGGTCGCGTTCGTGAGCGATCGCAGCGGCGCGCCAAACCTGTGGGTGGCAAACGCGGATGGAACGCAGCCGCGCCAGCTCAGTCGGACCGAGGGGTTCGGCTACGACTACGTATCCCCCACCTGGACGCCCGACGGCAACGCGGTGGTCGTGTCACACAATGTCGGGCCAGCGCAGACGGGGCTGACGCTGCGTGGGTTCACGCCATTCGAGCTGTACCTCTACCCGATCGCAGGCGGCGTGGGGCAGCGCCTAACGGGTGGCGACCCCAACGCGCCCGGCGTCACCGGCCGTAACGCATTCACTGCCCCGGCCTACCTCGGCCCGCGGTTCGCGGGGCCACAGACGATCTGGTATTCGAGCGGCGGCCAGACGCCTCAGCTCTTCACGCTGGACGTCGAGACCGGGAAGTCCGTGCGCCGTTCGACGCCGCGGATCATCGGCATGCGCCCGATCCTGAGCCCCGACCACCGGTGGCTGGTCTACGCAACGCGGCGCAACGAACAGACGTCCCTTCGCCTCCGCGAGCTGGCAACCGGTGACGAGCGTTGGCTCGTTCGCAACGCACAGCACGATCAGATCGCCACCAAGACCACGCGCGATCTCATGCCGGGCATGGCGTTCACGCCGGACAGCAAGGCGATCGTCACCTCGTATGGCGGGAAGTTCTGGAAGGTGGCGGTGCCCTCGGGCGAAGCGACGCCGATCCCCTTCACCGCTGACTACGATGAGCTGATCGGCGCTTCGACGCAGTTCAGCTACGCGTTCAATGATTCGACGGTGACGGTGCGGCAAATCCGTTGGCCACGTCTTTCGCCGGACGGAAAGCGCGTCGCGTTCATTGCGCTCGATCGACTGTGGGTCGCCGACCTGCCTGTCAGGCGCGTTCCCGGTCAGACCGTCGCGGCGACCAACATCCACCGCCTAACGAAGTTCGACGTCAGCTAGTACGCCCCGGCGTGGAGCCCGGACGGCCAGTCCGTGGCCTTCACGACCTGGGACGACAGCACGGGTGGCGATATTTATCGAGTGCACGTTTCTGGCCCGGGGGCTACCTCCGGCGTGCCGCAGCGGCTCTCGCGCTCGAAGGCGTTCTACGAGAAGCTGGCCTTCACGCCCGACGGCACGAAGCTCCTGTTCGCGCGCGCAACGCGCACTGAGCGATTCGAGAGCGACGAGCTGGGATTCGCCGAACCGTCGTCGACCCACGCGGATCTCATGTGGATGCCGGTCGCATGTCCGGCGGCGAAAACCGGTTCGTCGGCAGGTGCGTGCGGACCCGCGACGACCATCACGCGACTCGAGTACCTGAGCCGCCTCGATCCACCCTATTACGGCGTGCCGCACTTCGGTCCGGACTCGTCGCGCATCCTGCTGTTCGACGCGAACGCGAACGGCCTCTACTCGATGCGACTCGACGGAACGGACCGGGAGCTCATCGCGCGCGCAACACAGCGGCCGTGGAACAGCAACGGCGAAGAACCCGTCGATGACGCGATTCTCTCGCCCAAGGGTGACCGTCTCGCCCTGCTCGGTGGCCAGAACATGTGGCTCGCGACGCTCACGCCCGGAGCGACGCCGACGATCTCGTTGCTGCGGCCTAACGCGTCACCGGTGCCGCTCAAGCGCCTGACCAAGATCGGCGCGCAGTTCGCCGGATGGAGTGCCGACGGGCGTATTCTCGAATACTCACTGGGGTCGGCGCTGTACCTGTACGACGTCGCTGCCGCGGACTCGATGGACCGCGCACCGGCAAACCCGGAGCAGCCGGCGGGATACGAGCCAACACGTGTGGACATCACGATCACGGTGCCGAAAGACCGACCAAGCGGTGCGGTCGTGCTGCGCGGCGCGCGCGTCATCTCGATGAAGGGAACGGAGGTGATCGAGAACGCGGACGTCGTGGTCCGCGACAATCGCATCGCCGCCGTTGGCGCGCGGGGCCAGGTGCAAACGCCAGCAGGCGCGCGCGTCATCGACGTCTCGGGAAAGACCATCGTGCCTGGCTACGTCGATACGCATGCTCACATGTACGCGCCGGGTTGGGGACTGCACCGCACGGAGCTGTGGCAGTACTACGTCAATCTCGCGTACGGGGTCACGTCCACGCGCGACCCGCAGACCGGCAGCTACGACGTGATCGATTATAGCGACCGGGTCGAAACCGGCGACGTGTTGGGTCCGCGGATCTTCACGACCGCGAAGGGCTTCTTCGAGAACGAAGGCATCCAGACGCTCGACGACGCCCGCAACGCCCTTCGTCGCAACTCCGACTTCTTCAAGACGGAGACGATCAAGGCCTATGCGGTGGGCGATCGACGACGCCGACAGCTCGTGGCGCAGGCAGCGTATGAGCTCAAGCTCTCGCCGACGAACGAGGGCGACGCCGACTTCATGCTCGACCTGACCCACATGCTCGATGGCTACGCCGGCGAGGAGCACACCCTCCCGACGTATCCGCTCTACAAGGACGTCGTGCAGCTCCTCGTGCAGAGCGGCATCACCAACTCGCCGGTGCTCACCCTCGCGTATGGTGGCCCGACCGTGCAGGAGTATTTCACGACGCGCTACGACATTCGCGGCGAGAAGAAGATCCAGCGCTTCTGGCCCCAGAGCTACACCGAGCTGCGCACCGGCAGCTCGCAGTGGCATCCGGATGACCAGTACGCATTCCCGAAGTTCGCCGCGGAGGCGGCGAAGGTCGCCGCCGCGGGTGGGCGGATAGCGGTCGGGTCACACGGGAACCAGGAGGGCATCGGGTACCATTTCGAGATGTGGGGCCTGGCCATGGGCGGCATGCCCGCGCACGAGATCCTTCGGTCGGCGACGATGGTCGGCGCGCGAGCCATCGGCCACGCCGACGACCTCGGGTCGATCGAGCCGGGCAAGCTGGCGGATCTTCAGGTGCTCGACGCGAACCCGCTCGAGAACATCCGCAACACGAATACGGTTCGCTACGTGATGAAGAACGGGCGGCTCTACGACGCGGCGACGCTGGACGAAGTGTGGCCGCGCCAGCGCAAGCTTCCCACGACGCAGTGGTGGATGGCGGACGAGCGGCAGTGACCGTGATGCGTTGCGCCTCGGCGATACCATCCGCAAACTTGGCCGTTGCTCTGCTCGGCAGTTGGCCCCTGGAAAGCCATCCCGGCCCTCCGCATGGTGGGTGGAATCGACCCAATCTCGAGCGACGCATTTCCGGGCGTGTTGACACGCCTGCTCGACGCCCGCGACGCCGCTGCCGAGGACGTCGCGTGGCGTGAGTTCGTGGGCGCCTATAGCCCACTCGTTCTTCAGGTGGCGCGGTCGACGGCCACGAGTCGCGACGCCGCGATGGACACGTATACGTTCGTCCTCGAGCAGCTGCGCGAGCAGAACTGTCGACGGCTGCGCGCGTACGCTGCCCGGAGTGGAGCGCGCGTCTCG